>NZ_JAQWYD010000023.1:0-41303 GCF_029254145.1 Lentibacter sp.
GCGGCCATGATCCGCTCCCAAAGCGCATCACCTTGGCTGCCGTCGCGCAGGTAGAGCTCATAGCCCAGCTCACTTGACCACCCCGTGCGCGACACGATGAGCGGAATCCCGTCCAGGTCGACTTCGCGCAGCCAATAATACTTCAGATCCATGATGCTCTCGCCTAACAGCTCTTGCATGATCAAGCCCGAGTTCGGCCCCTGAAGCTGGAGCGGTGAGACATCAGGCTCTCCAATCCGGACATCCATTCCCGAATGCACGGCAACCCCCTGCGCCCAAAGCAGAATGTCGCTATCCGCCAGCGAAATCCAGAAATGGTTCTCAGCGAGACGCAGCAAGATCGGATCGTTCAAAATACCGCCATCTGCATTTGTGATCAGGATGTATTTGCATTGGCCTACAGCCATCTTGGAGAGATCGCGCGGCGTGAGCATTTGTACAAATTTAGCAGCATCAGGCCCCGTGATCTCAACCTGACGCTCCACGGCGACATCACACAAGATGGCTTCGTTCACAAGGTTCCAGAAGTTTTGCTCGGGGTCACCAAAATCACGTGGGATGTACATATGGTTATAAACAGAAAAAGCCTTTGCGCCCCAGCGAACTGTTGCTTCAAAGTAAGGTGATTTACGGATTTGTGTGCCGAAGCCAAAGTCGTCTGCTTGTGTCATGTTTTCGCCCTTATAGCAGGTGGCCTGACAGGCCAATATCGTTTCAAACCTAACGACGATTTAGTCTGAAGTTTTAGAAATATGCGGCCTGATAATGCCCCAAGATCAGGCCAATCAGACCAAATATCAGGCCTACAGAAGACCATTCGGTCTCTATCTGCGCTCACTCGCTTTTTGCGGTCAATCTCGCCAAATTTGGCTGGCTTCGTTTGACCTGACGAGTCGCGATATACGTCATGTAGCGTTCGATCGCGAGATCAGCAGAGAGCATCTCCTCCATCAGTCGCTGAAACGCAGCCAGACTGGGCGTCACTGTTTTGAGAACGTAATCCATGCCACCACCAGTCGCGATGCAATCGGTGACTTCATCAAGCTTGTGGATATGGTTTTCAAACCGGTCAAATTCAGCCTTGCGATGTGAACCAAGAGATACGGTCACCACAACCTCTGTAAAATCGATGATCCGCTCCAAGGCCAGCTCAGCATGATAGCCGCGAATATAGCCCGCCGCCTTGAGCCGATCCAGACGCGCCCAGCACGGTGTGGAAGAGAGGTTCACAAACTCGGCCAGCCGTGTTTTGCTCAGCTGCCCATGCTGCTGAACTGCGCTGAGGATGCGAATGTCTGTGGCATCAAGCCCAGTTTTTTTCATAGCAATCAATGGTTTCTCTGAAGCGAAAAACATCCTTTAAAGTTACTCGGCTTTGACCGAGTTAACTGATTTAGACCTTTGCAGCGAAATTTTGCATCTGGTTTTCCGACCAATTGCTTCATGATCCCGCCAATGTGGCTGTCAAAACAGCCTAGCCCTTCTAGGTCCATACCATTTAAAAAAGGCTCCTACACAGCCTTTGATTTTAGCGCCTTTGCCATAAGCTCCAAGAGCGTCGCTTGTTCGAACACTGAAAGGGTTGGCAAAATATCAGCTTGGAGTGACAAAACGATTGGCCGCAGTTCCTCCAGAAGCGCTTTACCCTGTTCTGTAAGTTCAAGCTTGAAGGCGCGACGATCGGCTTGGTCACGCCGTCGCATAACAAACCCCTTCTGCTCCAAACGCTTGATCACTGCACCGATGGTCGCACGGTCATAAGCGATACGTTGTGCAACGGTCGCCTGATCCAAACCTTCATTCGTATCCAACGTATTCAGCGCTGCAAATTGAACTGACGTGAGATCAAAACCGCCCGCTTTCATTCGGTCCTGAAACACCGACGTGGACTGTTGGTGCAGCTTCCTGATCAGGTGACCTGGTAAGTTGGAAAGGTCCAAGGTGTGCCTCACTCTCTGGGTCTAAAAGTATGTATACTTATTATATTGACACAATGCCATATCTTCCGATAAATAGTAAGTGTACATATTAATTATGGCATGAAATGAAATGCAATATCATCTAGACAGAGTCTCCACGGGCGATCCAGCAATCAGCCAACCGTCTGGCGCAATCCATGGCGCCACAGATGCTGTCGATGTTCTAATCGTAGGATGCGGGCCCGCTGGTTTGACGCTCGCCGCACAACTCGCGCAATTTCCTGATATCTCAACCCGAATTTTTGAGAGCAAATCGGGCCCGCTAGAGATTGGTCAGGCAGATGGAATAGCTTGTCGATCGGTCGAGATGTTCAAGGCTTTTGGCTTCGCAGAAAAAGTCTTGAAAGAAGCTTATTGGGTGAATGAAGTCGCCTTCTGGCGGCCCAACGAAAACGGCACAGGATTGCGTCGCGCCGACCGCATTCAGGACGTTGAGGACGATCTGTCCGAAATGCCCCATGTCATTCTCAGTCAGGCACGGGTGCATGACTTCTACCTTGAAATCATGCGCAATTCGGCCAGCCGGCTTGAACCAGATTATAGTCGTGAGCTGATTGACCTCACAACCGATCCCAGTGCAGAGTACCCAACAACTGCAACATTTCGTGACCCGAATGGCGAAACCGAAACCATCCGCGCGCGTTATGTCGTTGGCTGCGACGGCGCGCGCAGCAAGGTGCGCAAGGCAATGGGCCATGACCTAAAGGGAGAAGCCGCGCGCCAGCTTTGGGGTGTGATGGACATTCTCGCGATCACTGATTTCCCAGATATTCGCCTGAAAGCAGCTATACAATCAGCAGACCAAGGCAGCATCCTGATCATTCCGCGCGAAGGCGGGTATTTGGTCCGCTTGTACATCGAGCTGGACACACTCAAAGGCGATGAAAGAGCAGCAGATCGAGGCGTCACCTCCGAGATGCTAATTGCAAAGGCCGGCGACATCCTAGCACCCTATACATTGGACGTAAAAGAGGTCGCGTGGTGGTCGGCCTATGAGATCGGTCAACGCGTTTGTGACGCCTTTGACGATGTGCCAGACACCGAGCGTTCATTCCGCACACCCCGCGTTTTCATTGCAGGTGACGCCTGCCACACCCACAGTCCAAAGGCAGGACAGGGTATGAACGTGTCTATGGCCGACACATTTAATCTTGGTTGGAAGCTTGCAGCGGTTCTGCGCGAACAGGCCGCCCCGGCCCTGCTTCACACTTACTCTGAAGAACGCTGCGCAAAAGCCAAGGAGTTGATCGACTTCGATCGTGATATGGCCCGCCTTTTCAGCGTCAAACCGCAGAACGCAATCGAGGCCGAACAGTTCCAAAGCTACTTCAAAAAACACGGGCGCTACACCGCTGGTGTTGAAACGCGTTACGATCCGTCCCTGATCACAGCGAGCGATGAATTTCAGCATTTGGCAGCTGGGATGAAAGTCGGGATGCGTTTCCATTCCGCGCCAGTGGTTCGCTTGGGTGACGGAAAGCCAATGCAGCTTGGCCACACTATAAAGTCGGACGGACGCTGGCGGCTGATCGCTTTTGCGGGCGCAGGCGACAACGGGCAAACCGAGGGTCGCATCGCGGCGCTCTGCCACTATCTTGAACAAGACCCGAGAAGTCCTGTTACAAAGTACACACCAAGTGGCAGCAATATCGACGCCGTTATAGATGTGCGCGCCGTATTCCAATCCCCCCACAGGGACATCGCGCTAGAAGCGCTACCCCGCTTATTACTTCCCGCCAAGGGACGTTATGGCCTGCTGGATTATGAAAAGGCGTTTTGCCCCGACCATAAATCGGGCCCTGATATTTTTGATCAGCGAGGCATCGACCGCCAAAGCGGAGCGCTCCTCATTGTGCGCCCGGATCAGTTCATCGCCAAAATCCAACCGCTAGAGGATTACTCAGAGCTTGAGCGCTATTTCGATGAGTTCATGATTTCAGCGTAACAGCCAACGAAGGTGCAATCAGGGTCGCTCCCCCGCAGAGCGGCCTCAAATCAGCAGCCCCGCCGCCCCCTCGTGCTTCAGCAGCCAAACCTTGGTTTCAACCCCGACACCCCCTGAAAATCCGCCCAGCCCCTGCGCGCCAAGCACACGGTGGCACGGGATAATGAGCGGCAGTGGGTTGCCACCACAGGCCTGCCCGACAGCTTGCGCAGGCACACCCAGCTGCTTTGCGATCTCTCCATACGTCAAAGTCTCACCAAACGGGATTTGCCCCATCACAGCACAGACATCTTGCTGAAACTGCGAGCCGCGCACCCTCACCGCAAGCTCAAAGACACGCCGCTCCCCGGCAAAATACGCCGCAATCTGGCGTTCCGCCTCACAGAGCAGATCACTGCTGTCCTCGAAGCCTCCGCCCCACTCCAGCGCCACAAGCGCGCCACCCTTCTCAGAGAGCGTCACTGTGCCTGTCGGTGTGTCTAGCGAGCGTTTCATAGCCGCGTCAAAACCACACCCGCGACAATCAGACAGGCCGCAACAGCTTTGCCACGGTCCATCCTGTCGCCAAACACCAGCCAGCCAATGAGCACAGCAAACAAAATTGAGGTCTCTCTGAGCGCCGTCACCAAAGCAATCGGCGCAACCGTCATGGCCCAAACGGCGATTGCGTAAGCGCCGTAAGAAGCACTTGCCGCCAAGGCCCCCACACCCCAGTCTTTTGCACTGGCCCGCAAGGCCACACGGCCTCGCAACGTAAGAATAAGCGGCGTGAAAAGGGCTGCATCCAGCGCAAAGAGCCAGCCGACATACATCACAGCATTGCCCGCCTCGCGCGCGCCCAGCCCGTCCACAAGCGAATATCCAGCTGTCATGCAGGCCGAGCCCAGCGCCAGCGGCACAAGCTTGCGGCTTTCGCCATGGGCAAACGCGCCCCGCGCCATCAGCGCAATCCCAAGGCCCAGAAGGGCAATCGCGCCGTATTCACCTGCCTGTATCACATCAATCAGAAGCAAAGCCGAGACCAGCGTCACGATCATCGGCGCAGCACCCCGCGCAATCGGATAAACGCGGCTTAAGTCACCCTGTTCATAGGCAAAGGCGAGGAAAAGCTTGTAGCCCGCATGAAACAGCCCAGATGCGCTCAGCCACAGCCAGATATGCGCCTCGGGCCAAGGCTGGCTCAAAGCAATGCAAAAGCCAGCAATCCCCTGCACCAAAGTCAGGATAAACATAGAGGCAATCTTGGACGCACCCGTCTTGATGAGCGCGTTCCAAGTCGCATGTAAAAGCGCTGCACCAAGGACAGCCAGAAAGACCGTCAGGCTCACGCGTAAGCCCCCTCAGCGCAGCGCCAAATCACCCCAGCGCCTCGCTGCAGCGCTGACATGTGCCCGCATGTTTATGCGTGCCCACATCTGGCAGGATCTTCCAGCAGCGCTCGCATTTTGCGCCTTCAGCTTTTTCAAACTCAACACCAATCCCCTCGATCTCAGGCAAGCGGAACGCCTGATCAGAGATCGGATTGTCTGTGAGCGAGACAGCGGACGTGATACAAATATCCTCAAACGGAACCGACTTCAGCGCCGCCAGCATGTCTGCATCCTGCACATAAACAATCGGAGCCGCTTCCAAAGACGCACCAATCACCTTATCAGCCCGCTGCACTTCCAGCGCAGCATTGACGACACGCCGCGCGCGGCGCACGTGGCTCCATTTTGCAGCCAAAGCCTCGTCCATCCACGCCATCGGCGTCTCCGGCATATCTGTGAGATGCACAGAGCCTTCGCTGTCAGGGAAGCGTGACAGCCAGACATCCTCCATCGTGAACACAAGCACAGGCGCAAGCCATGTGGTCAAACGCGCAAACAGAAGGTCCATAACCGTACGTGCCGAGCGCGCCCGCAGGCTGTCGCCATCGCAATACAGTGTATCCTTACGGATATCGAAGTAAAACGCCGAAAGCTCAACCGTACAAAAGGTAAAGACAGCCGAGAACACCCCTTGGAAGTCAAACGCGCGGTAGCCTGCGCGCACTTGCCCGTCGAGCTCCGCCAGACGGTGCAGGATATAGCGTTCAAGCTCTGGCATATCGCTCGGCTCAACCCGCTCGTCTTCCTTGAAGTGCGACAGTGCCCCCAACATATAGCGCATCGTGTTGCGTAGGCGTCGGTAGCTGTCCGCCACGCCCTTCAAGATTTCAGGTCCGATCCGTTGATCGGCAGTATAATCTGTCTGAGCCACCCAAAGCCGCAGAATATCCGCGCCATATTGCTTGATGATCTCTTCGGGAACGATGGTATTGCCAAGTGATTTGGACATCTTCATGCCCTTCTCATCCAGCGTAAACCCGTGCGTCACAACATTGCGGTAAGGCGCGCGCCCGAGCGTGCCACAAGCCTGCAGCAGGGAAGAATGGAACCAGCCACGATGCTGGTCGGTCCCTTCCATATAGACGTCGGCAATCCCGTCCGCCGCGCCGTCTTCTCGATCACGCAAGACAAATGCGTGTGTTGAGCCAGAGTCAAACCAGACGTCAAGCACATCATAGACCTGCTCCCATTCGTCCGCGTTATAACCTGCGCCCAAGAAGCGCTCTTTCGCGCCGTCCAGATACCAGCAGTCCGCGCCCTCGTCCTCAAAGGCCGCAGCGATCCGCGCATTGACCTCAGGGTCGCGCAGAAGGAAGCCCTCTTCGGTGGGCAACAAGCCCTTCTTGGTAAAGCACGTGAGCGGAACCCCCCAAGCACGCTGGCGAGACAAGACCCAATCAGGCCGCGCTTCGATCATGCTGTAGAGACGGTTGCGCCCCGTCTGTGGCGTCCATTTGACGAGCTGGTCAATAGAGTTAAGCGCCCGCTCACGGATCGACTTGCCCATCGCATCCTGCCCGTCGCCCACGGCGCGGTCAACAGATGCAAACCACTGTGGCGTGTTGCGGTAAATGATCGGCGCTTTAGAGCGCCAGCTGTGTGGATAGCTGTGCTTGATCTTTCCACGCGCGAGCAAACCGCCCACTTCAACAAGCTTGTCGATCACAGCCTTGTTCGCGTCGCCCTCGCCGCCCTTGCGGTTGAGGATATACTTCCCGCCAAAGAACGGCAGATCAGCCCGAAAGCCGCCATCGTCCATCACGTTGTAGGTGATGACCTCTTCAAGCATCCCCAAATCGCGGTAAAGCTCGAATTCCTCCATCCCGTGAGACGGCGCACAATGCACAAAGCCCGTGCCTTCCGTATCAGTCACAAATTCCGCTGCTCGGAAATCACGCGGTTGGTCCCAATAGCCCTCGCTGCCCTCAGCGCCCGCAAGCGGATGCAAAAGGCTCAAGCCCGCAAGTTCCTCGGAGGTGACATCTCGCACACGGTTCCACATCCCCGCCTCCAGCCGCGCCTTGGCAAAGACGTCGCCCGCAAGGTTGTCGGCCAGCAAGAACCGTTCGCCCACATCGGCCCAGCACTCATCAGGCGTGCCCGTCACCTCGTAAAGCCCGTAAGAAATCCCTGCGCCGTAGACCACAGCCTTGTTGCTAGGCATGGTCCAAGGCGTCGTTGTCCAGATCACAACTTTCGCACCCTCAAGATCGGCTCCGCCAACAACCTTGAATTTCACCCAAACAGTAAAGCTCTCCTTGTCGTGATACTCGACTTCGGCCTCCGCCAGCGCGGTCTGCTCCACAGGGCTCCACATCACAGGCTTGCTGCCCTGATAGAGCGTGCCGTTCATAAGGAACTTCATGAACTCTTCTGCAATCACCCGCTCGGCGTGATAATCCATCGTTAAATAAGGATCAGCCCAATTCCCCGTGATGCCGAGGCGCTTGAACTCTTCACGCTGGATATCCACCCAGCCTTCCGCAAACTTGCGGCACTCCTGACGGAAATCGACGATATTCACATCGTCCTTGTTCTTGCCCTTCTTGCGATACTGCTCCTCGATCTTCCACTCGATGGGAAGCCCGTGACAGTCCCAGCCAGGCACATAGCGCGCATCATGCCCCATCATCTGGTGGCTGCGCACAATCATATCCCTGATGGTTTTGTTGAGCGCATGACCAATGTGCAAATGCCCGTTCGCATAGGGAGGGCCGTCATGCAGGATAAACGGCTCACGCCCCGCGCCCTTTTCGCGCAGACGGTCATAAACGCCGATCTCAGCCCAGCGGGCCAGCCACTCGGGCTCGCGCTTTGGCAGTCCCGCGCGCATCGGAAAATCGGTTTCAGGTAGATTGAGCGTGTCTTTATAGTCAGGCGTGTCGGCGCACATATCAGGCGTCCTTCGGATCAGGTTTTCAAGGGTGTGTGGCGTGTCGGCGTGGGCTCCCCAAGCGCCTTTTCCCGACGGCTCTTGCTCAGAGCGTCGGGCAAATAATTCGTATAACGATCAGGGCAATCTCTGTCATAAACCGCGTTATAAGCCGCTCTTTCGCCACCGTCCATAGCCTCCATCACCAGCGACAATCTGCCCCCTCGTGCCCAGTCCCCATTGGGCAGAGCATAGCTTCACCCAAACCAAGGCCACACCATGTCCCAGATCGCCCCGCGCTTTGCCATCACGCCAGACGACATCGACACTGTGATGAGCCGCTTTTACAGGCTCATCCGCGCTGACGCGGCGCTCGGTCCGATCTTTGCCGCGCATGTGACCGACTGGCCCGAGCACGAAGCCAAAATCGGCAGCTTCTGGAAAAAGGCGATTCTGCATGAAGACAGTTATTCAGGCAATCCCATGATGACCCATATGGGCGTGACCCAAATACGCGCACACCACTTTGAAATATGGCTCGCCCTCTTTGATGAGGTCCTCGTCAAAACACTCGCACCAGCCCCCGCCGCCTCTTTCTCGGCTCTTGCACACCGTATAGGTCGCGGGTTGCGCCTCAGCATAGAAGACCGCGACAAGCCCAAAGGGTCCGTGCCCATCTTTTCCTGAGCCAATCTTCCGCTGGCCAGATCTTCCGCTTTCCATAAATATCCCGGGGTGAGCGCGAGAGGGGCAGTCAAAGCGCAAACCCTAGTCTGCCTTCGGCCTCACTGGCTTGGCTTTCCGCTTCGGCTTGGCCTCTGGCTCAGAAGTCAGCTCCACCTCAGGTTCAGGCTCAAGTGCTGTTTCAGGCTTGGGCCCCTCGGGCGCGGACATAACAGGGGCGCCATCGTCCCAACCGTCGGAAAGTTTACGGTTGAGCCAGGTCAGCCCCAGCAAAGCCTGCCCCAACCCCATAAACGAGAAGACCCGCGTCAGCCCTGAAAGCCCAGACATATCCACCAAAAACACCTTGGCAATGGTCAGCCCCACACCCGCCATCGCAAGCTTGCGCAGACTGACAGACCGCCGTTTATAAGCCAGAAGCAACAGCACAATCGATGTGACCAGCATCAAGACCGTATATGCATAAAGCTCCCCGTCGGTAACGCCGCGCACCGCAAGGTTGTCGCCCCGAAACAGCCGCCGCGTCTCATAAATCAGATAGGTTGCGCCATACAGTCCCGCCAGCCCATAGCCCGCCTGTCGGACAATCAAACGTTCAGCCAGTTTCCAAGCCGCAAAGGCAAACATCATTGCCACAGGCACATACGCCACCATAAGCGTGTCAAAGAGATACGGCCCACGCACAAGTTCGCGGCTGAAAAGCCCACCAAAGAGCGGGTTCGCAAAAGCGAACTGCGCCACAAGGCAGAGTGCTGCCATGCCACCAAAAAGCGCCATCAAAACATAGCGCATCCAGCGCAACAGCCCAGAGTGCGTCGCGCCAAGCCGATAGACCTGCGCCAAAGCCGCACTGCCCCAGATAACAGCCCAGAGCCCAAGGCCCCAGTGACTGAAAAGATCATCGTCAAACACCCGCATCAGCGCGACAGCCACACCAGCCAAAGCGATCAGCCAAAGCGCGGAGTCCACCGCCACCTTGGCAGGCATCCGCGCCGCCTCATTGCCGCCAAACCACCAGGCCGCCGCCAAAAGTGCGAGCACGCCAACATAGGCCACAAAGGCGTCAAAGGCGCTGGCCACTTCCACAGCCCAGAAAATGCCCGGATCGGCGATCAGGCGGTAAGTGATCACCGCAACACCGATCTGCACAAACCAGCCCAGAAGCGGCAGATCAAGCTTGCGGTCCGCCAACACGATCAAAAGAACCATCGCCGCCAGAGCCAGCGACAGCGCCGTCTTGGTCAAGATCAGGAACAGTGCCATGGCGATAAGCGTCAGCGCCGCGAGGGCAAACAGCCCCGTGCGTGCCTTCCAAAGCCCGTCTCCATCACCCGCCCTTGCGCAGCGCTCTGCCAGAAAGGTCATAAACGCTGCCAGCGCCACTGCCGTCAGCGCCCAGGGGTAGCCGCCAATCACGCGGCTCACAGGCCACACAAACTCCAAAATAAGAAACACAGCGGGCCCAAACACAGCCGCGCCCAGCCCCCAAATAAGCGCCGCATTGCCCTTGGCCTCGCCGCTCGCCCGCGTCATCCGCCAAAAAGCAACAAGCGAGACAAACGCACCAAGGGCAACGAGGCTGTAAGCAAGCCAGCCCATGCTTGGCGCATTAGGCTCAGGGTCTGTGCTCACCCCGCGCAATAGCTCTTGCACAAGCACGCCGCCCTGCATCCCGTGCAAGAGCAGCCCCGCCAGAAGCACACCCGCTGGAAACACAACCAGATCATAAAGCGCACGCGCACCCTCCGCCCAGATCGCCACAGCGGCAAACAGCATGAGAAGCATGCCAAACCCGAGCCAGACTTCAGCGGTCGTATTGCCACCCATCACAAGCGAAAGCCCCGCCAGCGTTGCAACCGCCACAACACCGCCCGCAAGCCGCGTCGGAAACCCCGCGAAGCGCGGGCTGGAGCTGAACATCTCGCTCAAAGCCGCGCCATCATGGTTCGGCACAAGGCTGCGCACAGGGATCGTCATGCTCGCCAGCGTCACAATGATAATCGAAGCCGCAAAGGCAAAATCACCCGTATCGGCGGCATACAAAAGCCAGACCGCAGCAAGCCCAAGCACCAGCCCAAGCACAGAAATCCACGCCCAGCGCTTTACCGTATCAATGCCAAGCGCCATCAAAATCACGAGCACAAAATAATAGTAAAGGTCAGGTGGCGCCCCTGCCCCCGTGCTCAAAACAAAAGGCGCAGCCATCGCGCCAATAATCCCGATCGCCGCCAGCACAGGCCCATAAAACCAGCCCAGCACCATGGCAAACACAGACACAGCGACAAGACCCGCAAGTGCCATATTTGAGCCGATCAGCCCATACATCAGCCGCGCCGAGAGCACCCCCGCAAAAAGCGTAATGACCCCCGCGCCAGACAGAACAGACGGCACATGACGCATCGCCTCCTCGCCCTCATCACCATAGCGGCGGCGCACATATTCGCCCGCCGCCACGAGAGCACCACCAAAGCCGAAAGCAGCCATAACCCGCCAGAACGGGCTTAGCACACCATGCTCGATCCCGTATTGAACCATGAAAATACCCGCAAACCCAAGTGAGGCCGCCGCAATCGCCAAGACCCAATTGACCTTGAGCCAATCCGTGATGGGCCTCCATTTTTCCCCCGGTAAAGACAAAGGCTTTTGGCTCTGTGGGTGCGGCAGACACAGGTCTGCGCGCTACTGGGGGCACAGAGCTGCGCGCCGCCTTATCTTGAACGCTGGCTGCCGCCGCGGGTTGCACTCGCGCGGGTGTGGCACTCGCCGTCATGGGCTCGGATGTCGTGGTTTGGGGCGCCTCGGGTTCAGACACAAGCTCGGTCGCAGGGGTTTTCGCAGGTCTCAAGCCTTCTCGCTTCAAATCGCGAAGCTCCTGCGCCAGCATGCCAAGGTCTTTTTGCAAATCCCTGATCTGGCGCTGCAGGCTGCCTTGCCGCACAAGCGCCACGGGAACTCCAAGTAAAACCAGACTTGCAAAGGCAATTGCCAACAAAACAAGAAGACCGTCCATGGCCCAAACCCCTTAAACAAACTAGGCGCAGGCTAGGCGCTACACCCTCACAAAACAAGCGTGAAGCAGCCGCCTGTCACGCGCCTTTGCTGCCGCCAAACAAGCCTTTGAGCGCGCGGCCCACGGTGGCCGAAACAGAAGGCCGAGGCACAGCCACGAAAGCCAAAGGGCGGCAGACCTCCATCGCAGCCACGCCCACACGCCCCGTCAACGCCCCGTTTATCACCCCTTCGCCAAAGCGGCGGCTGAGCTTCGCCACAACGCCTCCGCCTGCAAGCGAGCCAATCATATCATCGCCCACAGCCACAGCGCCCGTGGCCACGAGATGGCCGATCACCGCCTTGAGCAAGCGCCAGTTTCCCAGCGTGCCCGCCCGTCCGCCATAGATCTCGGCTATACGGCGGATCATTCGCAGGTTCGCCGTGAGCGCCGCCGCCACATCTGCCAAAGCAATCGGCACAAGCGCTGTCACAGTCGCCACTTGCCGCGCCGCTGCCTCGACTTCCGTCAAAGCCAGGCCATCCAAAGGCTGCAAAAGCTCACGCTCTGCCAGTGCCAAAAGCGCATCCGCATCCATCGGCTCGCCCTCCCGCTCAGCCAGCCGCGAGATCGCCCACTGCAGTTCCTCACGCCCCCGATAGAGCGCCTTGAGTTGCCCCAAAGTGCGGCGCGCCTCAGACAAATCTCCAGTCGCCAGCGCGCCCTGCGCAGCAAGCCGAATACGGTCAAGCTTCCGAAGCCTCCCGAAAGCCGCAAGCTCGCGCAGCGCAACTGTAAGCAAGACAAGCAAAAGCGCCGCAATCAGCGCAACCACACCATAACCAAGCACAGGCGAACGCGCGATCAAGCCAACCGCAAAATCCCATGCAGCAACCGAGACAACCGCCGCCAGAAGCGCCCCCAGCAAAGACCAGAACCAGCGTGCCAGCCGTGATGGCTTGCGCGCAACAAACCGCATCGCAGCACCCATCGCCGCTCCATCTGCCCCTCCAGTTGGCGCAATCTCCTGTATCTCAGGCACAGGCGGCGCCGCCGCAGGTTTTGCCGCATGGCTTGCATCCAACTCGATCAAAACAGGCCCGCGACGGGGCGTTCCTTCGGTCATCCCATCGGCCTTTCCCATATCATCAAAATATCAGGTATCCCCTCGTCATTCCCCACACCATGACTGCGCGACACTTCGCGAAACCCATGGCGCAGATAAAACTGCCGCGCGGCGCTGTTGTGCTCGGCCGCATAGAGCTCAAGTTTCCCGATCTGGTCCTGCGCACGGCCGACAAGAGCAGCGCCGCCGCCCTGTCCGCGCCAGTCTGGGCAGGTATAGAGCGCATGAATACGCACACCGTCGCGCACCAAAAAAGCCCGCGCCCGTCCCTTGCTGCGCCAGAGCTGCACCTTGCCTTGCAAGATGACTTTGGCCATCGCGCGCGCATCTTCGTCACGCCGCCGCGCCACAGGTCCCTGACCACGCGTTCCTGCCCAAAGGATCCCGAGAAGTCGCGGCAAATGCCAGATATGGGCCTGTGCGACACTCACAAGCGATCTCCGATCAGAAACTCGGCAGCGCGATCAAGCCGGATGTGGGGTGGCCCGTCGCCGCGCGCCAGTTCCAAAACAGCAGGCGCAAAATTCATGATCTGGTAGTCCTCTTCAAGCCAGCGCTCGGCCCCTTCCCGTGCGGGCTGCAAAAGCTTGCTCGGATCAGCAGGCAAAGCGCCCGCATAAAGCGCCGCATGCTTGCCACTCTCAAGCAGCTTGCCCCGCACCAACTTTAGCATCTCGCCATCATGGCGCATCTCGGCCTCTTCGGTCGCCCGCAACGCGGCAATCGACATGGCACGCACCTCGGCTCCCGCAAAGCTTGCACGGTCCGAAGCCGCCCGCACCAACGCCTCAACAATTCCCGTCAAGGCGGTATGCTGGACATGATGCAAATGGTCCGCTTTCGTGGCCGCAAACAAAATTTTCTCAACCCGCCGCCCCATAAAAAGTCGCTTCAAAAAGGCGTTCTGCCCGGGCTTGAACGCGCTCAGAATATCGCTCATCGCACGGCGCATATCCTCCAGCGCCTCTGGCCCCTTATGGATCGCCCCAAGCGCATCAATCAGAACAACCTGCCGATCAATCTTGGCAAAATGCTCGCGGAAGAACGGTGTTACGACCTTGGATTTATACGCCTCATAGCGCCGCTCCATCTCACGCCAGAGGCTCTTGCGGCCCGCTCCCTCGACTATGGCCAAAGGCGCAAATGTCAGCACAGGCGAGCCCTCAAGTGCACCAGGCAACAAAAACCGCCCTGGAGTACAATCATAATAGCCCGCATCCCGCGCCGCCGTCAGATAGGCCGTGAAGGACGCCGCCAAAGCCTGCGCCGCAGGCTCTTCAAATGGATCGTCGCCCTGAACACTCTCGGCCTCTTTCAAAAAGTCGGTGGCCTCTGCGCGCCGAGCGAGCCGCACAAAAACGTCGTCAGACCACTCGGCATAGGACTTCGACATCAAACCAAGGTCCGAAAGCCATTCGCCGGGATAATCCACAATATCAACATGCACGATCCGCGCGCCAGACAGCCCGCCAAGAAGCCCCCGTGGCTTGACCCGCAGCGACAGGCGCAACTCGCTCACTGTACGCGTTGACGTCGGCCAATACGGGTTCCCCCCTGTCAAAGCAGACAAGTGCTCCTCAAATTGAAACCGCGGGACTGTATCATCAGGCTGGGGCTGCAAATAGGCCGCTTCAATGCGCCCCTGCGCCTCTACAGCCATGCCGCCCATGCGGCCACGGTTCAGCAGGTTGGCCACAAGCGAGGTGATGAACACAGTCTTGCCCGCACGCGCCAATCCCGTAACGCCAACACGGATCACAGGCTCCATAAACGCCTCCGAAACCGTGCCCGTCAGATTGTCCACCTGCCGCGCGATGCTGTCTGCCAACTCACCGATCACTCTGCTGCCCTTCTTGGCCTCTACTGCCGTCAAGATAGTGCCGATACGCACCGCACGCCAGAGGGGAGCTTTGCCCACCCCTTCCCCCCAACTGTAGGGAGGCTTGCCGCGCCGCCTCTGAGGCGCTAAAGCCCGATCATGCCCAGATATGCCCTCAAAATCGAATACAACGGCGCACCCTTTTCAGGCTGGCAACGCCAAAAAGAAGAAACCACGGTACAAGGCGAGGTCGAAGCCGCCTTGGCAAAACTGGAGCCGCGCCCTCATACCATCGCAGCAGCAGGGCGCACCGATGCGGGCGTTCACGCTCTCGGCCAAGTCGCCCATGCCGATATGGAGCAAAACTGGACACCCTTTCGTCTCTCCGAGGCGCTTAATTATCACCTGCGCGATCACCCGATAGCGATTGTCGCCTGTGTCGAGGTGAATGAGGCGTGGCATGCACGCTTTAGCGCCCTTGAGCGGCACTACCTTTTCCGGCTGCTCTCTCGCCGCGCCCCCGCCGTACACGACAAGGGCCTCGTCTGGCAGGTGAAGAACAAACTCGACATCAACGCCATGCGCGAAGGTGCGGCTCATCTCATCGGCAAACACGACTTCACCACCTTTCGCTCAACCATCTGCCAAGCCGAAAGCCCCGTTAAAACACTCGATCAAATCACAATCACGGAGCACCCCGTAACAGCAGGAACAGAATACCACTTTCACCTGCGCGCACGGTCGTTTCTGCACAATCAGGTCCGCTCTGTCGTGGGCACGCTCGAGCGTGTGGGAGCAGGCTCATGGACGCCGTCTGATGTAACAACGGCCCTCGCTGCTCGCAACCGCGCCGCCTGTGGCCCAGTCTGCCCGCCTCAGGGACTATATCTCAAGCACGTGCTCTACCCGGAAGACCCTTTTGCATGATCCCGTTTCGCATTTTCGCTGCGCGAAAATACGACCGAAGCGAGGGGCCAGCCCCTCGCGCTCCCCGGGATACTTTTAGAAAGAAAAAGGAAGGGCCGCTCGCAACCCTCCCTCAAAAGAGAACTCTCTTTTCCTTTCACGGCCATCGGCGTCCCCGCCTGTTCCGCAGCTTCAGCTTGGGAAATAAAGGTTAAAAAGTTCTTATCTCCGGACATATACCCAAGCGCTGGCTGCCGCAGATCGAAGACGCACGCGGAGTGAGGCCCTCAAGGCAGCACTCAAGCCTTGCGCGTCAGTCTCGCTTCCAGCACGTCAAACGGCACGCCTGGCTCATCTTTCGCGCCGCGGATGACAAGCGAGGTTTTCACGCTCGCCACATTCTCTGCCGCGGTCAGGTCTTCGGTCAGAAAGCTCTGAAACGTTGAAAGATCAGGCGCCACACATTTGAGGATAAAGTCCACCTCGCCATTCAGCATGTGGCATTCACGCACCAAAGGCCAAGCGCGGCAACGCGCTTCAAAAGCAGAGAGATCCGCCTCAGCCTGACTGACCAAGCCAACCATCGCAAAAACCTGTACTTCAAAGCCAAGTTCGCGCGGGTTGACCTCAGCATGATAGCCGCGGATGAAGCCCGCCTCTTCGAGCGTGCGCACGCGTCGCAAACAAGGCGGGGCCGAAATTCCGACCCGCTTGGCCAGCTCAACATTCGTCATCCGGCCATCGGCCTGAAGCTCTGCCAGAATTTTGCGATCAATTTCATCGAGACGCGAATGCGGCATCGTCTACCCCCCTGGATTTACGGATTCTTATAGCAGCACACCCGTTGGACGCAACAATATTTCAACACAGAGCAAGAAAACAAAAGGGCACACACTTCAAACTTCAAAAAACTGTTACAGCTTTCCCACTCCGCAGCCTTTCCTTCCCCGTATCGGGCAGTTATATCCAAGCGAATGACTTGATCCCAGACACATCCGAGGGCTTCCACATGGCTGAAACGCGTCACACCAAAGTTCTGATCATCGGCTCAGGCCCCGCAGGCTACACAGCGGGCGTCTACGCCTCGCGCGCCATGCTGGAGCCAATCCTCGTGCAAGGCATCGAGCCAGGCGGCCAGCTCACAACCACAACAGAAGTGGAAAACTGGCCTGGCGACAGCGAAGTTCAAGGCCCCGATCTAATGATCCGCATGCAAGAGCACGCCAAGGCGATGGGAACCGAAATCATCGGTGACATAATCACAAGCCTTGACGTCTCCGAGCGCCCCTTCAAAGCACAGGGCGACAGCGGTACGCTATATACATGTGATGCCGTGATCCTCGCCACAGGGGCGCGCGCCAAATGGCTCGGCCTCCCTTCCGAAGAAAAATTCAAAGGCTTCGGCGTTTCGGCCTGCGCGACATGCGATGGCTTCTTCTATCGCGGCCAAGAGATCGTCGTTGTTGGCGGTGGCAACACGGCCGTTGAAGAGGCGCTGTTCCTGACAAACTTCGCCAGCAAGGTCACCCTCGTACATCGGCGCGACACGCTGCGCAGCGAGAAAATCCTTGAAGACCGCCTGATGAAAAACCCCAAGATCGAGACACTTTGGTTTCACGAAATCGAAGAGGTATATGGTACAGATATGCCGCTTGGCGTTGAGGGCGTAAAAGTCAAACACACCAAAACAGGCGAGATCACAGACCTGCCCTGCAAAGGCGTCTTTATCGCCATCGGTCACGCCCCTGCCAACGAGTTGGTCAAAGACACACTCGAAACCCATATGGGCGGCTATGTTGTGACCAAACCTGACAGCACAGAAACATCCATCCCAGGTGTTTTCGCTGCGGGCGATCTGACAGATCACAAATACCGTCAGGCCGTCACTTCGGCAGGCATGGGCTGCATGGCCGCACTTGAGGCCGAGCGTTTCCTCGCCGAGCAAGACAGCTAAACACCGAACATCCTGACATCATCAGGTCCTTTTTCTTTCCCAAAATATCCCGGGAGAGCGCGAGAGGGCAGCGCCCTCTCGCGCGGGCGATGCGGCGCAGCCGCAGCGCAAACCCTAAAAGAGTGTCAACATCGCGTGCGGCGATGTCACAAACGGCACCCCCCAATAAAGCCCGTTTTGGCGATGTACGGGTTGTGCACGGGTTGTGCACGCATATCACCCCCCTAGAATCTGGCGGTGAAGGTAATGTGTTAATCCGCGCATAAAATTCGCAAATATTTCACAGCGACTTACATTTTGGCAGGCACTTCTATCCCGAGAAGCTTCAGCCCAAGTTCGAGCTGGCCCTTGGCCGCGGCCAAAAGCCCAAGGTGTGACGCCGCCACACTTGCATCCACCCCATCCGCCAAAACACGGTTGGACTGGTAGAAAGAATTGGTCGCATTGGCGAGATTGTAGACATGCATCGCCATATTGCTCGGCTTGCGTGTATCGACAGCGCGAGCGAGCTTTGCAGGGAATTCATCAAGCGTCAAAACGAGACTGCGCGCCCCGTCGGTAACCTCGGTGAACGCCGCTGGCGTCAGCCCAGCTGCACTGGCATTTTCGATCAGCGAGGCGATCCGCACGCAGGTATATTGAATATACGGCCCTGTCTTACCTTCAAACTGCAAAAACTGTTCCATATCAAAGATATAATTGCTTTCTCTGTCGTGTGAAAGCTCGCCAAACTTGATCGCTGCAATGGCGATCTGTTCGGCAGTTTTTTCAAGCTCAGCACCGTCAAGCTTGCCCATCTCCTCAAGCCGCGCGCGTGCTGCGGCATGCATTTCTTCCATCAGGTCATGCAGCCGCATAACGCCGCCCTCACGGGTCTTGAAAGGCTTGCCATCGGTGCCATTGACTGTGCCAAAGGCTGTATGCTCAAGCGTCGTGTCGCCCAGCAGTCCTGTTTTCTCCATGCCCAAAAACACCTGCTGGAAGTGCATTTTCTGGCGCGCATCGACGACATAGAGAATGTAGTCTGGCTTATCCGTATCCAGGCGGTCCACGATGGTCGCGAGGTCTGTTGCACCGTAGCCATAGCCACCATTGCTGTTGCGCAGCATCAAAGGGGGAAGCTTCTTATCTTCCTGTAAATGAACAACAATCGCACCTTCAGAAGGCTCTGCCGTGCCGCTGTCTTCAAGGCTTTTCACCAGCGGACCAAGCATGTCCTGATACCGGCTCTCGCCGTAGAAATAGGTAAATTCACAGCCCAAACGGTTATAATCACGGCGCAGGCTGGCAATGCTCACATCCACAATCCGCTGCCACAACCGCATGTAGCGCGCATCCCCAGCTTGAAGCGCCGACGTCGCGACACGGGCCTTTTCACGGAAGGCCTCATCTGCCTTGGATTTGGCCGAGGCCGCAGGATACCACTCCTGCAAATCCAGCATAGTAATTGGCGCGTTCACCTCATCCTCAAACAGGTCGGGCCGCACATCCTCGATTTGGGTAATAAGCTGTCCCAGCTGCAAGCCCCAGTCTCCCAAATGCACGTCGCTCACAACGTCATGCCCAGCAAACTCAAGCAGGTTGATCAATCCATGACCCACAATAGCCGAGCGCAAATGCCCGACATGCATTTCCTTGGCGAGGTTAGGCCCACCATAATCAACCATAAACTTTTTGCGCTCACTGGTGCCCGCCAGTGCCCGGGGATCTTTAACAGACGCAGCCACAAGCTTGCGCAGAGCGTCGTCCGTTGCCTTAAAGTTCAGAAACCCGGGCTTCACAAAGTCGGCCTCAAATAGTCCTTCCAGATCAAGCGCTTCCATAACAGCCGCGCCAGCATCCATCGGGTTCATCTTTTGGCTTTTGGCAACGCCCATAAGCCCGTTGCATTGAAAGTCAGCAAGATCGGGGCGGTCCGAAACCCGTACGGCAGCAAACTTCGTGTCATAGCCCGCACCGGAAAAAGCGGCGTTCACGAACGCTTGCAGCGTCTCTATAAGGGTCTTTTGCATCTGGCGCGGGCCTTCCTGGCATGGGTTTCAAAGTCGGGCTGTGCATACCGAGCTTGCGCCCTGAGGAAAAGAGGCAAATCATACTGGCAAGGCTTCCCCTTGACTTGATTTTACTGTTATCAAATTTACATGAGCACCACAAAGCCCCAGCGCATTAATGTCGAGTTTGTCTCCGCCTACCCCAGCCGCCCTCTGCGCGGTGAGGATGCTTATGCTGCCATCATCGGCGATGTGCTGGCCCGTATGGCAGCGGCCCTTGGCCATGACGTAACCCGTGAATACTACGTCAACGACGCTGGCGCGCAGGCCGATGCACTCGCGCGCGGGGTTTACGCACGCTGCCTTGCACCGACAGAGTTTGAAGCAGACGAGATCACAGCCCTTGCCGCCGCCGTGCGCACAGGACTGTCAAAAGACCTGTTCGAAGCCGTTGAGGCCGACTGGCTCCCGGACGTTCGTCGTGCGGCCGTCGAGGCTGCGATGGCCAGCATCCGCGAGGGCCTCACAGCTCTTGATGTCCAGTTCGACACATTCACCCATGAAAGCAGCCTTGAAACACGCGGTGAGTTGTTTCGCCTTTTCAGTGACTTCGCCCGCAAAGACGCCCTCATGGACAGTTCAGGTAACCTGATAAACGCAGCACCTGAAAAACCTGTCGAGCGCCTCATGCTCGATACCGTTTCGCGCGGTGATCTGCGCCCCCGTCCGCTCACAGACGGCGATGGGCGCTATACCTACTACGCCGCCGATCTGGCATATCATTCAGACAAGCTCGCACGCGGCTATGACCTTCTGATTGATGTGTTCCGCAAAGACCACTCCAGCTATGCACCCGGCCTCATTGCGGGCGTCGATCTGATGAGTGCAGGAAAAGCCAAACTTTCGGTCTGCCTGATTGACCCTGTCCGCCCGGCTATGGCGGAGGAGCCCTCTCCCCGCGCGCCTGCCGCACAGGGGCTGCCATCCCTCGAAGAGCTGCTGGCCTATTATGGTGCTCGCCTTTTGCGCAGGCTCTTTCTCACTCATGCACCAGGAGAGCCCTTAGAGCTTGCCTGCTGCACAGAAATCCGAACAGTCCTTCTAGATGCCGATAAACTCTGCGCATCAGTGCTCGCACTGCCAATAAGTGACATAGACGGACAATCGCTAGAAACTCCGCTCACTGAAGCCGCCTTTAACGCTCGCAACCCCCATATGCTCATGAAAAGCGCGGATGAACTGGCCGCGCAATTCATCAAGGCAGGCAAAATCACACCCAAGGGCAGAGCAGCTCTGTCACAGCTCTTGGCCACCCTCGGCCTCGCCCAGTGACCAAAGGCAAGATCATGCCAGAATTGCAAATTCGTCCAATCACAAGCCAAGATCGTCTGGACTGGGACCGCATGTTCACAGCTTATCTGGCCTTCTATAAAACATCGCGGCCAAAGACGGTTTATGACAGCTCCTTCGCGCGCCTACAGTCAGGCGCAGACAACGAATTTAAAGGACTTATCGCAGTCAAAGACGGGCAGGCGATCGGCTTTACTCACTACCTGTTTCACCGACACATGTGGTCAGTCGAAAACAGCTGCTACTTACAAGATCTCTATGTTGACCCCGCAATTCGCGGTACAGGTGCAGGCCGCGCATTGATTGAGGCGGTTCATGCAGAGGCAGCCAAAGCTAGCGCAACAGGCGTCTACTGGCTCACGCAAGAGGACAACAAAACGGCGCGTCAGCTTTACGATCGCGTCGCCGAGCTGACACCATTTGTAAAATACAACAAGCCGATCAACTAAGCCTCAACCACCCACGTCTTCCTGCGCAATCGACACCGTTTTAACGATAGCGTAAGCGTCAAGACCAACATCAAGTCCAAGCGCCTTGGCAGATCGCCGCGTGATGCGGGCTTGTATTTGTCCTGCGGCTGTCTCCAGCGCCACAATCGCGCCAGGCCCGTCACCTTCACGCAGCCCGATAACTTTGGCAGGCAGGATATTAAGTGCCGACAGCCCCTCAGGCTTGTGGCGCGAGAGGATCACGTCACTCGCCGCAATACGGACCCGAAGCGAAGCGCCGGTCGTTTGTGTAACCTTCGGCAAGAATAACGGCAAACCGCCCGCAGAGAGCTCGCTCAGCCCGTCAGCATGATGAGCGACAACGACAGCATTGATCACAGCGCCAACACCGCGCACGCCCCCCGGAACAAGGCGCGGATCAGCCAAGACATCCGAAGGTGCGCGCAAGCCCGAAGCCTGACCCGCCTCAAGCGTCACAACATGATTGGCCAGCCGACCAAGCTCGCTTACAGAGTGCGTGACATAGAGGATCGGCAAGCCCCCCTCGTCTCTGAGCCGCTCAAAATAGGGCAGAAGGTCTCCCTTGCGCGCGCTGTCAAGCGCAGCCAAGGGCTCGTCCGCAAGAAGGATCTGAGGCCCGCTCAAAAGCGCACGCCCAAGCGCCACACGCTGAGCTTCACCGCCCGAAAGTTTCGCAGGCCTGCGCGATAGAAGCCCGCCGATGCCAAGCAGTTTCACAATACGGTCAAATTCCGCTCCGCTCGGCGGCTCAGCCGCAAGCTTGCGGCCATAGTTCAGGTTGCCCTCAACACTCAGCTGAGGAAAAAGCCGCGCATCCTGAAACACATATCCAACCCCACGTTTGTGCACAGGCAGGTTCACGCCCGCGGCGCTGTCAAACAGCACCCGCTCTCCCAAGGCAATGCGCCCTCTGTCAGGCCGAGCCAGCCCCGCAACGGCGTTGATCAGCGAGGTCTTTCCAGAGCCAGACGGCCCGAACAAAACAGTGATCCCCTCAGGTGCCAAAAAGTCAGCGCGCAGTTCAAAGCCGTTCAGCGACTTTTTGATATCGACCTTCAAATTCATGCGCCCGACACCTTCCGCGCCATGCGCCGCGCCAGCCATTCAGAAAGCAACAGCGCGCCCATGGCCACGGCAACAGCAATGATCACAAGCTTCACAGCCGCGCTTTCGCCGCCGGGAACTTGCAGGAAGCTGTAGACAGCCAGCGAGAGTGTCTGCGTCTCTCCCTGGACACTGGACACAAACGTGATCGTCGCACCAAATTCGCCCATCGCCTTGGCAAAGCCGAGCACCGCCCCCGCCAGCACACCCGGCATAGCCATCGGCAATGTCACCGTCAAAAAGACCCTGAGAGGCGAAGCGCCCAGCGTAGCGGCGGCGTCCTCAAGTCGCACATCCACCGCTTCGATCGAAAGCCTGATCGCGCGCACGACAAGCGGAAAAGCCATGACAGCCGCCGCCAGCACAGCCCCCGTCCAGCGAAAGGCAATCGGCATCCCGACGGCGTCCAGCACCCGTCCTCCCAAGCCCTGCGAGCCGAAGAAGACAAGCAGCAGGTAGCCCGTCACAACAGGCGGCAACACCAGCGGCAAATGCACAAGACCATTGAGCAGCCCGTGCCCCCAGAAACGCCCCCGCGCAAGCGCATAGGCCACGGCGATGGCGACCGGCAGGCTCAATATCGTGGCCCAGAAAGCCACCTTGAGCGACAGGGCCACCGCCTCCCATTCTTCAGCTCCAAGCCAGCTCACTCTCCGTTGCCCTCCACAGGCAGAAACCCTTGTGCCTCAAAAACAGCCCAAGCGGCCTTGCTTTGCAAAAATGCCAACACCTCCGCGCCTGCCTTGCTGCCAGAGACAACAACAGCGGGGTAGACAATCGGACTGTGCGTGTCAGGCGGGAAGCTTGCCAAAACCTGCACTGCCGGTTCCGCCACAGCATCGCTCGCATAGACAATGCCAAAGCGCGCCTCACCGCGCGCCACCAGCGCAAGCGCAGCCCGCACATTGTCCGTCTCAACCAGTTGCGCCTTCAATGGCGCCCAGAGACCGAGCGTTTCAAGCGCCTCGCGGCCATAAATCCCCGCAGGAACCGCCTGCGTCAGCCCTATCGCAATGCGCCCTGTCCCAAAGCTGCCAGCTTCCTGAAGGCTGATTTGCGGCGCGCCGTTCTGGCCAATCAACACCAGCCTGTTAGAGAGCAGATCGACACCGCTCGCCGCAATAATCCTGTTGCCCGTCAGCAGGTACTCGATCCATTCCTTATTCGCGGAAATAAAAATATCGGCTGGCGCCCCCTGTTCGATCTGGCGCGCAAGCTTTGACGAGCCGCCGTAAGCGATCCGCAAGTCATGCCCTGTCGCGGCCTCAAGCTCGGGCGCAAGTGTATCAAGCGCTGTGCGCAGACTTGCCGCCGCATATAGAGTGACCCGCTCCGCCCAGGCGGTGCTTCCCGCCAGCACGGTAAGCCAAGCCGCCAATATCCATGTGCCAAACCTGAGCATTGTCCTTTGCACCCCATGAAAAAGCCCCGATGCTCTTTCAAACATCGGGGCCATAATGTCAGAGCCGACTGCCTTAGCCCAGAACAGATTTCACCGCTTTGGCGGTCTTGCCGACAACTTCATCTGCCTCTTGCCGCGTCAGGCAGAAGGGCGGTGCAAAGCCAAGGATATCCCCCTGTGGCATGGCGCGCGCAATCACGCCCTCAGCCAGCAAAGCACCCGCAATCTGCGGCCCGATCTTCTCGGAGGCGTCAAAATAAACACGGCCCTCGCGCGCTCTTACAAATTCAACAGCACAGAGCATCCCCTCGCCGCGAACTTCGCCCACATGCGCATGATCGCCCAGCGCATCAACCATGGCGGCGTTCAGATATGCGCCCGTTTCGCCTGCATTTTCCATGAGCTTCAGCTCATCCAGCAGCTTGAGATTGGCAACGCCCGCCGCCGCCCCAATCGGGTGCGCAGAATAGGTCCAGCCATGGCCGATGGGTCCGTTTTCGTCTGTGCCCTGCTCCAACACAGCCCACATTTTCTTGCTCACAATCGAGCCCGAAAGCGGCGCATAAGCCGACGTAAGGCCCTTAGCGATGGTGATGAGATCAGGCTTCATCCCGTAGTGTTCAGAGCCAAACATCGTTCCGAGACGGCCAAAACCTGTGACAACTTCATCCGCCACCAACAGAATATCATGGCGCTCAAGAACTTCCTGAATAGCAGCCCAGTAGCCTTCAGGCGGCGGCACAATGCCCCCCGTGCCGAGCACAGGCTCACCGATAAACGCTGCGATCGTGTCAGCCCCTTCGCGTGCAATCAGCGCTTCAAGCTCGGCCACACAATGTGCAACAAACTCAGCTTCAGTTTGCTCCAGATTGTCACGGCGGAAATAATAGGGCGCTTCAGTGTGCACCACTTGCGCAAGTGGCAGATCAAACTTCTTGTGAAACAGCTCAAGCCCCGTAAGCGAGCCCGTCACAAGCCCGGAGCCGTGATATCCGCGCCAACGGCTGATGATCTTTTTCTTCTCGGGACGGCCTAGAATATTGTTGTAATACCAGATCAGTTTGACGTTGGTTTCGTTGGCATCAGACCCGCCAAGACCAAAGTAGACTTTGCTCATGTGCTCAGGCGCACGATCAAGGATCATCTTGGCCAGCGTGATGCTCGCCTCGGTTCCGTGGCCCACATAGGAGTGATAATACGCCAACTCCTTTGCCTGCGCCGCAATCGCCTCGGCGATCTCTTGGCGCCCGTAGCCGACATTGACGCAGTAAAGCCCCGCAAAGGCGTCAAGCAGACGGTTACCGTCGCGGTCTTCAATATGGCAACCTTTGGCTCCCGTGATGATCCGCTGAGGCGTCACGCCCCGTGCAAACTCGGCCAGATGTGTTGACGGATGGAAAAAGTTCTCTCGGTCCCACGCTTCGAGGTGGTCGTTCTTAAGCATGTGAAAATGCTCCTATGGTTGGCATCTCACCTTTATGCCGGAGCTCAGCGTGCAGATGGTTGGGTTAATGCGCAGCACCTGTGTGCCAAATGAATGCGCGCATTTCCAGAGTAAAAACCCCTAAGTACTGATTTTCGTGCCAACACCGTCCATAATCTGCGCCACATAAGTGGCAATCGCCGTGTCCTGAGCACCTGTCCCCGTTAGGTCGCAGATGGTGATATCCGCTTCGCTCCGTCGTCCCTCGGCCTTGCCAATAACAACGTCTCCAAGCTCTGTCGGCATCTTGCCTTCAGGCCAAACCCCTGCTGCCAAGGCCGCCTCAAGCTCGCCTGAAACCATGCACTGACTGCCATTGTCGGCCACATAGTGATCGGCCTTGGCAAGCGCCCTAGCGTCAATCTCGTTCTTGCCTGTCTGATCCGCACCCATCGCAGTGATATGGAGGCCCTTGTGCAACCACTCGGCCTTGATCACAGGCTCGCGCGCAGGCGTTGTCGTCACGACAAGCTGACTCTGCGCAACAAGATCCGCAGCATCCGTCGTTATCTCGCAATCAATGCCAAGCGTTTCACTCAGATCCGCCGCACAGCGCGCCGCCTTTTGCATATCGCGCCCAAAGACCAAGAGCCGCTCAAACGGGCGTACCAAATGTGCCGCCTGCATCTGGAGGCGCGCCTGCACACCCGTGCCTATCACACCTGCAACACGGACCTCTTTTGGCGCAAGGTGCTTTGCGGCAACAGCGCCCGCCGCGGCTGTGCGCAGATCAGTCAAATAGCCGTTGTCCAAAAACACGGCCTGCACCAGACCCGTTTTAGCTGACATAAGGATCATCAGCCCGTTGAGACTCGCCAAACCAAGCTTGGGGTTGTCAAAAAATCCAGGGCTCACCTTGATCGCAAAGCCATCAAAGCCTTCAATATAGGCGGTCTTCACATCAACCTCGCCGTTGGCCTTCTCAAGCTCCATCGACAAGATCGCCGGCATGGTCACCTTGCCTTTTGCCAGCGCCGCAAAACCACTTTCGATAACTTCAATCAGTTCGCCATTGAGCGAAACCAGACCACGCAGCTCCGCTTCGGTCACGATAGAAACGTCATGTGCCATATGGCCTCCCTTTGATCTCCCGTTCGCCGAGCTGAACGCTTTGCCCCGCGTAAATTCGTGCACTTTGCTTCATGTCGGCGTTGCGCCCAGTCAGGATTGTCGCGACAGGCCCCGCAGGCTTAGGCAGTTTGCCGGCCAACATCGCAGCAATCGCGACAACACATGCGCCTTCAGCAATGAGCCGATCTTCATAGAACAACACTTGCATCGCGTGGTAGATTTCGTCCTCAGTCACCAGAAGCACATCGTCGAGCAACTCTTTGCAGGCTGCAAAGCTCAACTGGTTTTCAAGCCCGATACCTCCTCCAAGGCTGTCAACAAGACTCGGCACTTCTTCAACTTCCAGAGGAGAGCCTGCTCTGAGGCTCTCATACATCGCAGCCCCACGCTCCATGCTGATGCCGTATATTTTGATGTCAGGCTTGAGCGCCTTGGCCGCCGTCGCCACGCCTGCAGCCAAGCCACCTCCAGACAAAGGCACATATATCGTTTCAAGCTCGGGAACCGTTTCAAGCATTTCAATCCCGATGGTTCCCTGCCCTGCAATCACGTAGCCGTCGTCAAATGGAGAAATTTCGACGAGCCCCTCTTCAGCCACCAACCGCAACACTTCAACCTGCGCCTCATCTTGTGAGCGCCCGATGATACGGACCTCTGCACCCAAGGCACGAATGCCCTCGACCTTCGCTTCAGGCACAAGCTCAGACATACAAATGACCGCGCGTACCCCCGCCTTGGCAGCGGCATAAGCCACTCCGCGTCCATAGTTGCCTGTAGAACAGCACGTTACACCGCGCGTCCCTTTGGGTAGGTTCGCAACAGCATTCATCGCCCCACGCAGCTTGAACGCCCCGATCGGCTGCATCATCTCGCATTTGTAATAAAACGGCTGACCAGCGGCCGCGCTCATATAGGGCGACAGGATCATCGGTGTAGCATCCGCCAGCCCCGCTATAACGCGCTGCGCAGCATTAATATCGCTCAATTCAACGCGCATAAGCCCCCCACTGTCCCGTTCTCGTCTCTGAAAGAACAGCCAACCGCCTGTGTCAGCCCCAAATCGAACCCGTCAACACTCTGTTGACGGCCTGCCAAACAGGGGCTGCATCAAGATCACGGTGAGATACATCGGGATCTGATAGCACCCCAAAAATATCAAAAATTCAGGCGACTGCGTGACAGGCAAAGCGACGAAAAACAAAGCGACATTGCGGTTTCCGGCCACAATCGAAAACGGCACGACCTCTTCCTCTGCCATGTTCGGGCCCAACAAAAGATAAGCGCTGGCTTGCAGCCCGAAGTTGACCAGAAGCACGAGAGCGAGCCACTTGCCGACTTCTAAAGGAGTGGCCTTGATCGCAGGCCCCAAAGCACTCATCAAGCCGATCACAATAACCGCAAGCGCGATAGACATAACCCCGTCAAGAGCGGCGCGGCGTTCTGCTTCTAGCTCGGGCAAAGCAATATGACGTGTTAGAAAAGCCAGTCCGATGGCAGCCCAAATTGAGAGGAGTAACGTGCCAGAGGCCAAAAGTGCTGCATTCAGATCACCCAACTCAGGACTGAACCAGAACACAGGAATAACCGTCAGCGGCAACAGCGCGGTCCCCAGAATAAGGAGGCGAAACGCAGGCTCAGGCGCGTGGCCGAGCAAGATCGAAATATTCGGGCTCCCCGTCACGGAAGGCGCCGCAAGCATCAATGTAAAGGCGATAGCGTAGGGGGAGCCCGCGAGGCCAAAAAGCCAAAACCCAGCAAGCGCGAGCAAAGGCAGAACAAGTTGATAACTCAACACAACAGCAAGCGTACGGCGCACGCCCTTTAGCCCCAGAAGCGCGTCACGATGGCCAACACGCAACCCTGTCAAAAACAAAAGCAACAACACAAGCTCCGCCAGCCATGGCTTCAAAGCCTGTGCAAGCTCGGGCAACACTAGCCCACCCAAAAGACCAAGCACCAACGCCCAGCGCCCGTGCTTGGCCAAAAAGCCAAGTGCCACGAGCATCGCTAGCCCGAAGCACCCTGACGGATATTGTCAGGCAACCACGTCGCCAACTCGGGGAAGATAACAAGGATCACAACCATCAAAAGCATGAGCCCAACCATCGGAATGGCCGTCTTGGCGATATAGCTGATCTCATGGCGCGTCATGCCCTGCAAAACGAACAGATTAAACCCAATCGGCGGCGTGACCTGCGCCGTCTCGATTACCACCACGAGGAAGATCCCAAACCAGATCACATCAATCCCCGCCGCTCGGATCATCGGCTCGACAATCGCCATGGTCAAAACCACCGAGGACAACCCGTCCATGAACATGCCAAGCACCAAATAGAACAACGTCAAGACAGCAATCAGCGCAACCGGCGAAAGATTGTAGCTGTCAATCAACCCCGCAAGCGCACGCGGCAGGCCCGTGAAGCCCATAGACAGCGACAAGAACGCCGCGCCCATCAGGATAAAGGCGATCATCGCCGAGGTCTTGGTTGCCCCCATGAGCGCCTGCTTAAAGGTGTTCCAATCAAGCGAGCCTTGCACAGCCGACAAGACCAAAGCCCCAAAGACCCCCACAGCGGCGGCTTCCGTTGCTGTCGCATAGCCAGAATACATCGAGCCAATGACAATAAACACAAGCCCGAAAAGCGGCAGCAGAAAGCGGCTCTCCGCCATACGCTTTGAGAAAGACATCTTGGGTTCAGGCTCTGGGCGCTGGTCTGGGTAAAGATAGTGCCAAGCAATGATGTAGAGCATAAAAAGCCCTGCCAAAACCAGACCAGGAAAGACACCTGCCATAAACAGCTTGGTGATGCTTTCGTTAATCGTCACGCCATAAACAATCAGCGTGAGGGACGGCGGGATCATCAGACCCAAGGTGGCAGCGCCCGCAAGCGTCCCGATGATCATGAACTCAGGGTAGCCGCGCTCGCGCAACTCGGGGATCGACATCTTGCCAACCATATTGAGCGTTGCAGCCGAAGAGCCCGAGACAGCCGCAAAAATGGTGCAGCCCGCGATATTCGTATGCAGCAGTCCCCCCGGCAAATAGCGCATCCAAGGCGCAAGCCCGCGGAACATGTCCTCGGATAATCGTGTTCGATACAGGATTTCGCCCATCCAGATAAAGAGAGGCAGCGCCGTGAGCGTCCAGCTTGAAGCACCCGACCAGATCGTTGTGATCATCGCGTCGCCTGCGGGGCGCATTGTGAACAGCTCCATGCCAACCCAAGCGACACCCATAAGAGCAAGACCGATCCAGACAGAGCCCCCCA
Organism: Lentibacter sp.; assembly: GCF_029254145.1. Classification (GTDB taxonomy): domain Bacteria; phylum Pseudomonadota; class Alphaproteobacteria; order Rhodobacterales; family Rhodobacteraceae; genus Lentibacter. The sequence goes on from NZ_JAQWYD010000023.1 coordinate 29,785, forward strand.
AAAGCGCAAAGAGGACGAAGAGGAAAATAACTGTGGCGTAAAGTTCGCTCATTCTAGAACCTCTCCATGAATTTGTGTTTCGCGATAGCAAAGCAGGCGTGTGAGATAGTCCCAGATCGCAACCGCCAAAAGCACGGTTCCGATCGACATCGGCAACTGTGGCAGCCAGACAGGCGTGTAAACCCAGCCCTCAGCTGAGTTCGCCCAAAGCTCGCCCCACTTCAGCGGCGAGGTCGCAAACATCGATAAGAACGTGATCAGCCACTCGGGCGTAAAGTCCTGCCCCTGTGTGCGGTCATTCAACATCTCAGACATAATGTTGGTTTTGATGGCATAGCGCGCAAAATATGTTGCCGTCACGGCAGCAATCCACATCGCAAGAGCATCAAGCCAGAATTTGGTAAACGCATTGAGGTTGAGAAAAATCGAAACCCTGATGTGCGCGCCTTGCGTCAGCGTATAAGCGAGCGCAAAAAACGAGGTCGCGGCCATGGCGTAGCCTGCGTATTCCGTTGATCCTGGGAAGGTAACATTGGACCATCTGGCAACCATCTGGCCAATGATCAGCAAAAGGATGACCACCATAAAGACAGCGGCCACAGCGCCCGCCAACGCGTAAATTTTATCTAGTGCCCGCCACAAAGGCTGCAACATCCGCACCGCAGACGGGCCTTTCCACAAGCAATAGAGCGCCAAAACTGTCGGAAAAACAAAGAGCCAGACCCATAAAGGCAGCCCCAGAAACGCTTGCCAATCTCTCATGACCCTCCCCCTTTTTTATTTTATTTATAGGTTTTAGCAGCCTCACCGCACAGCGTGCGATGAGGCCACCTAAGCTTAGCTTACGTTTTTAGTTTGCGTTATAGGCATCGAGAATGGCTTGGGCATCAGCGCCCGCTTCGGCCACCCAGTCGCTTTGCATCTTCGCGCCGATTTTTTGCAACTCGGCAAGGAACTCGGGCGCTGCATCTTCAACGACCATGCCATTGGCTTCGAGCTGTTCAAAATACCAGTCCGCCAGACTTGCCGATTTGGCATTACAGGCCACACCGGTTTCGTCCGCGGCTTTTTGAACAGAGGCCTGCATATCCGCGCTCAGCCCATCCCAAACACCTTTGTTTACCATCACATAGTTACGTGGGTGCCAGGCGTTGACTTTGTAGTAGTGGGTCAGCGTTTCCCAGACCTTGCGGTCATAGCCTGTCGAACCTGACGAAATGAACGCCTCGGCAACACCCGTCGCCAAAGCTTGGCTGAGTTCTGCAGCTTCAACCTGAACAGGAATCATTCCGAGCTCTTCGGCAAATGTCGCTGTCGCTGTGTTATAGGAGCGGAATTTTACGCCCTGCGTATCGGCAGAAGACGCCACTGGCTTCTTGAAGTAAAAGCCCTGACCTGGCCATGCACAGGTATAAAGCGTGACAAGGTTTTGCTCCGCAAGCTGGCCGTTTACTTTGTCTTTTGCTGCCGCCCAGAGTTTTTCGTTGTCTGCGTAGTTTGTGGCAATAAACGGCACGTTGTCCCAGCCCAAAAGCGGCGCTTCGTTCGCGTGAGCGCTCATAAAGCGTTCGCCGATTGGCGCTTGCCCTGTCTGGACCGCGCGTTTGATTTCGCCGCCCTTAAACAGTGAGCCACCTGGATGAACCGTGATGTCGATCTCGCCGCCTGTGTACTCTCGTACTTTGTCAGCAAACACGACGCCCATTTCAGAGTGGAAGTTGCTCGCGGCATACGCCATTGGCATATCCCACTTTTCTGCCGAAGCCGCATTCGCCGCAATCGCCAAAGCAACACTCGCCGCAGCAGTGCTCAATTTTTGTGTCAGTGTCTTCATTGTCTTTTCTCCCTTTGGTTTCTTCAGTTTCTTGGTTTGTTTAGCCCTTAGCAAAGCGCATGGGCTGAAAGGGGCGCATATCATTGTTAGAATGCTGCCCCATAATCATGTCAGCCACAAGCCGACCCGTCTTTGGCCCACCTGTGAGGCCAATGTGGTGATGGCCAAATGCGGCAAAAACGCCGCTCGTCCCAACCTCACCAATCAGCGGCAAGCTGTCGGTAGGGGCAGGTCGAAAGCCAAGCCACTCTTCTTCTCCATCGGCTTCAAGCCTTGGAAAAAACGCTTTCACTTTTTTGCGCAGCAGAGCGAGAGGCGCTTTGGACCGCTCCTCTGTCAGCCCGCCAAATTCAACGATGCCAGCGCAGCGTAGCCCCTGATTCATAGCTGTTGCAACAAATTTGCCCTCAGCCAACATCATCGGGTTGTTTGGGACTTCGCTCGGCCCTTTGAAAACAATGTGATATCCCCGCTCGGCCTCAAGCGGCACACTGATACCAAGCTTGCCCATCAACGGCTTGGACCAGACACCCGAAGCGATCACAGCCTTGTCACACTCAAAGCGCCCCTCGGTTGTTTCTACCGCCGACACCGCGCCCCCGCTCACATCAAAATCTTTCACTTCTGCCTGCACAAAGCGCCCGCCCAGCTGCTCCAGAAGCGCCACGAGATCTTTCACATATGAGCCTGGGTTGAGAATGAACCCATGATTTTTCATGACAGCAAGAAGTCCCGCTGCTTCGCTCAGGATTGGTTCCCGCTGATGGACTTCGTCCCCCTCCACAAGCTCAGGCACAAAGCCCGCCTCGGCGCGCAACTTCCAGCTAAAGGCATCTGCGTCAAAAGCCGCACGGTCCTTATAAACAAAGGAATAGTCGGACTCGCACACCCATTTGGAGGCGTCCGTCCCATGCGTCAGGGCCTGATGCTGCTCAAGGCTATCCCCGACAATAGTGGTCAAACCTTGGCTGATCCGCCGCGTATCGCCAGAATTTGCATGGCTCATATAGCGCACAAGCCAAGGCACAAGTTTTGGGAGGTAGCTCCAACGCATGAACAATGGAAAATTCGGATCAGCCAGATAAGCTGGCGCCTTGCGGAGCAGACCTGGCCCTGTAACAGGCACAACAGAGGAACTGGCCAAAATACAGCCGTTGCCATAAGACGCCCCCATTCCGGGCTCGCCCTTATCAATCAGCGTAACTTCCTTGCCTGCGCGCCGCAGCCATATCGCGCTGGCAGCGCCAACGATCCCAGCTCCGACAATCACAATGTGCTCTGACTTCATTACGCGTTCCCCTATCGCTGAATTGAGCATGCGGAGTCTCCTTCATCATTTCAAATACAATTAAATAGCCTTCACATAACTTTTTATTATACTGTATTCGCATGCGCCTTAGATTCAGACAACTTCAAGCCTTCCATGCCATCGTCGAAAGCGGGACCGTAACAGGCGCCGCCGAAGCACTTGGGATTTCTCAGCCAGGAATTTCGAATCTCCTAGCTCAGCTTGAGCGCCAAACAGGCCTGCCACTTTTTGAGCGTGTACATGGCCGTCTCGTACAAACGCCTGAAGCGGCGATGCTCTTCCGCGAAATCGATACGGTCGTGCGCGGTCTCGACCACGTCACCCAAACAGTCGTTGATTTGCAAAACAAGCAAGCGGGCCAGCTCCAAGTCGCGTCGCAACACTCGATGTCTTTTGGCTTTATTCCAGCCGTCATCGCAAAGTTCGCCAAAGACCGACCTGATATGAACATCTCGTTTCAGTCCCAGTATTCGACCAAAATTCAGGAATGGGTCACATCCGGGCTTTTTGAAATCGGGATATGCGAGCGCCCTCTGCTCTATGACACACTCACGGTCTATCCGCTTCATGTCCAAACTCGCCTCGCAATTCACCGCGACGACCCACTCGCGCAGTATGATGTTTTGACCCCCGAATTGCTCGGCGATACTCCCATTATAGCCATGGGCCCTGATCATATGACGCACCGCCGCCTGCGCGAGGCCTTCGCCGATGCGAGCATTCCAATGCGCACACGCGTGCACTCACATCTTTTCAAGAACCTGCTGAGTTTTGTAAAAGAAGGTATGGGCGTGTCTTTGCTTGACCCCTTCGTGCTCGAGCACGACTTCGACCCCCGTTTTGTCTCACGCGCCTTTGAACCCGCCATCAACATGGATATGGCCGTCATCACTTCGGCGACGCGCCCGCTGTCCCAAACAGCGAAGGATTTCCTTACGCTGCTTCTCAAGGAGCTTGAGCCCTACCAAACGCCCAGCTAAGCAGAGCTATCAAGCGCCCAGAACGGCCAGAACCCAAAATGAGGGCCAAATGTCCCAGCCAGAACAGCAGATAAAACCGCGCCTCGGAATCCTACTGCTCGACACAGCGTTTCCGCGCATCTTGGGCGATATCGGCAATCCAGAAAGCTGGCCCTTTCACGTGCGCTACGAGGTGGTCAAAGGCGCAACCCCTGACGCGATTGTCAAAGGCGACCCAACCCAAATGCTCGACGCCTTCATCCAAGCAGGCCAAAAGCTCGTTGCCAACGGCTGCACAGGGATCACAACAACCTGTGGGTTCCTGTCGCTCCTGCAAGACGATCTCAAGTCCGCTCTAGGCGTCCCTGTCGCAACATCATCGCTCATGCAAATTCCAACGATCAACGCTCTTTTGCCCTCAGGCAAGTGTGCCGCCGTACTCACCATTTCAGCCGATAGCCTAACAGCCGCCCACCTGAGAGCTGCGGGCGCGCCACTCGACACCCCCATCATCGGCACAGACGACGGTGCATTTAGCGCTGCTATCCTTGGCAACAAGCCTGAGCTTGACGTAGACGCCTCAAAAGCCGAGATCACCGCTGCCGCAAAACAGCTTTGCGCCGCGCACCCTAATGTAGGCGCACTTGTACTCGAATGCACCAACATGCCGCCCTATGCCGCCGCTGTTGCAGAAGCAACGGGGCTCCCCGTCTATTCAATTTATAGCTTGGTGAGCTGGTTTGAAGCTGGCCTCGCGCCCCGCAGTTTCTAGGCGGTTCCCAAAGGGCAACCAGCTGAAATTAAGAAAAAGATTGCCAATTGACCCCAAGAAACTAAGCTCGGGTGGTTGTGGCCAAGAGATTCTCTGTCTATCGCGGGGCCGTACGGGGAGATCAATAAAAAGCGCATGACCGATAAATCAAACAAAAACACCACGGCTGCCACGCTAGAAGTAGAAGACTTGCACAAATCATTTGGAGACCTTGAGGTCCTCAAAGGTGTGTCCATGACTGCGCGCGAAGGCGATGTCGTCTCGATTGTCGGCTCCTCTGGGTCGGGCAAAAGCACATTTTTGCGCTGCATAAATCTTCTGGAACTTCCCACCGCAGGCACGATCCGCCTCTCGGGCGAAGACGTAAAATTCAAAGGCAACGGAAAAGACCGCGTGCCATCAGACAAGAAACAAGTCGCGCGGCTGCGCTCTCAGCTTGGCATGGTCTTTCAAAGCTTCAATCTTTGGCAGCATATGACTGTTTTGCAAAATGTCATGGAAGGTCAAGTGCAGGTACTTGGAGTGCCCAAGGCCGAGGCCCGCGAGCGCGCTGAAAGTATTCTTGAGCGTGTCGGGCTTTATGACAAACGCGAGCAATATCCAGCGTTTCTGTCTGGAGGCCAACAGCAGCGCGCCGCCATCGCGCGCGCCGTGGCGATGGAGCCCAAAGTTATGCTCTTTGACGAGCCGACATCGGCGCTTGATCCTGAGCTTGTCGGTGAAGTGCTCAAAGTTATTCGTGGTCTTGCCGAAGAAGGCCGCACCATGATCCTCGTGACGCATGAAATGCGATTTGCGCGCGATGTATCGTCAGAGGTGGTTTATCTGCACGAAGGCCGCGTCGAAGAACGCGGCGCGCCAGAAACCATCTTCACGAACCCCAGCAGTGAACGTTTTGCCTCGTTCATTCAAACAACTCACTAACCAACAAAAAACGGGAGACTAAAATGAAACTTAAATCAATCCTTGGCACAGTTGCCGCTCTGGCCCTCACGGCTACAGCAGCCACAGCCGAAATCAAAATCGGTTTCGCCGCCGAAGCCTACCCACCCTTCACAGCAAAGAACGCTGCCGGCGAATGGGAAGGTTTTGAAGTCGATCTCAAAAACGCTCTTTGTGCAGCGATGGAAGAAGAATGCGTCGTCGTTGACGTAGCGTGGGACGGCATCATCCCGGCTCTTCTCGCTGGCAAAATCGACGCGATCGTTGCGTCAATGTCAATCACAGCCGAGCGTATGGAGACAATCAACTTCTCCGATAAATATTACAACACACCCGCCGTTCTGGTGGCGCCAAAGTCCATGGACATCGGCCCAGATAGCCTTGCGGGCAAAATCGTAGGCGTGCAAGTTTCGACAATTCACCAAAACTATGCCGAAAAGCACTTTGATGGCACAGAAATCAAAACCTACAGCACGTTTGATGAGCACAACCAAGACCTGACAGCAGGCCGTGTTGACGCCGTTGTTGGCGACTCAATTGCCTTCGCCGATTACCTTGCAAGTGCTCCAGACATGGAAGTGAAAGCAGAGCTTAACGACGAAGAAGTCTTCGGACCAGGCGTCGGTGTTGGCATGCGCAAAGAAGACACAGAACTGGCCGCGAAGTTTAACGCAGCGATCAAACAGATCCGCGAAGATGGCACCTATGACGCCATCGGCAAAAAGTTCTTCGACTTTGACATTTACGGCGGCTAAACGCCCTGTGTGCGCGGCGGTGTCTTCTGCCGCGCACTTTTTATCTGATCGGACTTCATGGAAAACGCGCTCGAACTCTTGGCCCTCTCGCCCCCCGGATGGGGTGGCAACTTGCTGCGCGGGCTTTGGAGCACGTTCCAGATCGCGCTTGGAGCCTATGCTCTTGGGCTTGCGCTTGGCCTTTTTGGCGCCTTCGGAAAAATATACGGTGGTCCCGTCTTGCGCGGCGCACTCACAGTCTACACGACGGTTATTCGGGCCGTGCCCGAACTCGTCCTGATCCTCCTTCTCTATTACCTCGGCACAGACCTGCTCAATATGGCGCTCACCTCAATGGGGTTTGAGCGCATGGATATTTCAGGCCTTTGGGCCGGCATCTATGTGATCGGCTTTGTTCAAGGCGCTTATTCGACAGAAGTCCTTCGCGGCGCATTTCTCGCTGTCCCCTTTGGGCAAATCGAAGCCGCGCGCGCCATCGGCATGTCAGCCTTCAAATCACACTGGCGTATCATATTGCCAGCCATGATCCCTTTCGCCCTGCCAGGTCTGGCCAATCTCTGGCTCATCGCCACCAAAGAAACCGCTCTGCTTGCGGTCGTCGGCTTTTCTGAGCTCGCGCTTGAAACCAAGCAGGCCGCAGGCGCAACAAAGTCTTACTTCATGTTCTATATGGCCGCAGCCGTACTCTACCTCGCGCTGTCCCTCGCCTCCACGGGCGTCTTTGCTCTGATCGAGCGGCACTTCCGCCGCGGTCAGCCAAGTCAGAGTTAAGCATATGGATTGGTCATGGCTCCCCGAGTATCTCCCGCGCTTCGCAGAAGGCCTCTGGCTTACCCTGCAGCTCTTATTCTGGTCGATCCTGATCGGCATGTCTCTAGCGATCCCGATTGGCCTTGTGCAAGTCACAGGCCCACGCCCGCTCGCTTGGCTTGCGCGTGCCTTCACAACAGTGATCCGCGGCACTCCTCTGCTCATTCAGCTCTGGCTGATTTACTACGGCGTCGGCTCGCTCTTTCCCTCGATACCCGGTATCCGCGAAAGCTTCCTCTGGCCCGTGTTACGCGATGCCTTCCCCTATGCGGTCCTGGCGTTTTCCTTGTCCGTAGCAGGCTATGAGGGCGAGATCATGCGCGGCGCCTTCCGTGGTGTCCCCAAAGGCGAACTTGAGGCCGCGCGCGCCATCGGCATGAGCCCCTTCCAAGTGCTCCGCCGAGTCTGGCTGCCTCGCGCCTTACAGAACACATTCCCGACCCTCACGGGCGAATTTATCCTCACACTCAAAGCCACACCACTTGCAGCGACCATCACAGTCTTCGAGGTCTATGGCATCGGATCGATCGTGCGGCAGGAAACATACAAAATATATGAGCCACTGCTCTTTGTTGCAGCAATCTATCTCTGCCTCACAGGCATTCTTGTCCTCGGGTTCCGCTATCTGGAAAACCGCATCCCAAAACAATCCCGCAGTTAAAGGCGCCTCATGTCCCGCTCATATACCTTTTCGCATGCGATCTCACGCCAACCCTCGCAAAGCATCATCAAAGGCCTGCGCGCTGTGGATAAAGGCACACCTGACCTAGCGCTCTTTGCCGAGCACCACGCTGACTATATCGCAGCTCTGCGCTCCACAGGCGCCCATGTCGAGCTTCTCGATGCGCTCGAAGACTATCCCGATAGCGTCTTTGTTGAAGATGCCGCCCTCTGCCTGCCTGAAGGGGCCGTTGTCATGCGCCCCGGCGCGCCGACACGCCTCGGCGAAGCCGCAATCATGGCGCCCACATTGGCAAGCTTCTACGCAGACATCCGCACAATCGAAGCCCCAGACTTTATCGAAGGAGGCGACATCCTAACGACAGAAAAAGAAATCCTCGTCGGGACGTCAGCCCGCACCACATCGGGCGGCATAGAAGCCCTCCGCCGCGCGACAGTCGACTGGGGCTACACCGTGCGCGAAGTCGCCACGCCTGCGGGCGTGCTGCACTTCAAGACCGACTGCTCGCTGCTCGATGAAGAGACCATCCTCTCCACCAAACGCCTCGCCGACTCAGGCTGCTTTGAGGGCTACCGCGTCATCCATACCGCCGAGGGCGAAGAGGCCTGCGGCAACACCATCCGCTTCAACGCACTGGTGATCATGCCCTCAGGCTTCCCACGCACAGCAGAGGCACTTGATAAGGCCGGCTATACAGTGCGTGAAGTCGGCAATTCAGAGGCCGCCAAACTCGACGGAGGCATGTCCTGCCTGAGCCTGCGCTTCTCGCCGCCAAAGCCCCCAGTTAAGGCCTAAGCCAGCCCTCATAAGCGAGCAAGACGACATCAAAGATAGGAGCGCGCACTTCTATCGAGAAGTGATACGCCCCACCTGCCCCCCATTCGCAGGCAGTGACGCGCGGCCATAGCGCGCGCGGCAAAGGCATGTCCATAAAACGAACCCCTCTGGTCTCTTGGCTGAGCGCTCCATGCTCAATCACAAGCTCGGAGGTGATCGTCACAACGCCCATACGCTCAACAACCAGATCACCCGACTGCCAGACCTCGGAGCGCAACTCGCGGTCCTTAATCTGCCGCCGCCAAATCGCTACGTTTTCCTCTTCTCGCGTGCCAAACCAAAGTGGCGCATCTTTGCAAGGTGGGGGAAAGCCAAAGAGTTGCATGATTGGAGAGGCGCGCAAACTGATCTCGCCCTCTTTGACGCCGACCTGACGATGGAGCGCCTGAACTTCAGGCGCAAGCGCCTCAAAACGCGCGCCGAGAATGCGTTCAAATAGCCTCATATCAGAATTCTCCTCACGTCTCTGCCGACCAAACCTGCCCGCGTTGGACTAGGCTTTGATCTGACAAATGACAAGTCATCAAAGGAAAATGGCAGGGGCACACAGACTCGAACTGTGGGCCTACGGTTTTGGAGACCGTCGCTCTACCAACTGAGCTATACCCCTAAGGCCGAGCTATCGATTAAATCGCGGCGCGGCGGAAATCAAGGCGCTTTTTCATTCAAAGCGCTTTTTCAGCAGCAAGGCTGCAAAACTTGGCGATTTATGATTTGCATCTTCTTTTTCGGCAGCGTCCTCAACTGCATAAACCGGGTCGCTAAACATACCCTGCACAACAGTCTCTTCGGGTTGTCCGATAAACCCGAGCCCCAAATCCTCAAAAGCTCTCTCAAGCACAGCCCACAACCGTGCTCTATGGCTCGGCTGCGCCTCCAATACTCTTGGGTGGTCTGCCAAGAGGCGGCCCTCTGCTCTCTGATCTATGACACCCCAACATGGAAAGCCCGCAAAAACAAAGACAATCTCCTCGGCCCCGTCCGCCTTCATCAGTTGTGCCATCCTAACGGCGCGACGCTCCTGCAAGAATTGCTTGGCCGCAGATGCAAGTGCCGCCTCACTGACCGAGCGCTCATGATCAAGCATCAGATCGATATATGCTGCGAAAAACTCAGCCAACCGAAGCCGCACGCCATAAAAGACGAAAACATTGAAGTCTTTGGTCCGCAGACGCTCGCGCCCCCTTCCGTTCACAAAAAGAACAGCCTTTTCGGCTTCTGGCGTGATTGGACGCAACGCGCCTTTGCCCTAGTGAATATTGCGATACTCGCTGCCAGCTGCGCCCCAAAACTCCACGTCATATCCGGGAAAGCTCAGCAATCCGCCGTCAAAAGCGCGACGCACAGCGCCAAGATTGCTATCGCCAAAAATCGCAAGCTTACTTTGCGAAGGCATTGAGCAACTCCTCTTCACACATCACATCACTTTCAGATCGTACTTTGCCCTGCTTGCGGGTCTTGCCCGATGCAGACGGAACGACCTCTCCAAACACTCGGCGCTGATCCTCAAAGAAATGCTTCATGACCGTTGCAACACCTTCAGGCACGACAGCCCGCATGTTTGGCGCAAAGAACATCCCGCGAAACACGGGGTGCGTGATGATCTCATAAGAGGGGAAGTAATCGATAGCCTCCGCAGCACCAGCCAGCTCTCCCGCAACGGCGCGTAACAGCGATTTGGAATGAGACGTGGCCGCCAACACATGTGCCCCCGAGGCAGAGGCAACCAACGGCACCGGCGAAACTGTAAGTAAGATTTTCAAAGTGCTGTTCTTTTCCCGCATCAGAGCAATTGCGGCCTCCAGATCGTCACGCAATTGCACGAAACTGGCATTGTGAAAGCGATGCACAGCATCATCAAACTCAGCCCCCGCAACGGTGCCAGGGCAGAGCGCATATTCAAAATCTGTGCCACTATGACGCCATGCCTCTGTCAGCCCGAGCGTAAAGATAAAAACATCTGCTTCCAGAACAGCATTTCGGATACTCGCCAGTGTCGCCCGACGCGCAGATTGCAACTCGTCGCAGTGAGCGAAACCATTTGGCTCAATCACAGGCCGAAGCGGATCAAACCAACGGCCCTCTGCCTCCCATAGCTCGGTGTCACCCCCTCAAACGCAAGCCGCAGCCATTGCAGCAGCATTCTAGGCGTATAGATATTCCCTGTCCGACAGCTAAAAACCCCGTAGTTGAGAGCCTTCGCATCCTCCCCAACAACCCAAGGCGGCGCGGGTTCCGCGTCAAGCCAGCTATATCCACGTTCCGCAAGTGCTCGGCCAATGTGCTGAGCAAAACAACTGCCCGCTGTCACGATTTTATGCTCGGGGCGCACGTGGAACTTTGGCGTCCAAAGATGCTCGAGCCCTAGCGGGCCCTTTTCTGCGACAGCCGTGCGCCAAAATGCAGAAGTGCCTAGCGCATCATAGGGGTTACTCATTCTCTGGCACAATCCGTACTGTTTCCAGAAGCGTAACAAAGCACACCCGAAGCATCAACAATAAGAAAAAGGGCCGCCCTTTTGAGGCGGCCCTTTCTAGGTCTGGATAAGCTCTAGAGCTTACGCGATGATCTTCGCTACAACGCCCGAACCAACGGTACGGCCGCCTTCGCGGATCGCAA
>NZ_JAQWYD010000029.1:0-6627 GCF_029254145.1 Lentibacter sp.
CTTGGGGAGGGGGCAGGAGCCTCCGGCGGGGATATTTTGAGAAAGAAAAAGAGTTAGGGGGCTGACCAGTAAATCGGGCGGCCAGGTGCGAAGAGCGTGACAGGGTCGGCCCCGTTGGCGATGCTTATCGGGAAAGTCACAGGTGTCTCGCTGCGGGTGAGTGTGAGTGTCTCGCTGTTCACAGGCAGGCCGTAGAAGGCGGGGCCGTGAAGGGATGCAAAGCCTTCGAGCGCCTCCAGTGCGCCCGCGTCCTCGAATGTTTGGGCAAGGCAGGCGAGCGCGACGGGCGCTGTGAAGCAGCCCGCTGAGCAGCATTCGCTTTCTTTGGCATGTGTCGGATGCGGGGCACTGTCTGTTCCCAAAAAGAAACGGGTATCGCCTGATGTGGCAGCAGCCAGAAGCGCTTCACGGTGCTCGCGACGCTTGAGGATCGGCAAGCAGTAGTAATGCGGGCGCATGCCGCCGACGAGCATATCGTTTCGGTCAAGCATGAGATGCTGAACCGTGATGGTGGCGCCGAGGCGTTCGGGGTTTGATTTGACGTATTCGGCGCCGTCCTTGGTTGTGATATGTTCCATGATCACACGCAGGTCAGGCACGGACTTGCGGATCGGGTCGAGCACGCGGTCGATGAAGACAGCTTCGCGATCAAAAATGTCGATGTCTCGATCTGTGACCTCGCCGTGAACGCAGAGGGGGCAGCCGATTTCGGCCATGCGCTCGAGCGCGGCTTGGACTTTGCTGAAGTCGGCCACACCCGAGGCGGAGTTGGTCGTGGCGCCTGCGGGATAGAGTTTGACCGCAGAAATCAGGCCTGTAGCATGGGCGGCGGCGAGATCATCGGGGTCTGTCTCTTCGGTGAGATAGAGCGTCATAAGGGGCGCAAAGCGCGCACCCTCGGGCATGGCCGCTTCAATGCGGGCCTTGTAGGCCTCGGCATCTGCCTTTGTGACCACGGGGGGCACGAGATTTGGCATGATGATGGCGCGGGCAAAATGGCGCGTTGTTTCGGGCAAAACGGCCGCGAGCATTGCGCCGTCGCGCAGGTGCAAGTGCCAATCATCGGGGCGGGTGATGGTGAGCGTCTGTGTCATGGCGCTGCGTTTACACGCATTGGGCGCTCAGGGCTAGAGGCTTTGGTCGGCTTCGCAGGCTGGACGGCCTCTGGCTTCTGCCCAGGTACGGGCGTTTGTGCGGCGGCCTCGGGACGTAAAGACGCGCTCTTCTTTATCGCTGGTGGCTTACTTGGCGCTGCGGCCTATATGGTCACTTATCCCGCGTGGAAAGCCAGCGGCATGCTGGATGATGTCATGGGTGGAAAGACCACGCTTGGCGCTGTCCCTGGATCAAAGTTTGACGGGCTAACGGCCATGTCAGGCGATATCATCGGTATCCTGATGGGGCTGGCCTTTATTGTTATCGCTTTCGTTCTGCCTGAGCGGATTGGTGGCTGCGGCGTGGCTGTGCCTGCTGAATAATCTCTGAAGAGACCCATGGGTAAGCGGCCTGCGTTGAAAAACGTGGGCCGTTTGCTTTTTGGCTTGGGTGCACAGGGCTTAGAGCAGGGGCTGGCCTCTGTAATGTCTAGAATACGTTCAGTTGGTTTTGCGGGCAATGAAGTCGATCAAGGCGGAGCGGCCCGAGTGGCCTGTGCCCTCCGAGATTTCTGCCTCATAGGAGCGGCAGGTGAGGATGTCCCAATCTGAGAAGGCGTCTTTGAGAAGCTCTTCCGTATACATGTTTTCGGCTTGAGGCGGGCCGCCTGTTTTAAAGGCGATCTGTTCAGGGGTATAGCCGTGCAGCATCATAAGGCCCTGTGGTTTGACAGCACCTTTCATCCGCTCAAAGACCAGGCTCCGCTCGGCGGGGCCAAGGAATTGAATGCAAATACCGAGGACCATGTCGTAAGTCTCTTCAAACGCGTGAGACAGAACATCCACCTCACAAAACTCGACCTGAACGCTACGCTTGGTGGCAAGCGCTTTTGCCTTGGCAATGGCAGAGGGCGCGTATTCGAGCGCTGTGACAGAAAGACCTTTCTCGGCGAGGAATACCGAATTGCGGCCTTCTCCGTCTGCTACGCTAAGCGCTGTTTGGCCCGATGTGAGTAGGGCCTCATGAGTCTTTAGAAAGTCGGCGGGCTCTGTGCCAAAGAGGTAGTCAGGGGTTTTGTAGCGCTCTTCCCACATGAGAGGTTCCTTTCAAACGCAAAACGCCCCGCGGATAAGGCGGGGCGTGTCTATTCGTGCGAGCGAGATCATTTGCTTGCGGTTGGACCGATCAGCATAACCATTTGGCGGCCTTCCATCTTGGGAAAGTTCTCGATCTTGCCGAGCTCTGCTGCGATCACGTCATCTGCGATACGCTCCAGAAGTTCGCGGCCCAAGTTCTGGTGTGCCATCTCACGGCCGCGAAAGCGCAGCGTGACTTTGACTTTGTCACCGTTGTTGAGAAACTTGACCACGTTGCGCATTTTGACGTCGTAATCATGCGTGTCGGTGTTCGGGCGGAACTTGACCTCTTTGATCTCGATGATCTTCTGCTTTTTACGGGCCTCGGCTTCGCGCTTCTGCTGTTCGTATTTGAACTTGCCGAAATCCATGATTTTGCAAACGGGTGGGTTTGCATTGGGCGAAATCTCGACAAGGTCGAGTTCTGCCTCTTCGGCCATAATCATGGCTTGCGCAGGCGTCACAACGCCTACGTTTTCGCCATCGGCGCCAATCAAACGGATTTCAGTGCTTGTGATACGGTCATTGACGCGGGGGCCAGTGTCGCGCTGTGGAGGCGCGTTATGAGGTCTACGGGCTATGGTTTTGATCCTTGTGTTGTTGACCTAGCTAGTCGTTGGGCAAGGTAGAGCGCGAATGAGGCGGATTCAAGCGGCAATCGGCTGATTTGAGCTGATTTTGGAGGCTTTCCCCCTTGCAGCTTCCGTTGGCCTACGCCATTTGGCAGATTGAGCGCGCCCCAGAAGAATCTGGGCGCCCGAACCTAAGGGGAAAGAGTTATCAAGAATTTACTGTGGATTGTGCTTGCGGCTATTGTTTTGGGCGTTGGGTACTTTGTGTATTCGGGCCAAAGCGTGACAGAAGCCGTTGACAGCGTGACAGAGACGGTAACAGAAGTTGCCCCTGTTGAGGCCGTCACTGAAGCCGCAGAAGGCGTTGCTGAAGCCGTTGAAGGCGCTGTGGATGCCGCGACAGAAACAGCAACTGACGCGGCAACCGCCGTGACTGAAGCTGCCGAAGCCACAACCGAAGCCGCAACAGATGCCATGACAGGAATGGGCGAATTGCTCACGCCTGAAGGCTTCAATTTTGAAAAAGTCGCCGAGATGATCGACGGTTCAGACAAGATTGGCACGATGCAGAAGGGCCTTCTCAAGAAGGGTCTGGAAGCCGCGAAAGACAACCCTGACGCGCTGAAAGAAATCCTGACAAAAGTAAAAGAAGCGATGGGCATGTAAGCCTGACACCGCGTGACAAACATAAAGCCCCGCTCAGGTTTAGCGGGGCTTTTTTTATGGGCTACGTGTTAAAGCGCTTTAGTCGAGGAACGCTTTTTCGACAACATAGGTTTTTGGCTCTGAGTTTGCGCCTTCTTCAAGGCCGTAGCCTTCGAGCATCTCTTTAAGCTCAAGGTTAAAGGCAAGATTGCCACAAATCATTGCGCGGTCGTTCTTTGGACAGATCGGCTCAACGCCAAGGTCTGTAAAGGCCTCGCCCGAGCGCATCAGGTCGGTGATACGGCCCATTTTTGGGCTCTCTTCGCGGGTTGTTGTGGGGTAATATTTGATTTTCTTCCAAAAGCCATCGCCTATGACTTCGTTGAGGAGCTCGTCTGTCTTGAGGCTTTCGATGATCTCGGCGCCATACGTCAGCTCGCCGGCTTCGCGACAGGTGTGGGTGATGATGACCTCGTCATAATCCGTGTAGGTCTGTGGCTCGCGCAACAGGCTCGCAAAGGGCGCAAAACCCGTGCCTGTGGCAAAAAACCATATCCGTTTGCCAGGCAAGAGGGCGTCATGCACGAGCGTGCCAACGGGCTTAGGGCGCAGGATGACTTCATCCCCGACTTTGATATGCTGAAGGCGCGAGGTGAGCGGGCCGTCCTGAACCTTGATGGAATAGAATTCTAGCTCTTCGTCCCAACTTGGTGAGGCAATAGAGTAAGCGCGCAGAAGCGGTTTTTGCTTGCCTGTTTTTTCGTCAGGCGCGCCCATGAGGCCGATCATGACAAATTCGCCCGAGCGAAAGCGCAAGCTTGCAGGCCGCGTACAGCGGAAGCTGAACAGACGATCTGTGTAGTGCTTTACTTGGGTGACAGTCTGCGCATCGGGCAGGGTGGGCGTTTTGATCGGTTTTGCCTCGGTCATGCTGCTTATCTCGTTCATTATGTCTCTTATCGGCGATTTAAACCAATATACTCTAATAAGCTTTGATCTATGTCAGGTGAAGGGCAAATCAGCCCCGCAGGCGGGCTTGGTAGTCATGCGCCTGCCAATCGGCGCGAAAGAGCCAGATCTCCTCTGGCTGACGCCTTGCTTCGGCCTCTGAGATTTCCACTTCGTCAAAGCCTGCCCGCCGCGCCATGGCGTATTGATCGGCGATGAGATGGCCCTTGGCACGCAGGCGGCCACGGTAGCCCATGAGGCGCAGCTGGCGTGCAAGCGTAAAGCCGCGCCCGTCGGCAAAGCTCGGGAAGTCAATGCGGATGAGCCGCAAGGAGGGCAGGCGGCCAACGATTTGCTCAAGCGTGGCGTCGGGGGGCAGATCAAGCCCAGCCCCGTTCTCGCCTGCGATTTCACGGGGATTCTCTGTAAAACCGTGGGGCCAGTCTTCGGGGGCAAAACCATGGTCACGGATAAGGGTCATGCGTTTTCTCCTTTGGACGTCGGGGCGGGCAGGTGAATGCCGCATTCTGTTTTTGCGCGGTCTTGCCAACGGCCTGCGCGGCCTTTGGCGGGGCTTGTGCAGGGCGCGCAGCCGAGGGATCCATAGCCTTTTGCTGTTAAGGGATGGCGCGGCAGATCATGGGCCTCAAAATAGGAGGTGATCTGTTTGGGCGACCAGTTCGCCAGCGGATTGAGTTTGATGCGGCCCGTGCCATGCTCGGCCTCAAACAGCTCAAGTGTACTGCGCGCCCCGCCTTGGAAGCGTTTGCGCCCCGAGGCCCAAGCGGCATAGGGCGCAAGTGCCGCCTGCAAGGGAGCGGTTTTGCGCAATGCGCAGCAGGCCTCTGGGTCAGAGCTGTGCAAGCGGCCTTTCGGGTCTGTGAATGTTGTGTCTGCACGCAGTATCTGAACATTGCTGAGCTGAAAGCGCGCGGCAAGCTCGGCCTGATAGGCCAGTGTCTCAGGGAAGAGCAACTCCGTATCAATGAAGAGAATAGGAGCATTGGGCGCGATCTTGGACAGCATATGCAAGAGCACAGCCGCCTCCCCGCCAAAGGAAGAGACAAGCGCTGCACGCCCCAGTAAGCCATTCGCAAAAACTTCTTTGAGAAGCGATTCCGCAGGCAGGCGTGCAAAGCGCAAGTTCAGCTGTTCCGCTTTTGCGGCCAAGTTACTCTGCAGCATGGATCAGCTCCTTTGCGGGGGCGAGTGGCTCATACAGGGCGGCTTTGAAGGGGGTGAGGCCAAGGCGGCGAAACGCCTCAAGAAAGGTTTCCTCACGGCTTTCGCGCAAGGCCAGATAGCAGCGCAGGATGCGTTCGATGGCAGGGACGATCTCATCATAGCTGAAGCCCGGACCAGTGCGCCCACCAAGCGCAAGATCTGTCCCGTGATCGCCTCCAAGGGTGATTTGGTAGTTTTCAACGCCTGCTCGGTCGAGGCCCAAGATACCGATATGGCCCACGTGATGATGTCCACAGGCGTTGATGCAGCCCGAAATTTTTAACTTCAATGGCCCGATGTCGTGCTCAAGCTTGAGCGCGTCAAAGTGCTGTGCCAAGTCTTGCGCAACGGGGATGGAACGCGCTGTCGCGAGGGCGCAATAATCCATGCCGGGGCAAGCAATGATATCGCTTAGAAGGCCGATATTGGCCGTTGCGAGACCATGCGCTCTCAGCGCGGCGTGAAGCGTTGGCAGGTCTGCGCGCGCGACATGGGGCAAGATCACGTTTTGCTCGTGAGAGATGCGCAGGGCGTCATAGCCAAAGCGGGCAGCAAGATCGGCCATAAGGCGCATTTGTGCGACTGTCGCATCCCCGGGTGTCTCGCCGTGGGCTTTCAGAGAGATCGTTACGATGGCATGATCAGCGCGTTTATGGCGCGCAAGGTTGGTATCGGCCCAAGCGCGAAACACGGGGTCAGCGGCGTAAGCTGCGTCATAGGCCACGAGGGGTGCTGCGCGAAAAGCAGGCGGTGCAAATTGGGCGCGGATATCAGCCAGAAGGGTCTGATCAACGCCGCTAAACGTTGGGCGGATCAGCGCAAAACGCTCCTCCACAAGGCGGGATATTTCCGCAAGGCCATGTTCATGGACTATGATTTTGATGCGCGCTTTATACTTGTTGTCGCGCCGTCCGAGAGTATTCCACACGGAGACCACAGCCTCAAGGTAAGGCAAGAGATCAGCTTCGGGTAGGAAGTCCTTGATAACCTTGCCAATCATGGGGGTG
>NZ_JAQWYD010000033.1:0-5581 GCF_029254145.1 Lentibacter sp.
CCGAATGGTACCGTGAGGGTCGCGTTCCGCTTCACACACTGCGTGCTGATATCGACTATGCTCACGCCGAAGGCATGACAGCATATGGCATCATCGGCATCAAAGTCTGGATCTTCAAAGGCGAGATCATGGAACACGATCCACAGGCTCATGATCGTCGCGCGCAACAATTCCAAGATGGCCCTGCACCTCGTGGTGCTGGCGGCCGTCGTTAAGGGGGGGCTGGGATATGCTTCAACCAAAGCGCACTAAATTCCGCAAGCAGCACAAAGGCCGGATCAAGGGTCTTGCGAAAGGCGGCTCCGATCTGAACTTCGGGACATACGGTCTTAAGGCTCTTGAGCCTGAGCGCGTAACAGCCCGCCAGATCGAAGCAGCTCGTCGTGCGATGACGCGTCACATGAAGCGTCAGGGCCGTGTCTGGATCCGTATCTTCCCGGATGTGCCTGTCACAGCCAAGCCCATCGAAGTTCGTATGGGTAAAGGTAAGGGTTCTGTGGACCGTTGGACTGCCAAGGTTAAGCCTGGCCGTGTTATGTTTGAAATCGACGGTGTCGACGAGGATATTGCACGCGAAGCGCTCCGCCTTGCGGCTATGAAGCTGCCGATCAAATCACGCGTTGTTGTACGCGAAGATTGGTAAGCAGCTCGGAAGCGCCTAGGCGCTTTCGGACAGAGCTAAATTAGAAGAACCCCCGCCTGCGCAATCAGGTGGGGGTTTTTTCGAATTCAAAGCCAAAGTGTCGGAAAAAATCTTTTTGACAGTTTGTAATTAGGCTTTGTGCCTGTGGCGGATAAAGCGTCAGGCCGACGTTTCTTCGGTATAGTTTCCCGTTGGGTTTATATCTATTTCCTGCAATTATTGGTTTTAAAGCCATTGCTGGTTCCGCGCTGCGCTTGGCGATGCCCTCTCAATTGCTTGAAACATTGAGCTCACGACTATATCCGCTATCTGTAAGCCAGCAGACTGTCTGGCTACACGGCGGTGAACCAAATCGTACTCAAGGACCTTGTGCTGAACCTCTCTTGTGTTCAAGAACGTTGATCCTGCTTCCCCTTGTCTCTTTAGCTAAAGCACATACGCTTTGAAGTGCCCGAAATGATGGCCTTTGCGGCTAGCAAGGACAATATTAAGCTTAGGGCTTTCGAGGCCGTGTTTTGCTGCATCTTTTGCGACATACTCGGTCACTCGTTCCAAAAGAAGACGGACAACGAAGTTGTAAAAGTACTGACTGCTTGAGCTGGCAGTTCCTGATCTTGCTGCGCGGTGATTTTCATGCCCGACCGTAGTTTCTTTGAATGAACATACTACAAACGCCCTAGCGGAATGTTGAGCAAGCGCTTTGCAAACGCGCAGCCTGTTGAAGTCTTTTAGGTTCCGGTAGTGAATTGGGCGGCCCTTTTGACCGAAGATTGCTGTCCATAGGTCGTTGCGCCGTCGTTCAAGAGATGCTTCATCTTCCGAGCGGATCAAATATCCGCCAAGACACAACCATTCTGAGTTACCCTGAGTATTCAAGGGCTTCAGTTTGTCGACTTTGTCGTCGCCAGCTTCGTCCACAAAAAGTGTATAATGGTGAAACAATACAATTTCGTCCTGAGGAGACATGAATAGCTAAGCCAGCTTATCATGAGAAATTACGCAACCGTGACCTGAAACCTAACTGCAATATCCCGACTGAGCAATCAGGCGGGGGTTTTCTGTTGGGGGCGGTGTGGTGGCTTGGCATCCACCCTACAGTTTACAGCAGGGTGATCTGGGAGCGTGTGGACATGCTGTCGTCTTCAAGGCGTTTGGCTTCGCCGATGTGCCACATGAGGCCTGACTGGCCTTGGGAGGCGGCTGTGCCGAGGTTGTCTGCGGAAACGCGGGCCTTTTCGGCACTTTCTGAGAGCGCCGCAGCAAGAGCGGCGCGGGCGTCGCGGATGGCGTTGAAGCGGGCGTCATACTCTTCTTGGGAGAGTGCGTTGGCGGCCTTTTGTTGTTTGAGGCGCGCCAGCTCGGCGTTTTGCTGAGCGAGCACTTGGGGGAGGGTCTGTTTGATCTCGCTGAGTTGTTTGCCCGCATCGAGCAAGGTGTTTGACAGCTCTTGTTTGGAGACTTGGGCCACGCGTGCGGCAACTTTGCGTTTGCCGTGCTCGTGGCCGACAACCGCGCCGACGACACCGCCCGCCACTGCGCCTGCAACACACTTTTGTGCGCTGCTGGCTGAAATCAGGCCGAGGCCACAGCCCAATGAAGCACCGATCACGGCTCCTTTGCCTGTGGATTTGCGCACCAGTTCATCGGCCATACGGTTGAGGCTTGCGGCCTGCGCGTCAATTTCTGCGTATTGCGAGGACGCGGCGAAGGCCATCGGCGTGGCTTGGCTGCGCGTCGGGCTTTCGTGAATGCTTCCACAGGCTGAGAGAGCTGTGAGCGCGAGAACGGAAAACACGGTGTGCTTCAGGGTGATCATGGGGGAGACTGCCTCTTCAAATCTTATTTTGAGAGACAATCACCTAGGAATGTGGCGAAAATCGGGAATTTGGAAACAATTCTTGTGAAACTGTCACCGTGTCCCCGATTAGACCGTCATGACCATTTGTAATTGAATGAGACGCTGATCCGGTCGTCTTCGGACATGTTCATCGGGACTTCGTGGCGCAGCCAGCTTTCCCAGAGGAGCACATCACCGACTTTGGGCGCGGCGTAGACAAATGTCTGTGCGTCGCGGCCTGCTGTTTTGAGACGCGGTGGTGCGGCCATCATGCGGGCGGAACGGGGGTCTTCCAGCTTGAGAGCTGACGCGCCGTCTGGCATGGCGACATAGGTTGTCCCGCTGATTGCTGAGTGCGGGTGGATATGGGAGGAATGCATGCCGCCTTCGGGCAGTATGTTAATCCAGAGGTCTTCAAGCTCAAGCTTGCCGTCCCCGAGGTCCAGCTCCAGCGCTTTTGCGAAGGCGGCAACGTGCAGATCAAGCGAGGTGATCAGATCGGCAAACACAGGCGAGCGCCAGCCAAGGTCTGTGAGGGAGGCGTAAGAGGTGTAGCCCGGGTAGCCATTGTCTTCGCACCATTGCTGGCCTGCCTCGTCATCATCAGCAATGCCGTAGCAGGAGCTTTCCAGCTCGTCTGGATTGATGGCGGGTCCGTGCTCGGACAGGGCGGCACGGTAGAGGCGGGTCACGAAGAGGGGTTCTATATCTGACATGAGGATTTGATATCCTGTGACATGAAAAAGGACCAGCGTATATGATCTATGGCAAGGACTGAGCCGTTAAGGGTGATAATTGTGTGCGGTATGCGATCAGGAGGGACGAATGGCTATAGCACATAACAAATCAGAACTGATGAAAGTCACGGCTAAGGAGTGGGATCGGATTTACCTGCTCTTGAAAGATTTTCCCGAAGAGTTGGCCGTTTTGCCAGACGAAGAGGGCTTCAGCGTCAAAGATGTTGTTATGCATCGGGCACATTGGATCAGTTTGTTTTTGAGGTGTTATCATGACGGCTGGCAAACGATCGACGTGCTCTTTCCCAAGAAAAATTATCGTAGGAGCGAACTGAAGCGCTATAGCTTGGCTCTGCGTCAGCGTGAGAAGGATGTGTCTTGGACGGAAGCATTGGCGCGCCTTGACACTGCGCATGAAGAATTTGTCTCGCTCATCGAAACCTTGAGTGATGTGCAGCTATATGGCGCGCCGATGGAGGGCGCACACAACAGTTGGAGCACGGGACGTTGGGCTGAGGCCGCTGGTGCAAGCCATCTCCGGCTGGCTTCAAAATATGTCCTAAAGAGGCTTCGGGATATGAAGCAGTGATGCAAAGACCCTAAATGCACGACTGCGGGAGGAGCTGGTCAAAACGTGTTGAGCCACTAGGCTAATATCCGCGTAGAGCGCTGACGGTTTTCCAGAATAGATTGTGCGGTATGCAAATACCTGCAAAAATTTCAACATGAGTCGTGTTTAAGGGGTGGAGTCATGCGCGTAGCTCAAACAAAGGTTGATCTAGTTGGTATCTCTCGGGCGGAGTGGAGCAAGCTTATGCTCACGCTGGAATGTGTGCCTGATGATGTGGCGGAAAAACTGGACGCTGACGGCCAATCTATCAAAGATGTTGTGGCGCATGGCGCGTTGGCGATCGGGCTTGTGCTTGGCTGGTATGCCGACGGACAGGCAGGGCGCGACGGCCCGCCCACGAAATACTGCTCGCGTGATCTGAAATTTAGTCCGACCACATTGCGCACATGGCAAGAAGAGCTGAGCTGGCCTGAGACGCGGACATTGCTCGGGTCTGCGCATGAGCGCCTGATGGGGCTGGTGGATGAGCTTGACGACACTGCGCTCTACGGAGGCCCTATGAAGGGTGTACGCAACAACTGGAGCATGGGCCGCTGGGCGGAAGCTGCTGGGGCAGGGCATTACCGCACCACGCGGCGTTATATCAGCAAGCGCATGAAGCCTCTTGTGGCTTAAATATGTGTGAGATAGGACCCTACGCCTTGGGCTAAGGGGCCAGCGCGACAGGACTCTTGTGAAAGCTGTCGATGTTGTGAAGTGGGTTGCCATTGCCGTCCAGCTTGTTGGCTATGGTCTTGCGGGGCTCAATATTGTGCCGTGGAATGTGTTTGCTTTCTTTATTGGTATCTTGCTTTGGTTTGCCGTTGGAGTGATGTGGAAGGACCGTGCGATTATGGTTGTCCATGTCGGGGCGTTTGTCTCACTCTTTGCAGGCTATCTGAACTCTTGTGGGACAGGCGCAAAAGCTTTTCCCGATAGGGCTTGCCAGCACACCAAAAGGAGCCTATACGGCCCACTTCTACCCATGAACTCCACTGGAATCAGGGTCACGCTTGCTTGCGGCCTACCAGTGATGTTGAAAAAGGAAATAACCATGAACGCATCAGACCTGCGTGACAAGTCGGTTGACCAGCTCAAAGAAGAGCTGTCAAACCTCAAGAAAGAAAGCTTCAACCTGCGCTTCCAGTCGGCCACAGGCCAAATGGAAAACACCGCACGTGTGCGTGAAGTGAAGCGGACAACAGCCCGCGTGCTGACAATCCTCAACGAAAAAGCCGCCGCTGCGGCTGCAGAATAAGGGAGCCTGAGTTATGCCAAAGCGTATCCTCACAGGCGTAGTAACAAGCAACCAAAACGAGCAAACCGTAACGGTTTCTGTTGAGCGTCGCTTCACACACCCTGTTCTGAAGAAGACAATCCGTAAGTCCAAGAAGTACCGGGCTCACGATGAGAAGAACGCCTACAACGTAGGTGACCAAGTGCGGATCGTCGAATGTGCGCCCCGTTCAAAAACCAAACGTTGGGAAATTCTGGAGGCGTAAGCCTTTAGAGCAACCAATATTAGAAACCCTGGGGAAAAGGCCACGCATCGGCCCCCCATAGGTCAGGAGAAACCATATGATCCAGATGCAAACAAATCTGGATGTTGCTGACAACTCAGGCGCTCGCCGAGTTCAGTGCATCAAGGTTCTGGGTGGTTCCAAGCGTCGTTACGCTTCGGTCGGCGATATTATCGTCGTATCCGTTAAGGAAGCCATCCCACGCGGTCGCGTAAAGAAGGGTGACGTGCGTAA
>NZ_JAQWYD010000056.1:0-17282 GCF_029254145.1 Lentibacter sp.
TATCAAGGTGCGCTCAAGCTGGCGGAAAAATACGATATCATCGGCGATGTGCGCGGCGGTCAGGGGCTTATGACGGGGATCGAAATCGTGTCTGACAAGGCTGGCAAAGCGGCGATGGATATGCCGACGATGAAGCGTATCCACAAGGCGGCCTATGATGCGGGGGCGATGGTGCGTCTGGGGGGGAACAACATCCTGATGTCACCACCCCTGACGATCTCTGAAGCTGAGATTGACACTGTTTTGAGCGCGCTTGATGTGGGCTTTGGCTCTGTATGAGGAATTGCGCCGCGCCTTTGGCGCGTCGCGGTAGGCGAGAGGGCGCTGCCCTCTCGCGCTCTCCCGGGATATTTTAGGAAAGAAAAAGACTAGAGATCTTTGAGAGCTGCACCTGCGTAGAGACCATACATCAGAGCGCGGCGGGCAGGACCAAGAGGGAAGCGCTTGGGCGGCTGCAGCATAAGTTTTGGGGTTTGCAGTTTCCGTGCGCCTAAGACTTGGTCAGCGAGAAGCGCGCCTGCGTAGCTCCCCATAGCGACACCATTCCCGTGATAGGCAAAGCCCGCGTAGGCGCCGGGCATCTCGGGAATCGGGCCTGCGAAGGGTGTGAGGCCTGTGGAAAGGCAGACCATTCCAGACCAGTAAAAGGGCGTTTCGACCTCTGCCCAAGCTGGGAACATGGCTTCGAAATCGGCGCGGATTTTGCGTTTGTTGCGGGCCTCGGCGCTCTTGGAGGACATAAGGCCACCGCGCATTCCGAAGAGGAAGCGGCGGTTTGGCATCAGACGGAAGTAGTGCAGCAGTGTGCGGCTGTCATAGGCGGCTTGATCGGACGACCAGCCGCTGGCGATCTCTGTATCGGTCAACTCGCGCGTTACGAGCACTGAAGATTGCGCGGGCATATAGCGCGCTGCCATCCATGTGGGGACGTCCTCGTAAGAATAGCCGTTGGTTGCTATAATCAGCTGCTCTGCAGTGAGTGTGCCTTGCGGCGCTTTGAGGCTGTAGGCCTGTATACGGTCAATTTTGCTGACAGGGCTTTGGCCAAAGATTTTTACCCCTGCCGTCTCTGCGGCCTTCAGGAGGCCAGCGAGGTATTTACGTGGGTTCAGGCCAAATCCAATCGGTGTTGTGATGGCGCTGTGAAAATGGCCCGACATGCCCAGCGCGGGAAGTTCTTGTTTGCAGTGTAGTGTAGGAGTGACCCCGTAATTTTCCTCAATCGCGCGGGCGTCGTCATCAAACCGGATACTGGCTTTATGAGCGAGTTGGGTTTCGCCATCGCTGTGCGTGTCGGCTTCGATCTGGTGTCTTTCAAGTTGTGTTGCCACATGTCGAACCGCATCTGCTTCAGCGCGGCGATAGGCGAGCCGCGCGGGTTTGCCATGTTTGCGGTCGAGCATCTTATCGCTCGCTTTTGCGCCACCGAGGCAGCAGAAGCCCCCATTGCGCCCAGACGCGCCCCAGCCGGGAAACCCTGCGTCAAGAACAGTGACTGAGATACCCTGCTCGGCCAACGCAAGAGCGGCGGAAAGACCCGTGAAGCCAGCGCCAATAACAGCGACGTCAGCTGTCTGGGCGCCTGTCAGTTGCGGGCGCTTGAGGGCTTCATCACTGACCGTTTGGGACCAGTAGCCTTTTGCCGTACGGTCGTCTGAGTAGGCGTGACCAGAGAATATACGCCGCATCAGTCTGCGGCCCTTTCGGCTGCCCGCTCCTCGCGCTGCTGGCGCACTGTGGCGCGTTTTGACATAAGCGATGCTGTTATGACGCCGACTGTCACGATGCTGATCATGATTGTTGAAAGCGCGTTGATCTCGGGTGAGACGCCAAGGCGCACAGCAGAGAAAATCTTGATCGGGAGAGTTGTGGCAGAGGGGCCCGCTGTGAAGGAGGCGATGACGAGATCATCGAGAGACAATGTAAAGGCAAGAAGCCAGCCCGAGATCACCGCAGGGGCGATAATTGGTAGGGTGACAAGGCGGAAGGCCTCAAAAGGCGAGCACCCCAGATCAAGCGCCGCCTCTTCGAGGGAGCGGTCAAAACTTACAAGGCGTGATGAGACGACGACAGAGACGTAGCACATTGAGAACGTCGTATGCGCCAGCACGATTGTCAGAACGCCGCGGTCGAGGCCTATGCCGATGAAGAGCAAAAGAAGCGAAAGGCCTGTGATGACTTCGGGCATGACGAGCGGCGCGTAGATCATCCCAGAGAAGAGCGTGCGCCCGTTGAAGCGACCGCCGCGCACAAGGACATAGGCTGCCATTGTTCCGAGGATCGATGCGATTGTGGAGCTCATCACTGCGACTTTAACGGTGACCCATGCGGCATCAAGGAAGGCTTCGTTCTGGAAAAGCTCACCATACCATTTGGTCGAGAAACCAGCCCAGACTGTCACGAGCTTGGACTCGTTGAAGCTGTAGATGACCAAGATCAGCATTGGTAGATAGAGAAAGGCGAGGCCGAAGCTAAGCGATGTTGCGTTGAACCATGTAAAGCGTCTCATTCTTCAGCCTCCCGTTGCTTCTGCTCGTTGCGTTGAAAGAGCACGATCGGAATGATTAGAATGAGCAAGAGGATCACTGCAACAGCGGAGGCGACGGGCCAATCGCGGTTTGAGAAGAACTCTTCGAAGAGGACTTTGCCGATCATCAGGGTTTGTGACCCTCCGAGCAGTGACGGGATAACAAACTCACCAAGCGCGGGAATGAAGACGAGGAAACAGCCAGCAATGATGCCCTGTTTTGACAGCGGTACTGTCACGAGCCAAAACGCGGTGAGGCGCGAACAGCCAAGGTCTTCTGCGGCTTCAAGAAGAGACGAGTCTAGTTTTTCCAAAGCGGCGTAGATCGGCAGGATCATGAAGGGCAGGTAGGTATATACGATGCCGATATAGACGGCTGTATTGGTGTTCAGGATTGTGAGCGGTTCGGAGATGACGCCTGTCCAGATGAGAAACTGGTTCAGGAAGCCTTCGTTTGAGAGGATACCCATCCAAGCATAAACGCGGATCAGGAATGAGGTCCAAAAGGGCAGGATTACCAGCATCATCAGGGTTGGGCGCCATTCGTCGGGGGATTGTGCCATTGCATAGGCGATAGGGTATCCCACAAGGAGTGTAAGCACTGTCGAGATTGCGGCGATTTGCAAGCTTGAGAGGTAGGCCTTCCAGTAAAGGTCATCGGTTGTGAGGAATGTGAAATTCTCAAAATCGAGACCTGCGAAGAACGCTCGGATACCGGCCCAACCTGAAGAAAAATCAAGCGTAGGTGTGTAGGGCGGAATGGCCAGTGCTGTATCTGACAGACTGATCTTAAATACGATCACAAAGGGCACGAGGAAGAGCACCAAGAGCCAGGCATAGGGAACAGCGATCAGAGTAAAGCGGCGCATACTCTAGCCCTCCAGCACGATGGCGGCTGTGTCAGTCCAGCTGAGCCAGACGGTGTCTTCCCAAGTGAAGCTACGGCGCTCGAGGCGCGTGGTGTTGGCGGTTTGTGCTTTGATCATGTGGCCACCCTCGATTTCGACATGATAGGTCGAGAGGTTCCCGATATAGGCGATATCTATGATTTTACCTTTGATTGCGTTGGTCACTTTTGCGGGCTTTGCCGCAGTGATCGAAACTTTTTCTGGGCGGATGGCCAATGCACATTTAGAGCTTTCGCCAAGATCACTGGTTGTCTTAGCGTGAAGGGGCGCCTTGCCCTCTGTATAGGCTATGTCGTAGCCATCGCCTGCGCGTGTTGCATGGCCGTTGAGAATATTCACATCACCAATGAAGTCGGCCACATACACAGAGTTCGGGCGCTCATAGATATCGGCAGGTGTTGCGACCTGAATGATTTCGCCTTCGTCCATCACGGCAACGCGTGAGGCGACGGTCATCGCCTCTTCTTGATCGTGGGTCACGATGACAAAGGTTGTTCCCGTCTTTTCCTGAATATTCATCAATTCAAACTGGGTGTCCTGACGCAGTTTTTTGTCGAGCGCGCCGAGCGGCTCATCCAGAAGTAAAAGCTTGGGCGCTTTGGCGAGAGAGCGGGCAAGGGCCACGCGCTGACGTTGGCCGCCAGAAATTTGGTGGGGCTTTCGCTTGGCAAATTTGGTGAGCCGAGTGAGGCGGAGCATCTCTTCGACGCGCTCGTCTATCTCGGGCTTAGGTTTGCCTTCGCGCTTCAGGCCGAAAGCAATGTTTTCTGCGACCGACAGGTGCGGGAAAAGCGCATAGGACTGGAACATCATGTTCACGGCGCGCTTGTTTGGGGGCACACCTGCCATGTCTTGCCCTGCAATCAGGATCTGGCCTTCTGTCGGGGTTTCAAAGCCGCCGAGCATGCGCATCATTGTGGTTTTGCCGCAGCCTGACGGGCCGAGAAGCGCAAAGAATTCTTTTGCGTAAATATCTTGTGTAAGGTTGTCGATGGCGACGAAATCACCAAAGCGCTTGGTGACATTTTTGAATTGAATCAACGGCTTTTCATTTGCGTCGAGCCAAGGTGCGAAAACTGTCTGTGCCATGCGTATCCCCCGAAGTTTAAGAAGCCCGCAAACCGTAGTTTGCGGGCTGATTTCAGGCTTATGTACCTGATTTTATTTTTGTCCAGAGCCGTGTGACGACACGCTGAACTTTTGCGTCATAAGGAGAGGTTGTGTAGAGCTTCTCCAGAGTTGCCGCATCAGGGTAAATTGCTGTATCGCCGATGACGTCTTCTTCCAGCATAGGCTGTGAAGCCAAGTTGCCGTTGGCGTAATAGACATAGTTTGAAGCTGCGGCCATGTTCTCGGCATTCATGATGAAGTCGAGGAACTTGTGCGCGCCGTCTACGTTCGGTGCGTCAACAGGGATCGCCATTTGGTCGAACCACATGAGCGCGCCCTCTTTGGGAGCGTTGTAGGCGATTTCAACACCATTCTCTGCTTCCGCTGCGCGATCACGGGCCTGAAGGATATCGCCAGACCAGCCAAAGGCAACGCAGATATCGCCGTTGGCGAGCGCGTTGATATATTCAGAGCTGTGGAACTTCTGCACATATGGTGCAATTGCGGACAGCACAGCTTCGGTCTTGCCGATCACGTCAGGGTCTTGGCTGTCGGGGTCTTCGCCGATGTAGGCCAAAGCCGCCGGGATCATCTCTGCTGGAGCATCAAGGAAGTGCACGCCGCATGACGCGAGCTTTTCCATGTTGGCAGGGTTCAGCACCAGATCGAGTGAGCCAACAGGCGCATCATCACCGAGGACTTCTTTAACTTTGTTGACGTTCACGCCAAGGCCTGTTGTGCCCCACATATAGTTAATGGAGTACGCATTATCAGAGTCGTATTTGGCTGTGCGGGCTTCGATTGCGTCCCACATATTGCCCTTATTTGTGAACTTGGACATGTCGAGCTTTTGGAACGCGCCGGCAGTGATCTGGCGCTGCAGGAATGTACCTGATGGCACGACCACGTCATAGCCGGAGCCACCTGCGAGGAGCTTTGTCTCGAGAACTTCGTTTGAGTCGAACACGTCGTAGATAAGCTTGATGCCAGTCTCTTCTTCGAACTTGGCAAGCAGTTCTTCATCGATATAGTCCGACCAATTATAGACGCGCACTTCTTGGGCCGAGGCCATGCCTGCGACGAGTGCGAGTGAGGCTACTGCTGAGAGCAGATACGTTTTCATATTTGGTTTCTCCCTGTTTGCGAGGTCATTCCCCTTGACGAAATATTTGATCAAGTTTTGACTGTCTTGGCAACATTTCAATTAAGATGCCTGC
Source organism: Lentibacter sp. (assembly GCF_029254145.1). Classification (GTDB taxonomy): domain Bacteria; phylum Pseudomonadota; class Alphaproteobacteria; order Rhodobacterales; family Rhodobacteraceae; genus Lentibacter. Next base: position 5,763 of record NZ_JAQWYD010000056.1, read on the forward strand.
ACGATGCGCAGAAAAATGCAAGAGATTCGGAAGGATAGTTCATGACGCAAGACCCCGCGACCTCGGCCAGTTTGGTGAGTTTTGCCGCCTACCCCACCATGTTATCTCCGGAGTTGCCAGCACATGAAAAAGTCTATCGCGAGATGCGAGATTTGCTTTTGTTTGGTGAGCTGGCCCCAGGCCAAGCGGTGACAATTCAGGGAATCTGTGAAACGCTTGGCGCAGGGATGACACCTGTAAGAGAAGCAATACGCCGCCTGACAGCCGAAGGGGCCCTCGAATTCTTGGGAAACAGGCGTGTTGTCGTGCCAGTGTTGACTGTCGGGCATGTGAATGAGCTAATTTTTGCACGGCAGGCGATTGAGCCTCAACTGACAATTAGAGCAACCGAACGGGCAACGGATGCGGACATTGCGGAGCTGACCTTGATCGACGAAGCGCTAGATGTCGCGATCGCGCAGGGCGACGTGAGAAATTATCTTGAACAGAATTACCGGTTCCATGCGCGGCTCTACTCTATGGCGGATGCGCCTATTCTTTCAGCACTCGCAGACGGCCTTTGGTTACGTTTTGGGCCAAGTTTGCGCGTGGTTTGTGGGCGCGTTGGGACAGAAAATCTCCCCGACCAGCATCATGAGGCGCTGAGCGCGATGCGTGCAGGCGATACGCAGGCGGCGGCCAAGGCCATGCGAGAAGATGTGATACAAGGTATGGAGCAGGTGCGCCGCGCGCTTGCCGAGACCACAAGAGATTGACAGAAAATAATTTGATCATATTCTAACGGGGATGAATTTGATAGCGCAGGCGCCGCCAGCGCTGACGGGAGTTTGATATGACACAGATCACCAACCACATGCCGACAGAAGAGCTGCAACGCCTAGACGCGGCGCATCACATGCATCCTTTTACGACCAACGACGATCTTGAGAAAAAGGGCGCACGGGTAATCACACGTGCGAAGGGCGTGACGCTTACAGACAGTGAGGGTAACGAGATCCTTGATGCGATGGCGGGGTTGTGGTGTGTGAATATCGGTTATGGCCGTGACGAGCTCGCTGAAGTTTCCAGCCGCCAGATGCGCGAGCTGCCATATTACAACACGTTTTTCCAAACGACTCACGTTCCTGCGATTGCTTTGGCGGAGCGTTTGGCCGAGCTGACGCCTTATGATTTGAACCACGTTTTCTTTGCAAATTCGGGGTCTGAAGCAAACGATACAAACATCCGTATTGTGCGAACTTATTGGCAGGAAAAGGGCCAGCCAGAGAAGACTGTGATCATCTCACGCAAGAACGCGTACCACGGCTCGTCCGTTGCATCGTCTGCGTTGGGTGGCATGGCGGGGATGCATGCGCAGAGCGGGATGATCCCTGATATTCACCACATCGACCAGCCGAACTGGTGGGCCGAAGGCGGGGATATGAGCCCCGAAGACTTTGGTCTTGAGCGCGCCCAGCAGCTTGAGAAAGCGATCCTTGAATTGGGGGAACATAAAGTCGCGGCGTTTATCGGCGAGCCGGTGCAGGGCGCGGGCGGTGTGATCATTCCTCCGTCGACGTATTGGCCAGAAATCCAGCGCATCTGTGACAAGTACGGTATCCTCCTGATTGCAGATGAGGTGATCTGCGGATTTGGTCGCACGGGCAACTGGTTTGGCTCGCAAACGATGGGGATCAAACCCGATATTATGACGGTAGCAAAAGGGCTTAGCTCAGGGTACGCGCCGATTTCGGCGAGTATTGTGAACGACAAAGTAGCGGCTGTTTTGGGGGCCTGTGAGTTCAACCATGGCTATACATATTCGGGCCATCCTGTGGCCTGTGCTGTAGCGCTGGAGAACTTGCGGATTCTTGACGAGGAGGGAATCGTGAGCCACGCGGCGCGGGAGCTTGCGCCTTATCTCAAAGAGAAATTCGAAAGCCTTGGCGACCATCCGATGGTCGGCGAAGTTAAGGTTGTGGGGATGATGGGGTCACTGGCTTTGACGCCTGACAAGACCACTCGAGCGAAGTTTGCTGCGGATGTGGGGACTGTTGGTTTTATGGTGCGGGAGCGCTGTTTTGCCAACAACCTTATTATGCGCCATGTCGGAGATCGTATGGTGATCAGCCCACCTTTGGTGATTACAAAGGCCGAGATTGACACGCTGATTGTGCGGGCGCGGAAGGCTCTGGATGAGGGCTATGAGAACGTGAAAGCAGCCGGCCTTTTCAAGGCGATGAGCTAGGGGTTTCGCCTGCTGACGCAGGCGACCCAGTGGGGGCTCTGCCCCCACACCCCCGGGATATTTCTGGAAAGAAAAAGCGGAAATGTTGAGGTGCGTATAGCAAGGTTAATACCTTGCCGTTTGTGTAAAACAGGGGGGTGATATGCGTGCACAACCCGTGCACAATGCGTGCACCGCCTGAAACGGGGTTTTGTTAATACAAAATTACTTAATGCAGCGTACGCTGGTCTTTATGCTGTGAGCTTTTTGCTGAGGCCCTGAAGCATGGCGAGGCAAGCCTGAAGTTGATCAGGTGAGATGAATTCGTCTGGCTTGTGAGCTTGTTCGATGCTACCGGGCCCACAGACCACTGCGGACATACCGAGCGACTGGAAGAGGCCTGCTTCTGTGCCGAAAGCCACCACATCGACACCATTGCCGCCCGTGAGCGCGGCGCAGAGATCGCGGGCTTCGTTGTCTTCCATCGGCATCAGGCCGGCGACCTCGCCCATGGTCTCGACTTCGATATGTGCTGCTGGATGCACTGCGCGCATGGCGGGGAGCAAAACATCGTTTGTGTAGGCGTCGAGCTCTGCGTGAACGAATGTGTAATCGCTGTCCTGAACGGGGCGGAACTCCCATTCGACTTCGGCTTTGCCGACGATCACGTTATGCGCGACGCCGCCAGCGATGCGGCCGATGTTGACGGTGGTGTAGGGCGGCTCAAAGCGGCTGCCTTTGGGGGAACGCGCCATAAGATCGTGGCGCAGCTCCATGAGCTTGGTGACATAGCGCACGGCATATTCGGCGGCATTCACCCCGCGGGCAGGCTGGCTGCCGTGGCCCTCGAGGCCCGTGAAGCGCGTGGTGTATTCGCAGCAGCCTTTGTGGCCTTCGATGATTCGCATTTCTGTGGGTTCGCCAATGATGGCGATCGCCGGCTTGAGGCCTTGGGCCTTCAGTTCCTCGACCAGGGCTTGCGCGCCGATGCAGCCTGTTTCTTCGTCATGTGTTAAGGCGAAGTGGACAGGGCGGGTGAGATCAAGGGCAGCGTAGTCTTCTGCCATGGCAAGCGTCGCTGCAATGAAGCCTTTCATGTCACATGTGCCACGGCCAAAGAGGAGGCCGTCTCGCTGCGCGAGCGTGAAGGGGTCAGATGTCCAGTCTTGCTCGGCAACCGGGACGACATCGGAGTGACCCGAGAGGACAATGCCGCCGTCGCCTTCGGGGCCCAATGTGGCGAAGAGATTGGCCTTGGTTCCGCAGGGCGAGGTAAAGGTATTCACCCGCGCGCCGAGCTGACCGAGATGATCGGCCATAAAGGCGATCATCTCCAGATTGCTGTCAGGGGATATGGTTGGAAAGGCGATGAGCTTTTCCAGTATCTCGACGGTGCGGACGAGTGTGCTCATGGTTTGACAAACATCTTGCGGGGGCGATCACAGAGCGCTTCGGCGGGGCCCTCGTCTTTGATCAGGATCGTTTCTGTGATTTCCATGCCCCAATCGTCCATCCAGAGGCCTGGCATGAAGTGGAATGTCATGCCTGGCTCAAGCACGGTTTCGTCCTCGGAGCGCAGGGAGATTGTGCGCTCGCCCCAGTCGGGCGGGTAGCTGAGGCCGACGGGATAGCCGCAGCGCGCGCCACGTTCGATCCCTGCGGCCTCGAGCGGGGCGGCGAGGGCATTGGCGATATCGCAGGCGCGGTTGCCGGCGCGGGCTTTATCAAGGCCTGCTTCCAGACCTTCGACAAGGGCGGCCTCGGCGCGCTTGAGGAAATCGCTGGGCTCGCCAAGGAAGATCGTGCGGCAGAAGGGAGCGTGGTAGCGGCGGTAGCAGCCTGAGATTTCAAAGAAGGTCGCCTCGTTTTTTTGGAAGGGTCGGCCATCCCATGTGAGGTGCGGTGCGGCGGCGTCAGAGCCTGACGGCAGGAGCGGCACGATGGCAGCATAATCGCCCCAGTGACCATCGGCGCCGAGGATCAGATCGCGCTGAAGATCGGCGACGACCTCGTTTTTGGGGATGCCGACTTCGACGCGCTCGAGGAGGCCATCGACGACCTTTTCGCTGATCTTGGCGGCGCGGCGCATGAAGACGAGCTCTTCTTCGGACTTCACGGTGCGCTGCCAATTGACCAATGCTGTGGCATCAAGGAACTGCGCGTTGGGCAGCTCTGTGAGAAGGGTTTGGAAGGCTTTGGCAGAGAAGTAGTAATTGTCCATTTCGACGCCGATGCGGACGTCTTCTTTTCCGATAGATTTGATGCGCTCGGCGAGGTCTTGCATGGGGTGGCGTGTGGTGGATTGGACGAAGTGGTCGGCGTAGCCGTGGATGTGGCTGTCTTCCATCCAGACGGTGCGTACGGCGCCATTGGCATCTTGGCGGCGGCCCCACCAATGAGGAGCGCTGTCATGTGTAATGATTACGCCTTGATGGACATAAAACGACCAGCCGTCATAGCCTGTGAGCCAAGCCATGTTTGAGGGGTCTTGCACATAGAGCAGGTCGATGCCTGCGGCTTCCATGGCCTGCCGTGTCTTGGTGAGGCGGGCGGCGTATTCGACTTCGGAAAAAGGCGTTCTCTGAAAATTCATGTGCTTGGCTCGGTTTGTTTTGGATTTTTCTTATGAGGTTTAAGAGCTGTGCTTTGGTCTAGCCAGTAAAGCGCCGCGATTGGGCGGTTTGCGACATTTGGAGGATTGATTCTCCGTTTGTTTACAAGTGAAGCTTGCTGCAGGTGCGAAATAATCTTGCGAAAATTCACAGACATAAAAAATTTTCTGGCGCAAAAATGAACTTTTTGTGCGTTTTCTGACTTAAAATTGATCAGACAGGGTCCATAAAAAAATACTTGGTTAGACTGTTGCATGATACCTCTTACCTGAGGTTAGATGCGAGACGATAAGTGGTTCAAGCCACAGTGAAACGACGGGGAGCCGATTTTTGGCCAACACGCATAATGAAGATGCGTTCGTAGCGTTCGAACGTGTTCAGAAAAGTTACGACGGCGAGACGCTTGTCGTAAAAGACCTTAACCTCACATTGCCCAAAGGCGAGTTTCTGACAATGCTTGGGCCGTCAGGCTCTGGCAAGACGACTTGCCTCATGATGTTGGCTGGCTTTGAAACCGCCACACACGGCGAGATCAAGATTGATGGAGTGAGCATCAACAACATCCCGCCGCACAAGCGCGGTATCGGGATGGTGTTTCAGAATTATGCCCTTTTCCCACATATGACGATCGCTGAGAACCTCGCGTTTCCGCTTGAGGTTCGCAAGATTGGCAAATCGGACCGCGAAGCCAAGGTCAAGCGCGCCTTGGATATGGTCGAGATGGGCAGCTTTGGCGGGCGGCGTCCTGCACAGCTTTCGGGCGGCCAGCAACAGCGCGTTGCTCTGGCGCGCGCACTGGTGTTTGAGCCTGAACTCGTACTCATGGACGAACCACTTGGCGCGCTCGACAAGCAGCTTCGGGAGAAGATGAAATTTGAGATTACACATCTGGCCCACAATCTTGGCATCACCACTGTTTATGTGACCCATGACCAGACGGAAGCGCTGACAATGTCAGACCGTGTCGCTGTGTTTGACGATGGTCGCATCCAGCAGATTGCGCCGCCGGCAGAGCTTTATGAAAACCCACAGAACAGCTTTGTGGCGCAGTTTATTGGCGAGAATAATACGCTGCATGGTGTTGTGAAAAAGATCAGTGGCAATGCGTGCGTTGTGCAGCTTGATAGCGGCGAAGAGATCGATGCGATGCCCGTCAATGTGAGCAAGGTTGGCGACCGCACGACTGTTTCTATCCGTCCAGAGCGTGTCGAGTTTGACAAAACGCGCTTGAAGAAGGGCGCGCACACACTTAAGGCCGAAGTGCTCGAATTTATTTACATGGGTGACATCTTCCGCACGCGTCTGCGAGTGGCCGGGAACGACGAGTTCATCATCAAATCACGCAACGCGCCTGACCAGGTGCGTCTGCAACCAGGACAGCAGATCGAGATCGGTTGGCTGCCGGAAGACTGCCGCGCGCTTGACGCGTAAGGCAGCATGAGAATATCGCGCGTGCCGTTTGCGGTGCGTGTTGATTGAATGTGGTTTGGCTGAAAGCCCAAAAGGCCAAGTCACTTAAGTTTACAAGGGCAACAACGGGAGAATGAAATGAAATTCACCAAGACACTTATGGCGACAACAGCACTCACAATGGTTGCTGGCGTTTCCGGTGCGGCGGATATGGCTGACGAAATGACCATCGTGTCATGGGGCGGCGCTTACACCGACTCGCAAATGAACGCGTATCACAAGCCTTACATGGAAAAGACTGGCGTCAACATCATCAGCGATGACAGCTCAGCCGAAGCCGTAGCCAAGCTGCGCGCCATGAACGAAGCCAACAACATCACATGGGATGTGGTTGACGTTGTTGCGTCTGACGCGATGCGCCTGTGCGACGAAGGCCTCGCCATGGAAATCGACTTCGACAACATGCTCGCGCCTGCGCCTGATGGAACATCTGCAACAGAAGACTTCGGCGACCTTTTGGTCAGCGATTGCTTCATCCCGCAGATCGTTTACTCGACAACATTCGGTTACCGCACAGACCTCGTTGGTGACACAGCTCCAACAACTGTTTGTGACGTGTTTGATCTGGAAGCATTCCCAGGCAAGCGTTCGCTTCAGAAGCGCCCAATCGACAACATGGAATGGGCTCTTTACTGCGACGGCGTTGCAAAGGACGACATTTATGAAGTCCTCGGCACAGACGAAGGCGTAGAGAAGGCACTTGCCAAGCTCGACACCATCAAATCAAGCGTTGTCTGGTGGACAGCGGGCGCGGAAACACCACAGCTTCTCGCCGATGGCGAAGTTGTTATGGGCTCCACGTTCAACGGCCGTCTCTTCTCAGCTATTGCCGAGCAGAACCAGCCGATCGGTATGCTCTGGGACATGCAGTCATTCGACCTTGACGGTTGGATCATCCCAGCGGGTCTTTCGCCCGAGCGTCAGGCACGTGCTCTGGACTATGTATTCTTTGCGACAGATACACAGCGCCTTGCAGACCAAGCGAAATACATTTCGTACGGCCCTGCGCGTAAATCGTCAGCGCCTCTCGTAGGCAAGCACGAAGGTCTGGGTATCGATATGGCGCCACACATGCCAACAGATCCAGCGAACGCGGCAAACGTCCACATCTATGACTACAACTGGTGGGCAGACAACCGTGACGATCTCGACGCGAAATTCCAAGCTTGGCTTGCGAAATAAGCGATGACTTTGAGGGGGGCCTTTTGGGGCCTCCCTCTTCCTTCGCGTTTTGTATGTGGCTCTGAGCGAGCCTTATTCAAAACGCATAAGGCGAAAAGACCTTAAACGCGACCAACGACCGAGACGAAACGGGGACGATTATGAGCGATACGAAGACAAACGGGCCAGTGCTGGCCGCAGACGGCACGCCGCTCAAGAAGAGCTTGGCGCGCGCGCTAAGGGTTGAAAAAACCCGCGCACTTATGCTGATTGCGCCGCTGCTTATTTTTGTGCTGATTTCCTTTATCATCCCGATTGTCTCGATGTTGTTCCGCTCTGTGGACAACCGTATCGTCGACGAGACAATGCCCTACACGGTGGCAGCGCTAAAAAACTGGGATGCGTCTCAGGGCGAGTTGCCTGATGAGGCGGTTTACGCCGCTCTTGCGCGCGACATGAAGGCGGCCGCTGCTGAGAAATCACACACGCGGATTGGTGGACGACTGAACTACGAAGAGAGCGGCTTCTCATCGCTGTTTCGTAAGACCGGGCGTGTCGCGAAGAAGTTTGATCTTGAAAATGGCGGGCCGTTCAAAGAGCTCTTGATCGACACACACAAAGACTGGGGCAAAGTCGAGACTTGGAAGACGATGCAGACTCATTCTGTAAAGTTCACCAATGGTTACTTTCTCAATGCTGTCGACATGAAGCGCACGCCTGATGGCGCGCAAGTGCAAGACGAAGACAAGCGGGTTCTTCTCAAGCTGTTTGGGCGGACGATGTGGATGTCTCTTGTGATCACCTCACTGTGTGTCTTGCTTGGGTATCCCGTGGCTTGGATTTTGGCTAATTTGCCAGCGCGTCAAGCGAACCTCCTGATGATCCTCGTGCTGCTGCCGTTCTGGACCTCGCTCCTTGTGCGGACCTCGGCTTGGAAAGTGATGTTGCAACAGCAGGGGGTTATCAATGACGTCTTGGTCTGGCTCGGCTTTCTGGCGGATGACGACAGGCTTATCATTATCAACAACGCGACCGGCACGATCATTGCGATGACGCACATCTTGCTGCCGTTCATGATCCTGCCGATGTATTCGGTGATGCAAACGATCCAGCCGACCTATCTGCGCGCTGCCAAGAGCCTTGGCGCAACCAACTGGACGGCCTTCTGGCGGGTCTATTTCCCGCAGTCTATTCCGGGGATCGGCGCGGGCTCTATTCTCGTATTCATCCTGGCGATTGGCTATTACATCACGCCTGAGATCGTTGGCGGCAACAAAGGCGTCTTTATTTCCAACCGGATCGCCTATCACATTTCGACATCGCTCAACTGGGGGCTTGCGGCTGCACTCGGCTCGATCCTTCTTGGAGCGGTACTCATTCTCTACTGGGCCTACGATAAGATCGTTGGCATCGACAACGTGAAACTGGGGTAAAGACCATGGCAGCACTCACTCCTATTTCTCGCAAACCGTTCTGGCTTGTTGCAATGATCACTGGCGGCTTTGGCGCCTTCTTCGGGCTCTTTTTTGGCACGGCGAACGGCTCTGGCCCGATGGGTGTTGTGGTTGGCGCGGCGCTGATGATTGCGCTGGCGTTTGTCTATATCGCCATCATCAAAAACGAACGTATCGGGCGTGGCATAACGTTTGTTGCGGGGGGCGTCTTGGGCTTTGCGGCGGGGGGTATTCCTCTGGCTGTGATCGGCGGCATTCTTGGCGCCGTCGCGGGCTGGCTCATCTACTGGGCTTATGAGGGGCGCTATCGCTCTTACATCGCGCCCTATCTCACATGGTATCAGGTGCTGTGGTATTTCGGCTTCCGCATGATCTGTGCTGTAATCTTCATTTTCCTGATCACACCCATCCTTGTGGTTCTGCCCCTGTCGTTCAATGCGCAGAACTTCTTTACCTTCACACCAGAGATGCTGCGGTTTGACCCTGCGGGCTACTCGCTTAAGCACTACCAAGACTTTTTCACCAACAACGAATGGCAGCGCAGCTTTAAGAACTCACTGATCATCGCACCGATTGCGACTGTGATTTCTGTGACGCTGGGCACACTAGCGGCGATTGGCTTGAGCCAGTCGCATGTGCCGGGTCGACGCGCTATTATGGCGATTATGATTTCGCCGATGATTGTTCCGCTTATCATCTCGGCGACCGGTATGTTCTTTTTCTACAGCCAGATCGGCAACTGGATGGAGGGCTCGCTTGGGCTTGATAAGAACCTTGTTGGCTATATCAAAGTGATCCTTGCGCATGCTGTTTTGGGCATTCCTTTCGTGATCATCACCGTCACCGCGACGCTTGTGGGCTTTGACCGTTCGCTGACGCGCGCGGCGGCGAATATGGGTGCGGACCCTGTGACTACATTCTTTCGCGTACAGATGCCGCTGATTTTGCCAGGCGTTATCTCGGGTGGCCTGTTTGCCTTCATCACCAGCTTTGACGAAGTCGTTGTTGTGCTGTTTGTTGGCTCGGCGAGCCAGAAGACGCTGCCTTGGCAGATGTTCACGGGGCTGCGTGAGCAGATCAGTCCGACGATCCTTGCTGTGGCGACGATTTTGGTTGTGATCTCGATTGCGCTTCTGACGACATTGGAAGTTCTGCGCCGCCGTTCAGAGCGTCTGCGCGGCATGTCGCCCAGCTAAGACAATGCTGATCGCAGGCAAGATTGCTGTTGTCACGGGTGCGGCCAAGGGAATTGGCACCGCATTGGTGAGAGAGCTTAAAGACAGAGGGGCGGTCCATGTGGCCGCCCTTGATCTGTCTGAGGGGGTTCGATCTGCGAAGGCGGACAGCAGCTATATTTGCGATGTTTCGGACCGAGAAGCGATCTGCGGTACGATTGAGCAGATCGAGGCTCATGCGGGGCCGATTGATCTTTTTTGCTCAAATGCCGGCATATTGGGTCCGCTGAATTTTGACAACGCGGCGGGCGCTGATGCCCTAGAGTGGCAGCGTGCATGGGATGTTAACGTGATGGCCCATGTGCATGCGGCGGCTGTCCTTGTTCCGCTGATGCGCGCGCGGGGTGGCGGGCACTTCCTTCAGACCGCTTCGGCGGCTGGACTTTTGAGCCAGATCGGCAGCGCGCCTTACTCTACAACAAAGCACGCGGCGATCGGCTTTGCCGAAAATCTTGCGATTACGCATCGTGATGATGGGATACGGGTCTCTGTTCTCTGTCCACAGGGCGTGGACACGGATATGATCAAAGGCGCTGCGGACCATCCTGCTGCGCTTGACGGGGTCTTGAGTGCGAAGGCTGTGGCGAAGGCAGCGCTCGACGGGGTCGAGGCCGAGCGTTTTCTGATCCTGCCGCATCCGAAAGTAGACGCGTATTTGCGCGCCAAAGTGTTGGATTATGACCGTTGGATTGGCGGGATGGCAAAGCTCCAGCGCGGCTATCAGAGCACTAATTGAGCGTAGCGACAGACACCCTTGGCGGCCCCGAAAGGCTGGCAACGGGCTCTGGCAGAGCTGAGAGCAGCGTTCCAGCAAGAGCGCCGCCCGCCAAGGCGAGACCAAGCGCAGAAAACAGGCGAATGCGTCGCTTATGCAAACTGTGTGTCTCCCTATTGAGCGGTATCAGGCGCTAAGCGTGACAGGAAAGTCTGGCCAAAGCGTGCCGAGACAGTGATTTTACGATGAAATTTTGAACTGATTGGACTGGAAACTCACTGTGGTTTCTGTGTTGGTGTGGCAACGATTGAAGGGAAAGAAAATGTCAGAGGCAGAAAAGTATCGCGCTCAGATGAAAGCGGTTCAGGCGGCGCATCAGGAGAAACAGAAAGAGTTGAGAGACCCTGAAAAGGGGCTTGTTCTTGTTCATACAGGCGATGGCAAGGGCAAGAGCAGCTCGGCTTTTGGAGTGATCACCCGTGCGCTGGGCTGGAAGCAACGGGTCGGCGTGGTGCAGTTTGTGAAAGGGAAATGGATCACGGGGGAGAAGCAATTCTTTGACCGTCTAGGCGGCGTGGACTGGCATATGATGGGTGAGGGCTTCACTTGGGACAGTCAGGACCGCGCACGCGATATCGCGGCGGCTGAAGCGGCACTCACCCAAGCA
>NZ_JAQWYD010000066.1:0-13634 GCF_029254145.1 Lentibacter sp.
GGGTGCGACCGAGGCCACCACCGACCAAAACCTTATACCCAAGTGCTCCGTCACGGGCAACAATGCGCAGCCCTATGTCGTGCGCGGCAGTCACTGCGCGGTCATTGGGGCTGCCTGTCACAGCGACTTTGAATTTGCGTGGTAAGAACTGAAATTCTGGGTGGTCGGTGCTCCATTGACGGATCAGTTCGGCAATCGGGCGCGGATCGGCCAGCTCATCTGCGGCCGCACCTGCGAAGTGGTCAGCAGTCACATTGCGGATGGTGTTGCCGGATGTCTGGATCGCGTGGAGACCGACGCGCGCAAGATCATCGAGCATATCGGGAATGTCACCAAGCTTTGGCCAATTGTATTGAATGTTCTGGCGGGTGGTGAAGTGGCCGTAGCCTTTGTCATAAGTCTCGGCCAGATCCGCAAGCACACCCATCTGGGCGCTGTTGAGCGTTCCATAGGGTATCGCCACACGCAGCATATAGGCGTGGAGCTGCAAATAGACGCCGTTCATCAGGCGCAGCGGCTTGAATTCATCTTCTGAAAGTTCACCAGAAATGCGCCGTGCGACCTGAGCGCGAAACTGCGCGTTGCGCGCGGCGATAAAGGCCCTGTCAAATTCTGCATATTGATACATCTCAAAAAGCCTCGGTTTGTTTGCCGTGAAAGCGGTTGGAGGGGCCTGTGGCACGAAATGCCTCGCGAAAATGCAAGGGAGCGGGCGAGCCGTCCGTAAGGTTCACGGGCATTAGATATGCGCCGACAGCCTCGGCTGGATTTACGGAGAAGAGGCGCTCCTCGGCCACGGCCTCGTCGGTGAAGACTTCGGCATCAGCCATTGTTCTTGCCCAGCTGCCTTGGGCTGTCAGGTAAATGACGTCGCCTTCAATGAGCGCATTGGCAGTGATCAGGCTCGGCGTCATTGTGCGACCTCCTGTTTGAGAGTGGGGGCTGCCACATCTCGTGGAGCAAGCCCCAGAAGCGTGAGCGCAGGGCCTGTGAGCGCGGCCTCCGCCAAAGCGCTCGGCAATTGGCCGAGTGTGGTGGCAATGATGCGTTGGTTGGGCAGGCTCGCGTTCTCGACAAGGCTGACGGGGGTGTTTGAAGCAGCGCCGTGCATCAGCAGGCGGCCTTGAATGAAACGTGCGGCGCGCTTGCCCATATAGATGGCAGCGACCTCGCCGGCGCGCGCGAGGCTTTTCCAATCCTGATCGGCATAGCCCTGCATGTCATGCCCTGTCACAAGGCGGGCCTCGGTGTTGCGGCCCCGTTTGGTGAGGCTTTGGCCCAAGGCCGCAGCCGAGGCTGACGCTGCTGTGATTCCCGGGATAATGCTGAAAGCAATGTCATGCGCTTCGCAGGCCTCGATCTCTTCATCCAAACGCGCAAAGACAGCAGGATCGCCACCCTTGAGGCGCAGAACCTGCGCGCCCGCGCTTGCGTGTTTGACAATGAGCGCATTGATATCAGCTTGTGACATGGCAGCCCCAAAGCCCTCTTTGCCTGCCGAGAGCATAAGCGCCTCACGGCGTGCGAGCTCTAGAATGGCGGGAGAGACGAGGCGATCATAGATCACCACATCCGCTTCATGCAGGGCGCGACGCGCCTTGAGCGTGAGCAGCTCTGGGTCTCCGGGGCCCGCGCCCGCAAAGATGACATGGCCCTCGGCAGGCGCTTCGGCTAGGTGCTGGGCCAATAGGGTGTCAAGCGCGGCTTTGGTCGCCGCTTCTCCCTTGGCGATACTGGCTGGGCCAGTCTGGGTGTAATACTCGGTCCAGAACGCGCGGCGGGCGCGACCCATTGGCAGGGTGTCGGCGGCGTGGCGGAAAGCCTTGCCGATCCGTGCCAGCGCACCAAGCGAGGACGGCAGGCGCGCTTCAAGATCGGCTTTAATCTGGCGGGCAAGCACGGGGGCGGCCCCTTCAGTACCGATGGCGATGGTGACAGGGTCACGATCGACAATTGCGGGCGTGATAAAGTCACTGCCCTCAAGATTGTCGACAATGTTAAGTAGAACACGGGCGTTGTGGGCCAGAGTTGCGGTCTGGTTGTCTCGGGCCTCATCCTCATCGGCTGCATAAACGAGCGCCGCGCCTGCGACATCCTCCGTTTTGAGAACCCGACGATGAAGTGTGAGTGCGCCTGCCTTTGCCCAGTCGATGATTTCGGGTGCCGCGTCTGGCGCAAAGACATGCAAATTAGCTTCGGTCTTCATAAGCAAACGCAGCTTGGCCAGCGCCGCCTCACTGCCGCCAGAAAGCACAATGCGCGCGGCGCGTGTGTTGAGAAAAACAGGGTAATGTTGCATGGTGTCCATCCTTAACGTTCTGCTTGAATATAGGAAATTGTTCCAGTATGACGCCAGTATCCGCGGCAAATAAGGACATTTGTTTCAATTTGCGCGGCGAGCATGATGAGCGTTTGGATTTGAGAGGGAAGCGGGAATGTCTGTTCGTCTGGATGAGCTGGATCGGAAAATTCTGGCAGAGCTGCAACGCGACGGAGCGCAGTCTCTGGATGAGATTGCCACCCAAGTGGGCAGCTCAAAGACGCCTGTCTGGAACCGGATTCGCAAAATGAAAGAGAGCGGTGTGATCCGCCAGCAGACCGTACTTCTGGATGCCGAGGCGCTTGGGCTTGAAGCGTGTTTCTTTGTCCTCATTCGTACGAGCGAACATGAGAAGCATTGGCAGGATGCGTTCTTGCGGGCACTGCACGAGCGGCCAGAAGTGATGGAAGCACACCGCTTGGCAGGGGATATCGACTACATCCTGAAGGTGCGCGTTCCCAATGCGCGTGCTTATGATGTCTTCTATCAGGCGCTGATTTCGGAAGTGAAAATCCACAATGTCACAGCGCTTTTGTCGATGGAAGAGATTAAGCACACGACGATGCTGCCTCTCTAATCGGGACGCGCCTGCGCATGTGGGAGACCGCGGGGGCCAGCCCCCGCACCCCCGGGATATTTAGGGAAAGAAAAAGGCCAAACTGTCTTTGGAGGTAAGTGGCCAGCACTGACGGCTAGAGGCTTTGCAAGAGCCAGAGCAGAGGCTATGCAGGGCCCATGAGGCAAAGTATTCTGATCAGGTTGGGGCTATGGGGCGCATTTTTGGCGCTGGTTCTGGCTGTGAGTTTTGGGGTGTATCGCTACGGGCTGGCACAGGCTATGGAGCAGCTTAAAGCGCGCGGGCAAGCAGACCTTGCTTTGGCGGGTGACCGCTTTGCGACGCGTCTTCAGCGCTATCAAGAGCTTGCTGTCATGATGGCCGATCATCCCAGTCTTGAAGCCTTGACGGGCGCGGGCGCGGGAGAAGCCCTGCGACGCGAGTCTGCGGAGGATTTCTTGCGCAGCGCTGCTGACAAGACAGGGGCGTTGGCGCTCGCTTACGTGAGCCGCGAAGGTGTGTTGCTGGCTCAGGCTGGAGAAACTCTGGGAGCTGAGGCGCTTGAGGGGCCATGGCGCGCGCGTGCCGCGCAGGGCGCACTTGGCACAGGGCACGGGATTGTGCAGGGCCAAGCTGGCGCGCGGCGGGCCTATTTCTATGCGGCGCCTGATTTTGGCCATGACGGGCGTGTGCGGGCGATGTTGCTTGTGGTCGTGGATATTGATGAGCTGGAATATGGCTGGCGCTCAAGCTCACCTGCTGTCTTTTTCACCAACGTTGATGGGCGGGTCTTTATGGCCAACCGCTCCGAACTTGTTTTTGCCGAAGTGCGGGCCGAAGATGCGGGACTTGTGCTGCAGGACGGTGCTGAGGGCCGGATTGTTCAGAGCTTGCAGGGCGGCGAGGAAATATGGGAGCTGGCCCTTGGGCCGTATATTCCGCGCCGCGCGCTGCATCTTACAAAAGAGATGCCCGTGATGGCGATGCGGGCGGAGGCGCTTGTGGATGTCGCGCCTGCGGAGCGGCTTGCTGGGTTGCAGGCCTTGGTCGTGGCGGCGGTCTTGGTGGCTTTTGGGGCGGTCCTGTTTTTGGTGACGGAGCGGCGGCGCACGCTTCTGTCGGCCAACCGTCAGCTTGAAGCGCGGGTTGAGGCCCGCACGGACGAGTTGCGCCGTGCGCAGGCTGATCTTGTGCAAGCGGGCAAGCTGAGTGCCTTGGGGCAGATGAGCGCGGGGATCAGTCACGAGCTGAACCAGCCTCTCATGGCGATTGGGCAGTTCGCTGAAAACGGTGTGCGCTTTTTGGCGCAGGGCAAGCGCGATGTGGCCGAGGACAACCTCAAGCGCATTTCTGCTCTCAGCGCACGGGCGGCGCGGATCATCAAGAATCTCAGGGCCTTTGCGCGCAATGAAAGCGAGCCAATGGGGCGGATCGAGTTGGGCAACGTGATCACCTCGGCTGTGGATTTGACTGAGACGCGTCTTGCCGAGGCGGGCGTTACGATGGACTGGACGGCGCCCAAAACTCCCTACTATGTCAAAGCGGGCGAGGTCAGATTGGGGCAGGTCTTTGTCAATCTGATCACCAATGCCGCCGATGCGATGCAGGGGCAGGCGGGGGAGAAGACCATCCGAATTCGCTGCCATGCGGGCGAGCGCCTGATGGTGGATGTGCGTGATACAGGGCCAGGGATTATGGACCCTGAGAAGATATTTGAACCGTTTTACTCCACCAAAGCTGTGGGCAGTGCCGAGGGGATGGGGCTTGGCCTGTCGATCTCTTATGGTTTGATAGAAAGCTTTGGTGGCAAGATCACAGGGCGCAATGCGAGCAAGACAGAAGGCGCGCGAGGCGCTGTCTTTACTGTCGAGCTGGAACGCTGGCGCGAGGAGAGTTCGGTATGAGCAAGACAGTATTGATTGTGGATGATGATCGCGCGGTGCGCGACGCCCTTGCACAGACGCTGGAGTTGGAAGGGCTGCGGCCTGTTTTGGCGGGCTCATTTATTGAAGCCAAAGATCATATCGGCACCGAGTTTGACGGAGCTGTGCTTTCGGATATGCGCATGCCCGGACGCGACGGCTTTCACCTCTTGGCGCATGCGCGAGGCGTGGATCCCGAGCTGCCTGTGATTTTGCTGACTGGGGAGGGTGACATCCCGATGGCCGTGAAGGCGATGGGCGAGGGCGCGTTTGATTTTCTTGAAAAGCCCTGTGCGCCAGAGGCTTTGCTGGCCGTGCTGCGCCGTGCGTTGACGACACGAGCGCTTGTTCTGGAAAACCGCGCTTTGAAGGCTGAGGCGCTGGCAGGAGACGCTGCCGCGCGGATGATTTTTGGGACATCCCAAAAGGCCGAGGATTTGCGCAGCAGGGTGCGCAAGCTCGCACGACTCGATGTTGAGGCGCTTGTGACAGGGCCGCGAGGTGCAGGGATCGCAAAAGTCGCCGAGGTGGTGCATTTGAGTTCGCGCCGTCGTGGAGCGCCTTTTGTGCGCCGTCAATCGTCAGCGTTAGATTTGGTAGGGTTTGAGGCCGCACTTCACGATGCGGCAGAAGGGACGTTGTTTCTGGATGAGATCGATACATTGCCGGCAAGTTTGCAATATTCCATGGCGGAGCGGCTCGATGCGGGGCTGGCGACGCGTTTGATCGCGGGGTGTTCTGGTGACTTGCAAGAGGTCGTTGAGGCAGGGCGCTTCAATGCAGAGCTGTTTTATCGTCTTGAGGGAATGAGCCTGCGCATTCCTGCGCTTAGCGAGCGGCCCGAGGATATCCCTGTTATATTCCAGCATTATGTGCGCCAAGCGGCTGAGCAGGCGGGCCTTGTGAGCCCCGAAATTTCGCAAGATACACTTTCGGCGCTGATGGCTCAGGACTGGCCTGGCAATACCCGCTCGCTTATGAGTGCCGCGATGCGCTTTGTGCTTGGGATGGCAGATATGGTCGGGAATGCGGGCGAATTGGGGCTTGCGGAGCAGATGGCGAGGGTCGAACGCTCGCTTCTGATTGCAGCTCTCGGACGGCAAAATGGCAAAGCCAGCGCCGCTGCCGAAGCGCTGAAGCTGCCGCGCAAGACGTTTTACGACAAGCTCGCACGCTATGACATTAAGCCTGACGATTACCGTCGCTGAGTGGCTTGGAAAGCTGTGCACACCGAGACGTGCCTTTGGTCTCTATCTCGACGTATTTGACGAAAGAGAAAATCTGAAATTGTGCGGTTTATCGCACGTTTGTAGTGCCGGGTTGTGCGAAATTTCGCACAGCGAGGCGTGGGTGTAATTTTAAGTATCTGAAATTATGATAAAAAATCTCAATCTTGCGTGGGCAAGGCAGAGTGGCGAAAAATTACTCATCCGCCTGTATGGGAGTGCAGGCAAAGTGATTCTGAACTCTGGGAGGAGATATCTATGAAATTTATCACAACAACTCTGACGGCTTTGTCGCTCACAGTCTCAGCTGGCGCTGTTTCAGCGGCATGCGACGATGGCGAAATGGTTATCAAATTCAGCCACGTTACAAACACAGACAAGCACCCAAAGGGTATTGCCGCCTCGCTTCTGCAAGAGCGCATCAACACCGAGATGAACGGCAAGGCCTGCATGGAAGTCTTCCCGAACTCAACGCTCTATGATGATGATCAAGTTCTGGAAGCGATGCTGCAGGGCGATGTTCAGATGGCGGCCCCAAGCCTGTCAAAATTTGAGCAGTTCACCAAGCAATTCCGCATCTTCGACTTGCCGTTCATGTTCAAGAACATCAACGCTGTAGACGCATTTCAAAGCTCGGAAACTGGCCAAGCCATGAAAGCTTCGATGACACGTCGTGGTCTTCTCGGTCTTGAGTTCTGGCACAATGGCATGAAACAGATGTCGGCCAACAAGCCTCTCAACCTGCCAACAGATGCCGCTGGCCTCAAGTTCCGCGTGCAGCCATCAGACGTGATCAAGGCGCAAATGGAAGCGATTGGCGTAAGCCCGCAGCCTATGGCCTTCTCTGAAGTATACGGCGCCCTGCAAACTGGCGTTGTAGACGGACAAGAGAACACATGGTCAAACATCTACGGCAAGAAGTTCTTCGAAGTTCAGGACGGTATCACAGAAACCAACCACGGCATCATTGACTACATGGTCGTTGTTGGAACGGACTGGTGGGATAGCCTCGATGAGGACATGCGCACACAACTCGCAAAGATCCTTAACGAAGTCAGCACCGAACGTAACGCTGCTGTTGGCAAAGTGGACGGCGACGCCCGCCAAGCCATTCTGGACGCAGGCACAACAATCCGCGAGCTTGACGCGGCGAGCCGTCAGGCTTGGATTGATGCAATGATGCCGGTTTGGGGTCAGTTCAAAGACGATGTTGGTCAAGAAAACATCGACGCGGCCCAAGCGATCAACGCGCAGTTCTAAGCTTCGCATTTGATCGAAAGACGCAGGCCCGGCCCAACAGACGGCTGGGCCTGCGCACTATGCTTTCCTCTATCATAGGAGCGAATGACTATGGC
This sequence comes from Lentibacter sp., assembly GCF_029254145.1. Classification (GTDB taxonomy): domain Bacteria; phylum Pseudomonadota; class Alphaproteobacteria; order Rhodobacterales; family Rhodobacteraceae; genus Lentibacter. The sequence continues at coordinate 7,380 of NZ_JAQWYD010000066.1, forward strand.
TCATGGCTATAAGGCAAAGGGACCGGTGGGTCGTTTCGTCAACGAATTGGAAGAAACCATCATCGCCTTTATTCTCGGCATGATGACGCTTCTGACCTTCATCAGCGTTGTTTTGCGCTACCTCTTCAACACCAGCATGATCTGGGTTCTTGAGACGGTGACATTTCTGTTTGCGTGGCTGGTGCTCTTTGGGGTGTCTTACGCAATCAAAACCACCTCGAACCTTGGCGTGGACACGGTAATCAACCTCTTTTCCGAGCGCGTGCGCAAAGTCCTTGCTTTGGTCGTTGGCACGATCTGTATTGCCTACGCCTTCTTGCTGCTCAAAGGCGCTTGGGATTACTGGGCTAACTTTGCCAACCTGCCGCAAACGACAGGTCGCTGGTTTCCGACGGGTTTTGAAGAGATGCGCGCAACCTCTTATCGTGCTTGGTATGGTGTGGAGGATATCCCGCTGCCCGAGATCCTACGGTTTCTTGAGCCTTTGATGAACGAGGGCGAGGAATATGAAAAATTGCCACGCTTCATTCCCTATGTGATCCTGCCGTTTGGCATGGCTCTGATGCTGTTCCGCTTTATTCAGGCGACAGTGCGGGTGTGGACGGGCGAGGCCACGAGCCTGATTGTGAGCCATGAGGCCGAGGACGCCGTCGAAGACGCGCGCCGCGCCCACGGGCAGGGGGACTGATTTATGGAAGTTGCAATTCTTTTTGGCCTGATTATCGGTCTGATGCTGATCGGTGTACCGATTGCTGTTTCGCTCGGCGTCAGCTCGGTGGTTTTCCTTCTGGTCTTGAGTGATACTTCGCTTGCCTCTGTGGCGCAGTCGTTGTTTCAGGCAATGGCCGGGCATTACACGCTGCTCGCGATCCCGTTCTTCATTCTTGCGTCTTCGTTTATGTCGACAGGTGGTGTGGCAAAGCGGATCATCCGCTTCTCCATCGCCTGTGTGGGTCACCTTCGAGGCGGTCTTGCGATTGCGGGCGTTTTTGCCTGCATGATGTTTGCCGCGCTCTCGGGCTCTTCGCCTGCGACAGTGGTTGCCATCGGGACAATCGTTATCGCAGCGATGCGTGAAGCGGGCTACACCAAGGACTTCGCCGCAGGTGTAATCGCCAACGCAGGGACACTCGGCATCCTTATTCCGCCCTCTATCGTTATGGTGGTTTATGCCTCAGCGACTGATGTTTCGGTGGGCCGTATGTTCCTTGCTGGTGTGATTCCCGGGATCATGGCGGGGCTTATGCTAATGATCACGATCTATATCATGGCGCGCATCCGCAACATGCCCAAGGGCGAATGGCTCGGCTGGGGTGAAGTGGCTCGCAGCTTTGGCGATGCCTTCTGGGGTCTGCTTCTGATTATCATCATCATGGTGGGTATCTACGGTGTTCCGGGCCTGACAGGGGCGATCTTTACGCCCACAGAGGCGGCGGCTGTTGCGGCGGTCTATTCCTTTATCGCGGCGGTGTTTATCTATCGTGATATCGGTCCGCTTGCTGGCCAAGACGGCCATCGCAACCTGACGCTTCTTGAAAAGCCTAAGGCGCTAGTGACGGCCTTTTTCCATGTCGACACGCGCAACACGCTTCTGGACGCAGGCAAGCTCACGATCACCCTAATGTTTATCATCGCCAACGCGTTGATCCTGAAGCATGTGCTGACAGATGAGCAAATCCCGCAGAAGATCGCCTCGGCGATGCTGGATGCGGGCCTCGGGCCGATCATGTTCCTTGTGATCGTCAACGTGATCCTGCTCATTGGTGGTCAGTTCATGGAGCCGTCAGGCCTCCTGATCATCGTCGCACCGCTGGTGTTTCCGATCGCGATCGAATTGGGGATCGACCCGATTCATCTCGGGATCATCATGGTTGTGAACATGGAAATCGGGATGATCACACCACCAGTGGGGCTCAACTTGTTTGTAACCTCTGGGGTCGCGGGTATGTCAATGATGCGGGTCGTGAAAGCGGCACTCCCGTTCACGGGCGTTCTTTTCATCTTCCTTATCATGGTCACTTATATCCCAGCCATTTCGACATGGTTGCCGACCTTGCTGATGGGACCTGAGATCATCACCAAATAAAGGGGCGCAAGCGCTCTCTACAAAAAAAGCGGCGCTTGTGATGAGCGCCGCCTTTTTCCGTTTGATCGGTTGGATAAGCGTCGTGCTTAAACGGCTTCCAGCGCTTTGATAATAGGGGAGAAGGCGTCTGCTGTCAGCGAAGCCCCACCCACAAGTGCACCATCGACATTGGGTACAGTGAATATCTCGGCGGCATTGTCAGGCTTGACCGAACCACCATACAAAATACGTACCGAACGGCCCACACCTGTACCAAACCGGCGCTCCAGACGCGCGCGAATAAAGTCATGGACCTCACCGATCTGCGCAAGCGTAGGCACGAGCCCAGTGCCAATCGCCCAAATCGGCTCATAAGCGACAACAAGGTTTTCGCCCGTTGCGTTGTCAGGAATCGAGCCTGCCAGTTGTCCACCTATGATATCTAGAGTGTTCTGTGCTTCACGCTGAGCGGCACTTTCGCCCATGCAGACAATCGCCATCAGCCCTTCGGCTTGTGCTGCGCGGGCTTTCGCACGGACGATCTCGGAGTGCTCTTCATGTGCTTCGCGGCGCTCAGAATGCCCGACAATCACAGCACTGCCACCTGCATCCTTGATCTGTGCCGCCGAAATGTCACCCGTATGCGCCCCCGAAGGCAGCATGTGGCAATCTTGCGCGCCAAATTTGAGCGGCGCATAGGAGGTTGCGGCATGCAGCAATGTGGCAGGTGGGCAGATCAGGATATCAACAGCGCTCTCGCCATGGGCGGTTGCGAGCTTGCCAATCTCCACAAGATTGGCCTGTGTTCCGTTCATCTTCCAGTTGCCTGCTGCCAGTTTGCGCCGCATCTTTCGCTCCTTATCTCTTTCAAATCTCCTAGCAGCTTGACCGCGCGGGGCCAATATGGAACTCGTGCGGTTGCGTGTCGCCAGAAGATGGCTAAAAAGGCAGCGAAAGTGATGAGGATCCTTGATATGATTGACCAGATCGACTTTGGCGCGCTGCAAGCGCATGACCCAAGCACCCGCGCCAAATTGCGCCGCGGTGTGCTTGAGACAGGTTTCCTCAAGATCAACAACACACCGATTTCAAAAGAGAATGTCGATACGTTGATCAAGGCCTATGGGGCATTCTTTGCCCAATCAAACGCAGAAAAATCTAAAGTTGATATGGCTGCGACAGGGTCAAACCGTGGCTGGGGCGCAAGCGGCTCAGAGCAGGTCGATCCGATGGCCAACCCTGATTACAAAGAAGTGTTTGACTGCGGTTTTGAGCTTGGCAAAGACGACCCGCTGCGCGCAGAGGGGTTGCTAGTCTATGGGGACAACCAATGGCCCACCGCACCAGAGGGCTTTCAAGCAACGGTTCAAGGGTATTATGCAGGGGCGATCACATTGTGCCGCGCGCTTCTGGGCCATATTGCGGAAGTGGCAGGGCGCGAAGCTGGCTATTTTGACAGCCGTTTTACGCGGCCCATGGCACTCTTGCGCGGCAATTATTACCCCGCGCGCCCGGATTGGGCAGGCGAGAAGGATTTCGGTATCGCGGCTCATACGGACTACGGCTGCCTAACGCTTCTCACCGGAGATGGCACGGCAGGGCTTGAAGTTCTCGGCGCCGATGGAGACTGGCACGCGGTTGATGTGGCGCCGGGGGAATTTGTCATAAACTTTGGTGAAATGTTGGAGATGTTGACAGGTGGACGCGTGAAAGCCACGCTGCACCGTGTTGTTGGCTCAGGTGCGGAGCGGATTTCTGTGCCGATGTTTTTCAATCCGAACCACGATACCGATGTAAGCGCAGAAGGGGCCGAGCCGATTTCAGCAGGGGCCTATCTCAAGCGGCGGTATGACGAGACTTATGCCCACCTGCAGGGCAAAGGCTGACTGATGGGTCAACCACTTCATAAGCCCACGGGCTTATGAAGCCCCCCCGGGATATTTATGGAAAGAAGAAGTGGACAGACGCCTTTGGTCTCGGTTCAGCGTAGATTGGGAACTTGACCAAGATCTGCCGCGAGAGCTTCGACGTCTTTGAATTTGATGGATTCGCCACAACCGCAAGCGTCTTCAACATTCGGGTTGTTGAACTTGAAGCCCGCTTCGAGAAGCGAGATTTCATAATCGATCTCGGTCCCGAAGAGGAACATCTGTGCCATCGGTGCGATCAGAATCCGCGCACCGTTTTCTTCTACGACTTCGTCATGCTCAGCCAGATCATCGACATATTCCATCGTATACTCCATGCCCGCACAGCCGCCTTTTTTTACGCCAATGCGCAGGCCCTTGTGGCCTTTGGCCTCCATGAGCTTACGGATCTGGGCGGCAGCAGCCTCTGTCATTGTAACCGCTTGTTTGCCTGGAATGCCGAACATGAGAAGTATCTCCTAAGCGTTTGGCTAAATTACATAAAGCCGAGTTCAAGTCGGGCTTCGTCGGACATCATGTCCATGCCCCAAGGTGGGGACCAGACAAGTTCTACGTCCACTTGTTTGACGCCTTCTAGCGGCTCAATCGCTTCCGCAACCCAGCCGGGCATTTCACCTGCAACAGGGCAGCCCGGAGCTGTAAGGCTCATCAAGACACGCACTTCGCCCTGATCGTTGATTTCGATCGTGTAGATCAGGCCAAGATCATAGATGTTAACTGGAATTTCAGGGTCATAGACCGAACGGCAAGCCTCAACGATATTTTCGTAGAGTGGATGGCCCGTATCGGACGGAGCAATCAGCGGTGTGCCTTCGATGGGATCGATCATTTCAGTCATAAGGGCGTCCTTTAGTTCCTGACTGATTATATAGGGATAGGCGCGCGCCGCGTAAAGGCGCGAGTGTCTTGTTTTTGTGCCAAGATGCACGCAGCCTTGCCTTGGGCGTTTTAGTCCCTTCCTCTTCACGGGGTGGTGTCACCATTCCTGTCGCGCGGCGGAGTGGATTGGCCGCCGCAACCGCCCTGAATATGCACATCTTTTTGCACATCATCCAGTCACAAAGCTATGTCTGGCTTTGACTTACAGGATTCTTGCAAATCCCCGATTATGGACCAGTGCGGGCCTGATTTCTCCTGCCACAAAGCTGTTTGGGCGAAATCTGTCGCAAAACCATAGCATTTGAGCCTTGCTGATTGACGCGCCGAAAGGCATCTTAACCGAGAATTCGTGTTGAAATGGGTGCGGGCAACACCCAAGTTAACACTCTTAAACGCGGAAGGCTTTGATGCTGCCTCAGAAGAGGGGTGCGAGGCCTTGCCACTGAACAGGACAAGAGCATGACAGAAGAATTGAACGCCTCCTACCCAGTACTGCCGTTGCGCGACATTGTGGTTTTCCCCCACATGATCGTGCCGCTTTTTGTGGGCCGTGAAAAATCGGTTCGCGCGCTGGAAGAGGTTATGAATGACGGCAAGCAGATCCTGCTCGCGGCGCAGGTTGATCCTGGCGAGGATGACCCTGATACAAACGGCATTTACCAAGTGGGCGTGCTGGCCAATGTGCTGCAGCTCCTCAAGCTTCCCGATGGGACAGTAAAAGTGCTTGTCGAAGGGGTCGCGCGGGTCAGCATAACGGGCTATCTTGACAACCCTGAGTTTTTTGAAGCCAGTGCCGAGGCGCTGGACGAAGAGTTGGGCGATGAGGCTACGATCGAAGCGCTCTTGCGCACCGTCGGCAACGAATTCGAGCGCTATGCCAAAGTGCGTAAGAACATCCCAGAAGAAGCTCTGGCCGCTGTGGGCGAAGCCCAAGAACCAGAAAAACTGGCAGACCTCGTCGCAGGACATCTCGGCATTGAGGTGGATCAGAAGCAAGAGCTTCTTGAGACGCTGGACGTAAGCGCGCGCCTGGAGAAGGTCTACGGCCTGATGCAGGGCGAAATGAGCGTGCTGCAAGTCGAGAAAAAAATCAAAACGCGCGTGAAATCCCAGATGGAGCGCACGCAGCGCGAGTATTATCTTAACGAGCAAATGAAGGCGATCCAGAAGGAGCTGGGCGACGGGGAAGAGGGCGAAGGCGAATTGGCCGAGCTCGAAGACCGTATAAGCAAGACCAAGCTCTCCAAAGAGGCCAAAGAAAAAGCGGATGCCGAGCTCAAGAAGCTCAAGAACATGTCACCCATGTCGGCCGAAGCGACCGTCGTGCGCAACTATCTTGACTGGATGCTCAGCATCCCTTGGGGTGTTAAATCTCGCGTGAAA
>NZ_JAQWYD010000069.1:0-12249 GCF_029254145.1 Lentibacter sp.
ATCCCGTCCATGCCCGGCATTTTAATGTCGGAGATCACGATACCAGGGTAGTCTGTGCTGATCCCTGCCAGAGCATCCTCGGCAGACGCAAAGGTCTCGGTGTCATAGCCCGAAAGTGCGAGCCACTGGCTGATGGACTGGCGCATGTCCTGCTCGTCATCCACAATCGCAATCTTCATAGCCTTAGCCATCACTCGTCTCTCTTTCGTTACTCTGCAGCTTCAGAGCTGCTGCCTTCCAAGATAGGAAGTTGCATTTCAAAAACAGCCCCCCCCGCCATTGCATTGCGCGCTGTCAGCCGTCCACCAAGGTCGTTCACGATCCCCGATGAAATAGCAAGTCCCAGACCCACGCCCTCGCCAGGCTGTTTGGTGGTGTAAAACGGCTCAAAAAGCGCATCCAGATCTTCGATTCCGGGGCCATTGTCGCGCACAGAAAGCGTTGCCGTTTCTCCTGCCGTCAGCATCAGTTCGATCTCGGGCTCCTGCACCAGCTTGGTTGCGTCCAGAGCATTGCGAATGAGGTTCACCATAACCTGCTCGATGCGCACCCGATCCCCCATAACCATCACAGGCCACTTGGGCAAAACGCGGTCGATCTTGACATGCCGCCGCTTCAGTTGGGGCTCCATCATCGACAAAGCAGATGTGAGCGCATCCCCCATGTTTATTGGGCTAAGCTCGTCCTGTCCCTTGCGCGCATAGCTCTTGAGCTGCTTCGTGATAGCGCCCATCCGCTCGATCAAATCATCAATGCGATGAAATGAAGACAGCGCTTCATCGGGGCGGTTGCGCTGCAACAAAAGCCGCGAGCCCGCCAAATAGGTTTTCATCGCCGCCAAAGGCTGGTTCAGCTCGTGACTAACCGCCGCAGACATCTCTCCCAAAGCAGCCAGCTTGGAGCTCTGCGCGAGGCTCTGCTCAGCGGTTCTCAGCGCGCCTTGCATCTTCTCGCGCTCGGCGATTTCCCGCTGCAAGCGTGCGTTAAGTTGGCGAAGCTCCGCCGACTCACGCTGAAACAAGGCCATGCGCAATGCCGACTTACGGCTGAGGAGATAAAACACCAGCGAAAGCAAAATAGCGAAAACCATAATCTCGAGCGCCAGAACCCCATTCACCCGCTCGCGCACGCTTGCATAGGTCGTGAAAGACGCCATCTTCCAGCCGCGAAACGGAACGCGCATTTCCTTGCGCATCACAGCCTCGCCCTGCACATAGGCGTCGGGCGGCAAAGAGGTCCAGTTCTGCGTGGCTCGGATCGCGCGCTCAATGGCGCTGTCCGCCGACTCGCGCCCAAGCGCCTCATCTTCCATCAAGCCCCGCCAGCGCGGCTCTGTCGCAAGAACAATCGTGCCCTCGCTGTTGGTCACAAGAACAGCGTCCGAAATGCCAGCCCAAGCCCGCTCAAATTTGGCCAGATCAACCTCGACAACAATCACACCGATGGTCTCGCTCTGGCTCGTCACACGGCGCGCATAGACAAATCGATAGCCCCCGCTCTCGCGCGGCACAGTTGCAAAAATTGTGTTGGGCGAGCGCAGCGCTTCGATAAAATAGCTGTGCTCACGATGTGGCTCACCCAGCCGCGCACGGTCCGTCGCCGCCACAGTCCGCCCGCTCGCATCCAGCAAGATCAATGAGGCCGCGCCAATCTCTTCGACAAAAGAAATAAGCCGCTGGGTAGATTGACTAAAATCACCTGAATTCAGAGCCCCGATCAAAGCAGGGTCACGGCTCAAAAGCTGCGGCACAATCGAGTTGCGCTTCAGTTCCGAGATCAAGTTGCCCGAATAAAGCGTCAGCCTGAGCTCGGCACGGTTGCGGGTGTTTTCGGTGAACCGCTCTGTCAAAAGACGGTTCGTCACCGATATAGTGGCGACTGCCAACACCAAAAGCCCGACAAAAATCGCCCTCAAGCGCCAACTTGTGGTGCGCGGGCGCTCGTCGGAGGATGGGTCAACAATGAGGCTCATTGTGCCAAATTAGCGGGCCTTACCGCCCCTCACAAGCGCGCTGATCTCATGCAAGCGCCATTTGGCTCATGAGGCTGGTAAACATCGCTTTGCCGTCGGTTCCCCCATGGCTAGGCTCTGCCATCCGCTCAGGGTGTGGCATCATGCCAAGCACACGGCGGTTGCGGCTCACAACGCCCGCAATATCGGCCACAGAGCCGTTGGGGTTGTTGATATAGCTAAATGCAATCCGGCCCTCGGCGCGCAGCTCGGCGAGCTTGGCCTCATCCACGTAATAGTTTCCATCGTGGTGGGCGATTGGCACGGTGATCACCTGCCCAGCCTCATACCCGCTGGTATAGGCCGTGTCCGCCGCCTCAACCTGAAGCTCGATCGGCTTGCAGATGTATTTCAGCCCCGCATTGCGGCGCAGCGCACCTGGCAAAAGGCCGGTTTCGGTCAGAACTTGAAACCCATTACAAATCCCGAGTGCATACCCGCCGCGCTCTACATGGGCCTTCAGCTCACCACAGATCGGCGAATTCGCCGCAATCGCACCACAGCGCAGATAATCTCCAAACGAGAAGCCCCCAGGAACAGCCACAAGATCAATGCCCTTGGGCAAAGCCGTGTCTTTGTGCCAGACCATTTCTACATCGGCCCCCGCCTTTTCCAAGGCCACAGCCAAGTCACGGTCACAGTTTGATCCAGGGAAGACAATCACAGCGGCTTTCATGGGGTTCTCCTTAGCGTTTCAGCTCTCAAAATCGGTTATAACAGCCACACCCGCAGGGGCAGCATGATCAAAGGCAGCAAGCTCGCTGGTCGCGTCACTCAGTGCAATACGGCGGGTCACCAGAGGTGCGAGGTCCACATGACCCGCCTCCATCAGGCTCAAGAGGCTCGGATAGCGGTGCGCAGGCATGCCACGCGTACCATATATCGCCAATTGCCCGGAATATACGACATCCATCGGGATCGGCATCACAGCATGATCTCCAGCAGGCATCCCGACCTGAACCATACGGCCCAGCTTTTTCAATGACTTGAGCGCACCCACTGTGGTCGCCTCCACGCCAAGCGCCTCAATAGCAAGGTCTGCGCCCCCGCCCGTCGCTTCGCGCGCGGCTTCAGCCGCATCGCCCTCAGTCGCGTTGATCACAACATCCGCCCCAAGGCGTTTCGCATAAGCAAGCTTCTCGGGAACCACATCGATAACCGCCACACGCGCCCCCAAAGCACGGCCAAGCATAAGCGCCGAAAGACCAACACCACCGCCACCAAAAACAGCAAGCCATTCCCCCGCTTGCAGAGCCGCGCGGCCCGTCAAAGCATGCCAAGCCGTCGTCACCCGACAGCCCAGGCCCGCGGCCAGATCAGGTGCAATGCTCTCAGGCAATAATGTCAGGTTCGCGTCTGCATATGGCACAGCGATATACTCGGCATAAGCGCCCGCTTGCGTAAATCCGGGCACAGCCTGTGTTGCACAAATCGTCTGATGGCCTGATTGACAGTCGCCGCAGCGCCCACAGGCCAAAATAAACGGCGCAATCACACGTTGGCCGACCTGCCAGCTCTGAACACCCGCTCCAACAGCAACAATCTCACCGCAATATTCATGCCCCGGCACGTGCGGCAACGCCACATCGGGGTCAGCGCCCACCCAAGCATGCCAGTCAGAGCGACAGACACCACAGGCCAGCACCTTGAGCACAACGCCGCCTTCTGGCGGTGTCGGGTCGTCCATTTGGACAATCTCAAGTGGCGCACGCCATGTGGTAATCTGCGCTGCGCGCATCAGCCAAGCTCGATTGTGTAGCTCTCGATGACAGTGTTCGCGAGAAGCTTTTCGCACATCTCGGTGACAGTCGCCTCGGAGCTGCCCTCAGCCAGATCAAGCTCAATAACCTTGCCTTGGCGCACGCCTTCAACGCCGTCAAAACCAAGCGCCCCAAGCGCGTGGCGCACGGCCTCACCTTGCGGGTCCAGAACCCCGTTCTTCAGCATCACATGCACACGCGCTTTCATGGCTCTCTCCGTTCTTATTCAATCATCACCAAGGATTTCACTTGGCTTATCAATTTCTTGCAGGCGTTAATTAATCAACGTCGGCTTCATCGGGGTCGCCCCCTTTGGCATCACACCGAGCCTTCTCGCAACTTCGCTATACGCGTCGGTCAGGCTGCCAAGATCGCGGCGGAACACGTCTTTATCAAGCTTCTGGCCTGTTTCCATATCCCATAGGCGGCAGCTGTCAGAGCTGATCTCATCAGCCACGATAAGGCGCTGATAATCGCCTTCATAAACACGGCCAATCTCGATCTTGAAATCAACAAGCTTGATGCCGACACCAAACATGACACCTGACAAAAAGTCATTCACCCGCAGCGCAAGGCTCAGGATGTCTTCCATGTCCTGCTGGCTCGCCCAACCGAATGCCGCAATATGCTCTTCAGAGACAAGCGGATCGCCCAAAGCATCATCTTTGTAGCAATATTCAACAATTGGCCGCGGCAGCGGCGTTCCCTCTTCGATTCCAAGGCGCTTGGCCATAGAACCAGCCGCAAAATTGCGCACAATCACTTCAAGCGGCACAATCTCACAGGCGCGGACAAGCTGTTCGCGCATATTCAGACGGCGGATAAAATGGTTTGGAACGCCGATTTGCGTCAAACCATTCATAAAATATTCCGAGAGCATGTTGTTCAACACACCCTTCCCTTCGATCACATCACGCTTCTCTGCGTTGAAGGCCGTAGCATCGTCCTTGAAATACTGCACAATCGTGCCTGGCTCTGGCCCTTCAAACAGGGTCTTTGCCTTGCCTTCGTATATTTTCTTGCGGCGTGCCATCGGGGCTCCAATCTCGCGCTTGAGGTGAGTCTGCTTACTTGACTGTCTCTTATGGCAAAGGGCTCATTGTCGCAAGCCGCGCCATGAGGGCTTGTGCTCCATCGCGACGAATTGCATATTTAGGCGCAAGTATAATTTTGTTGGAGACACCCGTATGTCCACATTTGACGACCGCGAAAACGCCTTCGAAAACAAATTCGCCCATGACGAAGAGATGAAGTTCAAGGCCGAAGCCCGCACAAACAAGCTTCTCGGCCTTTGGGCTGCCGAGCTTCTGGGAAAATCAGGTGATGACGCTGCAGCCTATGCTGCGGAGGTCGTGAAAGCAGATTTTGAAGAAGCAGGCCATGAAGATGTGGTCCGCAAAGTGGCTGCAGATCTCGGTGAGATGGCCGATGCCGACACGATCCGCGCCAAGCGTGCCGAGCTGAATGTGCTGGCCAAAACCCAAGTGATGACAGAAGTGGGCTAAGCGTCTGCGCTGATGACCATTCAAACGCCGCCCCTGTTTCGGGCGGCGTTTTTGTATGCGTCCTCACGTTGAGCCCCAGTCTCTCCCTCCTCCCGTCAAACAAACCTCATAATCTTGATGTTGATTATGAATTTGCCTAATTACCTTACCTGTGCGAAGGCAGCTCAAACCCATATAAGGCAGCTCCAAACATGACATCGCCCTTTGAAACTCTCCTCGCCGAACGCGACTGGCTCCTTGCCGATGGGGCGACAGGCACAAACCTCTTCAACATGGGCCTCGGTGCAGGTGACCCCCCCGAATTCTGGAACGTGGATGAACCCGCCAAAATCACATCGCTCTACAAATCCGCAGTCGATGCTGGCTCCGATCTTTTCCTGACAAACTCCTTTGGTGGCAATGCCGCGCGCCTCAAACTGCACAATGCAGCCAACCGTGCGCGCGAACTGTCGCGCATCTCTGCCGAAATCGGCCGCAATGTTGCCGATCGAGCCGACCATAAAGTCATCGTCGCTGGCTCCGTCGGCCCGACAGGCGAAATCATGGCCCCGATGGGCCAGCTCACCCACGAGATCGCCGTCGAAATGTTTCACGAGCAAGCCGAAGGCCTAAAGGAAGGCGGAGCCGATGTGCTCTGGCTCGAAACCATTTCTGCGCCTGAAGAATATATCGCCGCCGCCGAAGCCTTCAAACTCGCCGATATGCCATGGTGCGGCACGATGAGCTTTGACACCGCTGGCCGCACGATGATGGGCATGACAAGTGCCGCCATGGTCGCCATGGTTGAAAAACTTGATCACAAGCCACTCGCCTTCGGTGCCAATTGCGGCGTCGGTGCCTCTGATATGCTGCGCACCGTGCAGGGCTTTGCCGCCCAAGGCACGGAGCGGCCGATCATCGCCAAAGGCAACGCAGGCATCCCCAAATACGTCGATGGTCACATCCATTATGACGGGACTCCGACGCTCATGGCAGATTATGCCGTGCTCGCCCGCGACAGCGGCGCAAAAATCATCGGCGGCTGCTGCGGAACCATGCCGGAACACCTGCGCATGATGCGCGAAGCCCTTGAAACCAGGCCAAAAGGCGACAAACCCAGCTTGGAAGAAATCGCCGCCCGCCTTGGGGCCTTCTCCTCGGCCAGCGATGGCACAGGCGACAACGAACCAACAGGAACACGCAGCAATCGCCGCCGCCGCAGCTAGGCTCATTTACGGTGCAGCATCGTTTTGCTGCACCGCTTTGGGCGACATTCGTTAACTTGGTCGGCAAAAGTCTCGCGTATGTCGCAATCGAGCCAGTCACTTTGCGACATTCTGGCAAAAGCTTGCACAAAGAAAAATTCGATCAAAGGATTCCGCCATGTCGGACGAAGAAGACATCATCCTCGCAGATCTGGACGACGACGAACTTGTCCAACAAATGTTTGACGATCTTTACGATGGCCTCAAAGAGGAAATCGAAGAATCCGTAAACATCCTCCTGAGCCGTGATTGGCCGCCCTACCGCATCCTGACAGAAGCTCTTGTCGGCGGTATGACAATCGTTGGGCAAGACTTCCGTGATGGTATTCTCTTCGTGCCCGAAGTTCTGCTCGCCGCCAACGCAATGAAGGGTGGCATGGCCATCCTCAAGCCACTCTTGGCCGAAACCGGCGCGCCCCGCGTCGGTGGTATGGTTATCGGCACAGTCAAAGGCGACATCCACGACATCGGCAAAAACCTTGTTGCCATGATGATGGAAGGCGCTGGTTTTGAAGTTGAAGACATCGGCATCAACAACCCAGTTGAAAACTATCTCGCCGCCCTCGAAGAGCACAAGCCAGAGATTCTGGGCATGTCCGCTCTTCTGACAACAACAATGCCCTACATGAAGGTCGTGATCGACACGATGGTCGAGCAAGGCATCCGCGATGATTATATCGTTCTCGTGGGCGGTGCGCCGCTCAACGAAGAATTTGGTAAAGCCATTGGCGCAGACGCTTACTGCCGTGATGCGGCTGTGGCCGTCGAAACAGCCAAAGAATGGGTTCTGCGCAAGCACAACAAAGCATCAGCCGGCTGAACCTGAGCTAAACAAGCGTATCAAGGGCCCGCCGGACACACCGCGCGGGCCTTTTTTATGAAGGATCGATCATGCTCCTAGACGACACGACGCTCACAGACGAAGGCCTCGCGCCGTCAGGCACAGGCCGCCTCCTGCTCATCGCCTGTGGGGCCTTAGCGCGTGAAATTCTGGCGCTCAAAGCTCAAAACGGCTGGGCCCACATGGATCTCACCTGTCTCCCTGCCAATCTTCACCTCTACCCAGAGCGCATCACAGAAGCGGTCGAGGCCAGCGTGCTCAAACACCGCACCGCCTATGACGATATTTTCGTGGTCTACGCCGATTGTGGCACCGGCGGGCTGCTCGAGGCCAAATGCGCAGAACTTGGCGTCGCGATGGTCGCTGGTCCGCATTGCTATTCCTTCTTTGAAGGCAACGAGACTTTCGCCAGCCATGACGACGAAATCACCGCCTTTTATCTCACTGATTTTCTCGTGAAACAGTTTGACGCTTTTGTATGGAAGCCTATGGGCCTGCACAAACATCCCGAGCTGCGCGATATGATCTTTGGAAACTATACAAAACTCGTCTATCAAGCCCAGACCCGCGATCCCGCTCTTGAGGCCAAAGCCAAGGATTGCGCGGACCGCCTCGGCCTTGCTTATGAATACCGCTTCACAGGCTACGGCGACCTCGCCACAGCCCTCAAGGCCCAAGCAGGCAAGGCCTGAGCACGCGCCCGCTCAGCCTTCTTCTTTCCCAAAATATCCTGGGGTGAAGCGCCAAAAGCCCTATCGCTTTTGGCTCTGAGGGGCAAAGCCCCTCCTGGTCAGATTTGCGAAGCAAATTCGACGCTCTTACGCGCCCGCCGCCACGGTTCTGATCCGCTGGATCATAGCGCGCACGCCGTTGCTCCTCTGCGCCGAAAGATGTTCCTGAAGCCCGAGCCGGCCCAGCTCGGCCTGCGCATCCACCGCAAGAACAGCGCCCACATCAAGCCCGTTATAGAGCTTGCGCAAAACTGCGACGAGCCCACGCACAATCATAGCGTCACTCTCGCCGTCAAAGTGAAAAACCGCACTCTCGACCTTCGGGTGAAGCCAGACCTGGCTAGCGCAACCGTCAACCTTTGTCGCAGACACCTTCAGCGCCTCCTCTAGCGGCTCCATCGCTTTGCCCAGCTCGATCACATAGGCATACCGATCCTCCCAGTCTTCAAGAAACTGGAAATCCTCTACTAGCTCTTCAAATGCGGCGCTGGCCATTGTGTTCCCCTTATTCCGTCCCCTTGAGATAGGCGCCCCGCGCGCGAAGGTCCATATGCTTTCCCGTCTTTTCAAGGCGCACACAATAAGGTAGCAACACAGGCAAGCAATTGGCGGAGTGACACATGCGCATTATCCTCACAACAGCTCTGGTCTCGGCCCTCGCCCTGCCTGGATGTGGCGGCAGCAGCGGCGGTTCAGCCTATAATCCGCTCAACTGGTTCGGCAAAAGCCGCAATGAGACCGTCGCTCCCGAAGCCAAAAACGCGCTTATTCCCAAGAAATCAGGGCTTCGCCGTGAGCAGGCCGCGCCAGAAGGCGTTGCCGTTGCTCAAATCCTCGCATTGGCAATCGAGCCCGCAGCAGGCGGCGCAATCCTGCGCGTGACCGGCCTTGCGCCAACGCTTGGCGCTTACGATGTTCGCCTTGTGCCTGAGTTTGATCTCGAGATTGACGGCCCCCTGCAGACGCTCCAATATTCGCTCAAGACCGAATATTCCACGCGCTCTCGCCCCGCAGCGCCGCAGCGCTCGCGCGAGCTGACAGCCGCAGTGTTCCTCTCTGATGAAGATCTGGAAGGCGTTCGAGAGATTCGCGTCTCTGGCGCAGAAAACGCACGTTCTGTAAGGCGTTAAGTGACGAACCTAAAGTGAAATAACCTTCACGGTGCGCCCCTTCACCGCGAGTCCGATCTCGCCATTGCACAGACGAAGCGCATCCTCACCAAAGGCCTCAAAGCGCCAGCCGTTCAATGCAGCCACATCCCGCTCGCCCGCCGCGATCATATCCAGATCGCTCGCCGAAGCGATCAGCTTCGCAGCGACACCCATATCTTCGGTCTTGGCCTTGAGCAAAACCCGCAAAAGATCGGCCAAAGCCGGGTTCACATTGAGCTTTTCACGCGTCTTGTCGCCTTGGGGCACGTTTTCAGGCGCACAGGCCATGCCAGCCGCAACAGCCGCCAAAATCCCTTCCGCAATCTCGCCCTTGCGCGCTTCACGCAACAAAAGGCGCGAGCGGGATAAATCGTTCAAATCCTTGGGCTTGGTTGAGGCCAGCTCGGTGAGCGCATCGTCCTTATAGACGCGGCTACGAGGCACATTGCGCTCCTGCGCGTAGGCCTCACGAAACTTTGCAAGCTCACGCACCACAGCCAAAAACTTGCCCGAGCTCGTCCGGACTTTGACCCGCTCCCAAGCATTGGCAGGATCAATCTGATAGGTCGCAGGCGACGTCAAAACAGATAGCTCCTCGCTCACCCATTTGGCGCGCTTGTTCTTGGCAAGTTGGTCGCGCAGATATTCATAAATCTGGCGCAAATGCGTTACATCGGCCAAAGCATAGGTCTTTTGCGCTTCGGTCAAAGGCCGCCGCGACCAGTCGGTAAAGCGGCTGGTCTTGTCCACAGTTTCCTTGGCAATCTTTCTCACCAGCGTCTCATAGCCAACCTGCTCACCAAAGCCGCAAACCATAGCTGCAACCTGAGTGTCAAACAAAGGCGCCGGGATCACATCCCCGTCATGGAAAAAGATTTCCAGATCTTGGCGCGCAGCATGAAAGACTTTCACAGTGCTTTCATCCGCCATCAGGTCGTAAAGCGGCTGAAGCGAAATACCACTCGCCAGAGGGTCCACCAAAACGGCGTTGTCATCTGTCGTACCAGGCATAGCAAGCTGCACAAGGCAGAGCTTGGAGTAATACGTCCGCTCTCGTAAAAACTCTGTGTCAACAGTGACATAGTCGTGGGTTGCGGCCTCTTTGCAATAGTCAGCCAGCTCTGCGGTCGTGGTAATCGTTCTCATGAAGGCGCGTGCTCTTGTCTAATATGGCTCTGCCTATACGCGAGAGCGTGAGGAATGAAAAGCGTCAGGGCAGCGACACAGGGCGCTTGTCCCCGCTCACAAAGCGCCTGAGCACGGCAGGATAGAGAATATGCTCTTGCGTGAGCACACGAGCCGCCAGCGTTTCGGCCGTGTCTCCCTCCAAAACAGGCACACGCGCCTGCCCAAGAATCGGCCCGTCATCCAGCTTTGCTGTGACCTCGTGAACAGTACAGCCCGCCTCGCTGTCGCCCGCGTCAAGGGCCCGCTGATGGGTGTGCAGCCCCTTGTATTTGGGCAAAAGTGAGGGGTGAATATTGAGCATTCGCCCGTCCCACTGGCGGGTGAAGCCTTCGGTGAGCACGCGCATAAAGCCGCAAAGACAGATCATATCAGGCTCATGGCGCAGAAGAACGCTTTGCAGCTCGGCCTCAAACGCCCCACGATCTGCCCCATACGGCCGGTGATCGACCACAGCGGTCGCCACCCCGAGCGCTTCGGCCTTGGCCAGCCCGCCCGCGTCCGCGCGATTGCTCAAAACAACACAGGGCCGCGCAGGGTGATCCCCTGTCATGCTCTTCACAAGTGACAGCATGTTGGAGCCGCCACCTGAGATAAAGAGCGCGACCCGCATCAGATAAGAGAGCCTGAGTAGCGCACGCCCTCGCCCGCCGTCACCGCTCCCAAGACACTGACAGTCTCGCCTTCGGCCTCCAGCAGCGCCTTGAGGCGGTCCGCCTCGCTCGCATCCACCGAAAGGATCATACCGATGCCAGAGTTAAACGTCTTGAGGAGTTCTGCCTCAGCCATACCGCCCGTCGCCGCAAGCCATTTGAACACTTCGGGCAGTTCCCAAGCATCAAGGTTGATATCCGCGCCCAAGCCCTCGGGCAGAACCCGTGGCAAGTTTTCGGTCAAGCCACCCCCTGTGATATGCGCAAGCGCATGCACGCCTCCACTCTTCACAGCGGCCAAGGCCTGCTTCACATAAAGCCGTGTCGGCGTCAGCAAGGCCGCGCCAAGCGTGCCCTCAGCCCAAGGGCAGTCGGCGTCCCAGCCAAGGCCCGAGACTTCAACAAGCTTGCGCACAAGGCTATAGCCGTTGGAGTGCACGCCGTCAGAGGCCAGCCCAAGCAGCAAATCCCCCTCGACAACACCGCTCGGCAAATCCTGCCCACGCTCCATCGCTCCGACAGAAAAACCCGCCAGATCAAAGTCGCCATCAGGGTACATCCCCGGCATCTCGGCCGTCTCGCCACCAATCAAAGCACAGCCAGAGAGCTCGCAGCCTTTTGCAATACCCTCGATGATGCGCGCGGCCTTGTCCATTTCCAGACGCCCCGTGGCAAAGTAATCAAGGAAGAACAGCGGCTCAGCGCCTTGGCAAACAAGATCGTTAACGCACATCGCCACAAGGTCGATGCCCACACCGTCGACTTCGCCAGTATCAATCGCAATGCGAAGCTTCGTGCCCACACCATCTGTCGCCGCCACAAGCACAGGGTCGCTATAGCCTGCCGCCTTCAGATCAAACAGCGCGCCAAAACCGCCAAGCCCTGACATGACACCAGAGCGTGCCGTGCGCTTGGCCGCAGGCTTAATGCGCTCCACAAGCGCGTTGCCCGCGTCAATATCGACGCCCGCATCCGCATAGGTGATTCCGTTTTTGCCAGCCATCTTGAAGCCCCCATATCAAAGTTGCACACGTCCTAAATCATACCTTCCCTCATAGCAACGGCCCATGGAACGCCAGAGACACTCTAAGACTTGACGCCGCCCGCCCGTCTGCTAACCAGTCGCTTATGGCGGGCCTGTAGCTCAGTTGGTTAGAGCAGAGCGCTC
>NZ_JAQWYD010000073.1:0-27995 GCF_029254145.1 Lentibacter sp.
GTTTCAAGGAAGATCTGACCGTCGGTGATCGAGATCACGTTGGTTGGAATAAACGCCGAAACGTCACCACCTTGAGTTTCAATGATCGGCAGAGCTGTCAAAGAGCCTGAGCCGTGGTCGGCGTTGAGCTTTGAAGAGCGCTCAAGCAGACGTGAGTGAAGATAGAAAACGTCACCAGGATAAGCTTCGCGGCCTGGTGGACGACGGAGCAGAAGTGACATCTGGCGATATGACACCGCTTGCTTTGAAAGGTCATCATAGATGATCAAAGCGTGCTTGCCGTTGTCGCGGAAATATTCTGCCATTGCAGTTGCAGCATAAGGCGCAAGGAACTGCAAAGGTGCAGGGTCAGACGCTGTCGCAGCAACAACGATTGAATACTCAAGCGCGCCGCTTTCTTCGAGGCGTTTCACCAGCTGCGCAACAGTCGAGCGCTTCTGGCCAATCGCAACATAGACGCAGTACAGCTTCTTGCTGTCGTCGTCTCCGGCTGCTTCGTTGTAAGACTTCTGGTTGAGGATCGCGTCAAGCGCCACAGCCGTTTTACCTGTCTGACGGTCACCAATGATGAGCTCGCGCTGGCCACGGCCAATCGGGATCATCGCATCAACAGACTTGAGGCCTGTCGCCATTGGCTCGTGGACAGACTGACGTGGAATAATGCCAGGAGCCTTGCTGTCCGCAATCGCGCGCAGCTTGGTTTTGATCGGGCCTTTGCCGTCAATCGGGTTGCCGAGGCCGTCAACCACGCGACCGAGAAGTTCGGGGCCGGCTGGAACGTCCACGATCGCTTTCGTGCGCTTAACTGTGTCACCTTCTTTGATGTCACGGTCAGAACCGAAAATAACAACACCAACGTTATCGGTTTCGAGGTTGAGGGCCATGCCCATAATCCCACCAGGGAATTCAACCATCTCACCGGCTTGGATGTTGTCCAGACCATAAACACGGGCGATACCATCGCCAACGCTGAGAACTTGACCGACTTCAGCAACTTCGGCTTCTTTGCCAAAGTTCTTGATCTGGTCCTTCAGGATCGCAGAAATTTCTGCTGCTTGGATACCCATTTATCCGACCTCTTTCATTGCATTCTGGAGGGAGCTGAGCTTCGAGCGAATCGACGTATCGATCATTTTCGAGCCCACCTTGACGACAAGACCGCCTATGAGGGTTTCATCAACGGTCGCATTGATAGTTACAGTCTTCCCAAAGCGCTCTTTCAGCGTCTTGGCAAGCTTGTCCGCTTGGCCTTTCGTCAGAGCCTTGGCACTGACCACGTCGGCCGAGACTTCACCCTTGTCTTGCGCAATCGCAGCGCGCAGAGCGCGTACGAGCTGAGGCAAGACAAACAAACGACGCTTGGCAGCCATCAGGCTGAGCGTGTTTGTAATCATTGGGGAAAGCTTCATTTTTTTAGCGAGCGCAGCAACAGCAGCGCCCTGCTCGTCACGGCTGTACACCGGACTCATAATGAGATTGTTAAAATCGGCGCTGTCAGTCAGCGCCCCTTCCAAGCTGTTAAGGTCACCCTCAACGGCTGTAAGCTTTTTCGTTTCCTTGGCCAGGTCAAATACGGCCGTGGCATAGCGTGCAGCAATGCCGGAAGAGATCGAAGCTGGTTCGGACACGTCAACCCTTTCGATTTTCTGGCCCCGTGATCCGCGATGCGCTCGAATTTGCACATAGCTCTCTTGGGGGCGTTTTTACCCTGAGATTTCCCAAAGCTGCTAAATCGAGGCGGGTGTAGCAGAGCATTCCATTTGCGGCAACCTGCTAGCGCATTTTTCAGTATACCATAAAATACAATTAATTCATAGCCTTAGCAAAACTGCGACCGTTTGCGCGTGCAAATATCACCAATTCGGTCGGGTTTTTAATGATTCAGGTCACGAAAGTTAACGCTATCACAACAGAATCCCTCAAAACGACGCTCAGGCAGGCAGCCCTTCAGGCATCGGTTGAAGCACAAACGAGGGCTTGCGCACCCTTTGGCTCAGCCCGGGTCGTGTCGGCGCAGGAATCTGCTTTGTCACCTCAACCATAAGCACACCTCCCCCTGCAATCAGTGGCAATCCGTGTCCAAGTTTCTCCCAAAAGCCAGCCGTCTTGCGCCAGAAGCGCTTCTCGCTCGGCGGCTGGTAAAGAGCAGTCTGGCTATGCTCGGTCTTAAAGCCCCAAAGCTTCAACTGCTGGTCGAGCTGGCCCATCGTGAAGGGCCGGCCATAGCCAAAAGGCGTGCGGTCATTGCGGCTCCAAAGCCCAGCGCGGTTGGGGACGATAAAAAGCGCCCGCCCTCCGGGGCCGAGCACCCGATAGCATTCTTCAAGCACATGTGTGGGCCACTCACTGGTCTCAAGCCCGTGCATCACAACCAGCCTGTCCACATGCCCCGTCTCGATCGGCCAGTGGGTCTCCTCGCACAGAACACTCACATTGGGCTGCCCCGCAGGCCAAGGCATCACGCCCTGTGGTCCTGGCATAAGACAGGTCACGCGCCGCGCTTGCCCGAGATACGGCCGCAACAAGGGCGCAGCAAAGCCAAAGCCTACAACCGTTTGCCCCTTGGCCTCTGGCCAGAGCGTGAGCATCTGGTCTCGGATCACTTTTTGCGCCGCGCGGCCCAAAGTGCTGCGGTAGTAGAAATTTCTCAGATCTTTCACGTCAAGATGCATGGACGCCGCCGCCTGTATCCGTCACTCTGAGGTCAACATAACAATGATCCGTGGAAATGCTATGCCCCTTGAGCTGCTCACCATCCCTTGCCTGTCTGACAACTACGCCTTTCTTCTGGTGAATGCCGCAGGCGAAGCCGCCCTCATTGATGCACCCGAAGCCGCGCCGATCAATGCAGCGCTCGCAGAACGGGGCCTTGCATTAACAACCATTTTGCTCACTCATCATCACTGGGACCACGTTGAAGGGCTTGAGGGTCTGAATACAGCGCTTGCTCCCCGTGTCATTGGCGCCAAAGCCGATGCCCACCGCCTACCGCCTCTCACGGAGGAGGTCTCTGAAGGAGGGCGCATCACAGTTCTGGGCGAAGAGGTTGATATCCTCGATGTCTCAGGCCACACGATCGGCCACATTGCATTTTACTTTCCCGCCTCGGGCTTTGTCTTTACGGGCGATAGCCTAATGGCCTTTGGTTGCGGCCGCCTTTTTGAAGGTACGCCAGACCAGATGTATCACAGCCTCGCCAAGCTCGCGGCTCTACCCGACGACACTCTTGTCTGTTCAGGCCACGAATACACATCCTCAAACGCCGGGTTCGCAACATCGGTCATGCCAGAGGTTCCCGCCATCGTCAGCCGCAGCGCCGAAACAGACCGCCTGCGCCGTGCTGGCCAGTTTACTGTGCCATCAACACTCGCGTTGGAAAAAGCGACCAATCCCTTCATGCTCGCGACTGACGCCAAGTCATTTGCTGCCTTGCGGGCTCAAAAAGACGTATTTTAGGCCGATCACCGCTTCGTGACATGAAATATAGTGCCTTTTTTCCAGAAAAGCCTTGAAGCCAGCGTCATATCGACCAAACTTTAACCAAAGAGCGCGAAAGTTCTCATCAAGGGCCCAGAGACGTCGGTGAACCAACTCAGAAGGAGCACGAGAGCAGTGCCATCATTTTCGAACACACTCGAGCAAGCCATCCACGCAGCTTTGGCCACAGCCAACAGCAAGCGTCACGAGTTTGCCACGCTAGAGCATCTGCTCCTCGCCCTTCTCGATGAGCCTGACGCCTATCGCGTCCTTCAGGCCTGCTCAGTCAACACAGACGAACTACGTCAGAGCCTTGTCGAATTTGTCGAGGAAGATCTCGCCAACCTTATCACCGACATCGAAGGCTCCGAGGCCGTTCCCACAGCCGCCTTCCAGCGTGTGATCCAGCGCGCTGCCATTCATGTCCAAAGCTCGGGCCGCAATGAAGTCACAGGCGCAAACGTCCTCGTGGCGATTTTTGCGGAGCGCGAAAGCAATGCAGCCTACTTCCTGCAAGAACAAGACATGACACGCTATGACGCAGTCAACTTCATCGCCCACGGAGTTTCCAAAGACCCTGCGTTTGGCGAAGCTCGTCCACTCACTGGTGCAGAAGAAGAGGAGCGCCAAGACGCTTCGCCTGATGCCAAACCAGAAGACGAAAGCGCGCTCAGCAAATACTGCGTCGACCTCAACGCAAAGGCGCGCAAAGGCGAGATTGATCCGCTCATCGGCCGCGACAGCGAAGTCGAGCGCTGCATTCAGGTGCTTTGCCGCCGCCGCAAAAACAACCCGCTTCTTGTCGGCGATCCCGGCGTCGGCAAAACGGCGATCGCCGAAGGCCTCGCCAACCAGATCGTCAATGGCGAAACGCCCGAGATTTTGTCAAAGACCACAATCTACTCGCTCGACATGGGCGCGCTCCTCGCAGGCACTCGGTACCGTGGTGATTTTGAGGAGCGTCTGAAAGCCGTTGTCAAAGAGCTCGAGGACCATGACGACGCTGTGCTCTTCATCGACGAAATCCACACAGTTATCGGCGCAGGCGCAACTTCAGGCGGTGCAATGGACGCCTCTAACCTGCTCAAGCCCGCCCTCGCAGGCGGCAAGCTGCGCACCATGGGCTCCACAACTTATAAAGAGTTCCGCCAACATTTTGAGAAAGATCGCGCCCTCTCACGCCGCTTCCAAAAGATCGACGTAAACGAACCCTCCGTGGAAGACGCCATCAAAATTCTGCGTGGCATTAAGCCCTATTTCGAAGAGCACCATGGCGTCAAATACACCAACGACGCGATCAAAACCTCCGTGGAACTTGCTGCGCGCTACATCAACGACCGCAAGCTCCCTGACAGCGCAATTGACGTGATCGACGAGGCGGGCGCGGCCCAGCACCTCCTCAAATCAGCCAAGCGTCGCAAGACCATCGGCACAAAAGAAGTTGAGGCCGTGGTCGCCAAAATTGCGCGCATTCCGCCCAAGAACGTCTCCAAAGACGACGGCGCCGTGCTCAAAGACCTCGAGAAATCTCTCAAACGCGTGGTCTTCGGCCAAGATGAGGCGATCGACGCGCTCTCCTCCGCGATCAAACTTTCCCGCGCCGGTTTGCGCGAGCCTGAGAAGCCCATCGGCAACTACCTCTTCGCAGGGCCAACAGGCGTCGGCAAAACCGAAGTGGCCAAACAACTCGCTGATGTTCTGGGCGTCGAGCTTCTGCGCTTTGATATGTCCGAGTATATGGAGAAGCACGCGGTCTCCCGCCTTATCGGCGCCCCTCCCGGCTATGTTGGCTTTGATCAGGGCGGCTTGCTCACAGACGGTGTCGATCAGCACCCGCACTGTGTGCTGCTGCTTGACGAAATGGAAAAGGCCCACCCTGATGTCTACAACATCCTCTTGCAGGTGATGGACAACGGCGAGTTAACAGACCACAACGGCCGCACCGTGAGCTTCCGCAATGTTGTCTTGATCATGACATCAAACGCAGGCGCATCGGAGCAAGCGAAGGAAGCTGTGGGCTTTGGCCGTGACCGTCGCACAGGAGAAGACACCGCCGCCATCGAGCGCACCTTTACGCCTGAGTTCCGCAACCGTCTTGACGCCGTGATTAGCTTTGCACCGCTCAGCAAGACCGTCATCTCTAAAGTGGTTGAAAAGTTCGTGCTTCAGCTGGAAGCCCAGCTCATGGACCGCAACGTGACATTTGAACTGACCAATGCTGCGGCCGAATGGCTCGGCGATAAGGGCTATGACGACAAGATGGGTGCACGCCCCCTTGCCCGCGTCATTCAAGAGCACATCAAGAAGCCTCTTGCTGAAGAACTGCTCTTTGGCACTCTGGCCAAAGGCGGCGTGGTCAAAGTCGGCGTCAAAGACGGCAAGCTTGATTTGCGCATCGAAGGCCCCGACAAGCCCCGCCTCTCGGGAACAAAGCCACCTCTTCTGACGGCTGAATAAATCATGTGGCGGCGAGGCTCTCTTCTGGGCCTTGCCGCCCTTTTTGCAAGCCCAGCTGTGGCTAAGCCCCCCCTCTTTGCCCTCCCTTTAGACTGCAGCTTGGGTGAGACTTGCTACATCCAGAACTTTGTCGACACTCTCCCAGCCGAAGGTCGCGTGTTAGACTTCGCTTGTGGACCGCTCAGCTATGACGGCCACAAAGGCACAGACTTCGCCCTGCTCAACCGCGCACAAATGGCGACAGGCGTAACAGTGACAGCCGCAGCCGATGGCGTGGTGCGCGGGACACGTGACGAGATGCCAGACACTGGCCTAAGCACAGCGACCGAAGCGATGATTGCAGGCCGCGAGTGTGGCAACGGATTGGTGATTGATCATGGCGATGGTTGGGTGAGCCAGTATTGTCATATGAAGCTCGGCTCGATCACGGTCAGCAAAGGTCAGACGGTTAAAGTAGGGGATCCACTCGGTCAGGTCGGCCTGTCTGGACGCAGCAAATTTCCCCATTTGCACTTTACTGTGCGCCAAGGCGAGCGGGTAATCGACCCGTTTGATCCCGAGGACACAGCCACCTGCGGTGCTGCCGATCAGACCCTCTGGGCCGAGGCGCCCGCCTATGTGGCAAGCGGGCCCATTGGCCTTGGCTTTGCGAACACAGTTCCCGAATTTGACAGCATCAAAGCTGGCACAGCCCACAAGGCCTCGCTCTCCCACGGTGCGGGTGCGCTTGTCCTTTGGGCCTATATGTTTGGAACTCGGAGTGGCGACAGCCTGCGCCTTGTCATCAGCGGTCCTGAAGGGTTCTCATTTGAGCACGAAACGACACTCGAAAAGACCCAAGCCCTAAGCTTTCGGGCCGCTGGCAAGCGCCTGCGCACAGAGAGCTGGCCTATTGGCACCTATCAGGGTCTCGCCACACTCACCCGCAAAGGCAAAATCATCGGCACAGAAGCGATCAGCCTCCAGATCGCGCCCTGAAGGTTGCCTTATACTGTCAATGTGAAAAACATTCGTCGGAAAGGAAAAAGCACAGTGCCGTCCTCCGCGCGCGGGTAAGCTTTCTCCATCACCTGCTCATACCGCTGCACAAGCATCGCTTGCTCTTGCGCATCAAGCACCTCCAGAATAGGGCGCGCATAGGTGCTCTCAGTAAAGCGGCGCACAGGATGGCCTGCCTCGTCGGCTCCAAGCCGCTGGTAATACTCGGTCTCCCAGATTGACACATCCCCAAGTTTGGAAAGCATCGCATGGTACTGGCTCGGTAGAAGCACCGACGGCCCCGCCTCAAAGTCGATCCGTTGCGGAAAAAATTCTTCCGCCAAACTGCGCCAGACACGATGCGAGGGCGCATTGTTCTGATGGGGCATCTGAACGGCAAGTGTCCCGCCCTTCCCCAGCATTCCCGCAAGGCGCGGCATCAACTCTTCATGCCCCTTCAGCCAGTGAAGGGCAGCGTTTGAGTAAATCAGCCCTGCGCCGTGTGCGCTCCAGCTGGCTATATCCGCAGCATCCAGCCGTCCGTAAGTCCCTGTCTCTTCGGCCTGTGCAAGCATCGCAGGCGACGCATCTACGCCCACAACAGAATGGCCCAGAAAGCGTTCTTTCAGTCGAGGGCCCATCGCCCCATTGCCGCAGCCGAGGTCAATCACATCTCCCCCGCCGACAGACCGAACAGCCAGAAGCAAATCTAGCGCAGGGCGCAAACGCAAATCCCGAAACCTTGAATAGGCCTCGGGATTCCAGTCTCGTTTTTGCGCTGATGCACTCATGCGGTGGGCTCAGGTTCCATGTCGCCATCGCTGGCTTTGGGCTTGGCCTTGGCGCGAGGCTTGGTCTTTGGGATCGCCGTGACAGAGCCTTTATCCGTCGGTTCGTCTTCCTCATCGTCGCCCTTATGTGGCGGCTCGCCGCGCATCACCTGCTCGATCTCCGCGCCAGTCAGCGTTTCATACTCAAGCAGGCCTTCCGCAAGACTTTCCCATCCGGCCTTATTCTCCATGATGATCTTGTGAGCGTCCTCATAGCCTTGGTCGATGATACGCTTCACTTCTTCTTCAATCAGCTCTTTTGTGTGGGCTGAAATAGAGAACCCGCCCGCGCCACCGCCGCCGCGAAAGGCTTCGGCTGCTTCTTGGTAGTCGATATTGCCGACCTTGTCAGACATGCCCCAGCGCATCACCATCGCCCGCGCCAAAGCACTGGCTTGCATAATGTCGCCTGACGGGCCGTTGCTCACTGCATCCTCACCGTACTTGATGATCTCTGCGGCTTTGCCCGCCATGGTCATGGCGATTTTTTGGGTCAATTCATCCTTGAAGTAATTCAGCTGGTCCATTTCTGGCAAGCTCATCACCATTCCGAGCGCTTGGCCGCGTGGGATGATTGTGGCCTTATAAACAGGGTCGCATTTGGGCAGGGTCATACCCACAATTGCGTGCCCCGCTTCATGATAGGCTGTCATTTCCTTCTGCGCAGGCGTCATAACCATGGAGCGGCGTTCAGCACCCATCATGATTTTGTCTTTCGCCTGCTCAAAGTCAGCCATAGCCACAAAGCGGCGCCCGACACGGGCAGCCATGAGCGCGGCTTCGTTCACAAGATTGGCAAGGTCCGCACCCGAGAAGCCAGGCGTCCCACGCGCGATAATGCGCAGGTCGACATCTGGTCCAAGCGGGCTTTTGCGCGCATGGACACCAAGGATTTTCTCACGCCCTTTAATGTCCGGGTTAGGCACGGTCACGTTGCGGTCAAAACGACCAGGACGCAGCAGCGCTGGATCAAGCACATCTTTGCGGTTTGTCGCAGCCAAGATGATAACACCTTCATTGGCTTCAAACCCGTCCATTTCAACAAGGAGCTGGTTGAGCGTCTGCTCGCGCTCGTCGTTTCCGCCGCCATAGCCCGCACCACGGTGGCGGCCAACGGCGTCGATCTCGTCAATAAAGACAATACAGGGAGCGTTCTTTTTGGCTTGGTCAAACATGTCTCGCACGCGGCTCGCGCCGACGCCGACAAACATCTCAACAAAGTCAGAGCCTGAAATGGTGAAAAACGGCACACCCGCCTCGCCTGCAATCGCGCGCGCCAAAAGCGTCTTACCCGTGCCGGGAGGGCCAACAAGCAAAGCACCCTTAGGGATTTTACCGCCCAAACGCGAGAATTTCTGTGGGTTTCGCAAAAACTCGACAATCTCTTCAAGCTCTTCCTTGGCTTCGTCAATGCCGGCCACATCGTCAAAGGTCACACGGCCAGACTTTTCAGTGAGCATCTTGGCCTTGGATTTGCCAAAGCCCATCGCGCCACCTTTGCCGCCGCCTTGCATACGGTTCATGAAATAGATCCACACACCGATCAAAAGCAGGAAGGGCAGCAAGCTCAAAAGAAACGACTGGAAGCCGGAAGTCTGCTGCGGCTTGGCTGTCAAAGGAACGTTATTCTCGATCAGAAGGTCCGTCACAGCGGCGTCCTCGGGCTTGACCGTTGCATAAACTTTGTTGTCAGAGCCAACAAAGCGCACGTTCTCCCCATCAATCGTCGCCTCTTGCACAGCTCCGTCCTGCACCGCCTGCACAAACTCCGAATAGGAGCGAGCAGAGCTCGGCTGCGCCGTGTTGGACCCGCTGAAGAGATTGAACAGCATAAGGATCATAACAAAGAGGATGACCCAAAAAGCGATGTTTCGTGTATTGCCCAAGAAAAGCTCTCCCAAATGAGGTGGCGCATGTGTTTCGTCGTGTTACAGACTAAAATAGAGATCAACGCAACATCTTCAACGGCAGAAGCCGATTAAGATCAGCAAAAGGTGCTGCAACGCCCCGTCATTTTACTAAATAGGGCGGGGGAACCTTAAAATTTAGTTTAAATGCGTCGCCAAAGGCCAAGGATGGGGCGGCGAAAAGCCGCGCGCCCTGCCAGAGCGAGGGTGTCGCCAAAAGCGCCTCGCGCGGCAAGCCTTGCGCCCGCCAGTCCTTAACGGCGGCAAGCCCTTCGGCTCCCAAAGCGCGGATTTTTAAGTCTTTAGGCCCATCCCCCAAGAGCGTTAGTTCGTCCCAACTGTCACCAATTGCCTCTAGCCCAGTCACAGCCGCCGCTTCGCGCGCCACGATCACACGGCCTTTATGCCCCACAAGCACGCAGCCATTTAGCGTCGTCTTATTGCCTGCAAGCGTGTGCGCCACAGCGCTGGCCAAAGCCCCTCGGCGCGGCGGATAAACGCTCCGCCCCTGCCACGCGGTCCAAGCGCTCATCAAGCGCTGCATAATCTCCTCAGGCAGCGCCGCAAGAGCTGCTCCATCAATCACAATATTGCGCCCCTGTAACTGCGCCACCTGTTCCGCCGCATTGGCAGTCATCGCCTCAAGCGCCGCATCGGCCTGCGCCAGCCGTGCCGCTGTCTCCGCGATCCGAGCCGTTGGCAGCCCAACCTCTGCCAACGCCTGACGCATCTTCACGCGGTCATAAGACGGATCTGCATTGGAGGCATCTTCGGCCCAGTTCTGCCCCGCAGCCCGCAGATAGTCTCGCAGTTCGCCTCGCGACATCGAAAGCAAGGGACGCGCCCAACCAAGCCCTTCTGCCTGCCACTGTCCCTGCATCTGCGCGAGTCCTTTAAGGCCAGAACCGCGCGCAATGCGCATCAAAAACGTCTCTGCCACATCGTCTTGCGTATGGCCCACAAGCACAGTGCCAAGACCCCGCCGTTTGGCCCAGTCTGTTAAGGCGCCATAGCGCCCTGCGCGGGCCTCGGCCTGAAGGTTGCCTGCCCCGCTCCAGCGCCAGTCCAAAATCTCATGCGCAACATCAAGTTTCGAGCAGGCATCCGCCACAAGTGCACATTCAGCCGCCGCCTCAGGCCTCAAGCCATGATTGACGGTCGCGCAAAAAAGCGGACCAACGCCCGCTTCTGCAGCCAAATGTAAAAGTGCTAGGGAGTCACTCCCCCCAGACACCGCAAGCCCCAAGGGCCGCGCCGCGCCGTCAAGAGCCGTCTCAAACCGCGCAATGAGTGTCACGAACAGCCAAGTCTGCTGCGTTCGGCCTCGGCCTTGCTGGCAGGCTCCCCGCCCGGAAAGCGCACAGAGACTTCCGCAAGCGTCTTGCAGGCCTCAGCTGTCTGACCCAGACGCCCCAACCCGTTGCCAAGTCGATAAAGAGCTTCTGGCGCATCCTCTCCTGTCGGCTCGCGGCGAAACGCATCCAAATAAGCCCGCGAAGCGCCTGTCATGTCGCCCTGGCCTTCAAGGGCCGCGCCATAGGCCAAAGCCGCTTTGGTCGCCACGGGCGAGCCGGGGTATGTCTCATTAAATGACTTGAGGCGCGCTGCCGCATCAGCAAACTCTCCCGCCTCAAGCGCTTTTCGCGCCGCCGCAAAATCGGCCGCTTCTCCCACAGCCAGTTCTGCTGTCAGCTCGCGGCTTGGCGAAGCAACAGGAGATGCTACAGCCACTTGGCCTTCGGGCAGATCCCCACCCAAAGTGCTGGTCTGGCCGAGCGTACTCACGTCGCCGCCCTCAAGCTCCACAAGGCGGAACTCAAGATCAGCAACCCGCCGCGTCCCATCTTGCGCAACCGCCTCGACACGCAGGCTAAGCTCTTCTGTACGCGCGGTCAGGCGGCGCAGCTCGTTCTCAATAGCGTCCACACGCTCGAGCACAGACCCGCTCACAGTAGCGGTCCCCATTGTACCGGTTGTCGAAAGCTCGCGCGTCAGCTTTTGCATCTCCACACTGAGCACCGTCAGTTCCTGCCGAATATCCGCCAGCGTTTCGTTATCCTGAGCATGGGCCACACCCACACTCAGAGAAATAGCACAGAGAACGAAGAAAAAACGGCGCATGAGAAATCCTTCTTAGCTGCTCAAGCCACTTGAAAGAATAGTCACAGCACGGCGGTTCTTGGAATAACACGCTTCCTGTGAACAGATTTCAAGCGGGCGCTCCTTGCCATAGCTGACTGTCTTAAGACGGCTAGACGGCATACCCTTCGCCAGAAGATACTCTTTGACAGCATTGGCTCGGCGTGCGCCCAGCGCGAGGTTGTACTCGCGTGTGCCCTGCTCGTCAGCATGGCCTTCAATGACAACAGCATAATCAGCATTGGTCGTCAGCCATGAGGCCTGCCCGTCCAGAACGCGGCGCGCTTCGTCATTAAGGCTGGATTGGTCGACATCAAAAAGAACGCGGTCGCCGATCGTTTCTTGGAAATAAAGGGGTGACTGCGGGTCTTGTGCAGAGCCTGGCGTCACAGACGAAAACGTGCCCGCCCCGTCAGCACCATTGTCAAAACGGTTGGGGTTGGTACAGGCCGAAAGGGCGAGAACCGCGGGGATAACAAGTGTAATCAGTTTGAGTTTCATGCTCTTAGCCTCGTGTTTAATACGGACTGTCTAACATAGACAGCGCCGCCTGTGAATTATCAAGATCAGCGTGAAGCGGCGCACCGCTCACACCTTTATGTTACTGCTGCAATGGGCTCCATGAGGGATCAGACGCGCCGCCCTCGGTGCGCACCCGTTGCAAATTACGACCTGAGATATCGACGGAATAAAGGCTAGATTGCCCGTCTGTACCCTGCGTTTCTCTGGTAAACATTATGACACGCCCGTTTGGAGCCCATGTCGGCCCCTCTTCTAGGAATGAAGCGGTCAGAAGCTTCTCGCCCGTGCCATCCGTGCGCATGATCCCGATGTGGAACCGGCCTTTAGATTGCTTGGTAAAAGCCACAAGGTCGCCTCGTGGTGACCAGACTGGCGTGCCGTATCGCCCTGGCCCTGCGCTGATCCGCCGTGGCTCTCCCCCATTGGCAGACATCACATAAAGCTGCTGGCTGCCCGAGCGGTCGCTCTCAAAAACGATCTGGCTGCCATCAGGCGAAAAGCTCGGCGCTGTTTCAATCGACGGCGCATTGGTCAAACGCTGCTCCGCCCCCGTGGCCAAATCCATGAGGTAGATGTCAGTGTTGCCCCCGCTTTCAAGCGAGAACACAACCTTGCGCCCGTCTGGCGCAAAACGCGGCGCAAAGCTCATCGTTCCATCGCGGCTTTCAAGCACACGCCGGCCCACACTTGCCACATCAAGCACATATATCTTGGGGAAACCTGTCTCATAACTTGTGTAGAGCACGCGGTCGCCCGTTGGTGAGAAACGCGGCGCAAGCACAATCGCGCTGCTGTCGGTGAGAAACTGGTTGTTCGCGCCGTCATAATCCATAATCGCAAGGCGCTTCTTGCGGTTGTCCTTCGGCCCAGTCTCACTCACGTAAACAACACGGCTGTCAAAGTAGCCGCCTTCGCCCGTGATCCGCGTATAAACCTGATCGGCAACCTTATGCGCCATCCGCCGCCAACCTGCACGCGTGCCTGCCAGTTGCAAACCTTTGCCAAGCTCTTGACCGGCAAAAACATCATAAACGCGGAACTTCACAATGATCTGTTCGCCCTGAACGGTCACAGCCCCGGTAATCAAAGCCTGCGCATTGATTGCTTTCCAATCTGCAAATTGAACAGGTGCTGCAAAAGAGCTGATCTGGCTGATAAATGCAGCCTTATCAATCTCGCGAAATAGCCCTGTGCCCTTTAAGTCTTCGGCCACAACACGAGCAATATCAGCGGCAATCGGCCCTGCGCCCGCCGTTTCAGCCACAAATTCAGGAACAGCCACAGGCAAAGGCTCAATCACCGCGTCGGTGATTTCGATCCGCAAAGGCTCAGCCTGTGCAAAAGATGCCGAACTCACCGCCGCCAAAAGCACAAAGCTCAATAGTCTCAAGATCATACCCTTACCTCATACTCTCGGGGTTAAACTTTATCTCGACCGTTTTCCATTGGTCGTATTTCTCGCTCGGCAGATCAAATCCATCACTGCCACAAATAATAATCGCCCGTCGCGCCGCATCATAAGCTTGCTTTGCAGCCGCGTCAGAGCCGTTTTCGCTGCGCAATAGCTTGATCGACGGGATCACAGGCTTTCCATCCCGTGCCATCTCGACGCTAACATAGATATTCACGGCAAGCGCTTCTGATGACAATGCACCCACATTGTAACAGCGGGATATTGCCAGCTTCAGCCCCTCCCGTTCTCCGCCCGTGAGCGGCGCTCCTGCCGGCGCAGCAGTTTCCTCGGCCGTGTCGGCCGCACCGCTCAAAGCCTCGGCCAACGCGTTATTAACCGCATCAGAGGCCTCGGCAGCGGGTACTGTCGCAGCCTCGGCCTGCCGCTGCGGGCGGCCTTTGGGGCGCATCGATTGCGCGGGCGCAAGCGTCACATCATCACGCGCTTCGGGGTTGATCTCGGTTGTCGCAGCCTCAGGCTGCGCCGCCTCTGTCTCTGGCTCCACCACCTCAGCGATGGCGTCAGGTGCTGTCTCAGGTTGAACCTGCTCTGCAGGGGCAACATCGGTCTGCTCCGGCGCATTCACAGCTTCAGGTGCCACCCGCTCAATCGGGCGCAACTTTGGGCGCGGGCTCGTCCCTGGAGTCAAGACCGCCACATCTTCTTGGGGCTGCACCAACTGCGGCGGCACATCTTCAACTTGTGTGGTCACGGCGGGTTCGCTTGTATCCACCTCTGGGGCAACATCCGTCTCGGGACTGGCCACATCGGGGGCCACTTGTGTCTCTGGCGGAGTGTCTGGTGCTGCTTGCGGCTGGGAGGTTTCGTCTTCGCTCGGTGGCTCTGGCACTTCGATATCAGAGGCAGCTTCAGGTGCACGCACCGCAGCCAAAACCGCCTGATACTCCGCCTCGCTCACAACAGAAACATCACTGATCTCAAACGGCAACGGATCACTGTTCCACTTCCCACCAAAGAGAAGCAGTCCAATCAGCCCAAGATGGCCGATGAGGGATATGCTCTGGCCGCGGTTCAAAGCGCCCTACTGGTCGCTAGGGACGCTTGCGTCCACGCCATCAAGCGCTGGTCCGCCGCTCTCGGTCACAAGGCCGATGTTGCTAAAGCCCGCTCCATTCAGCGCGCCCATGACCTGCACCACTTCTGCATAAGAGACGGCCCCATCCGCTCGCAAAAATACGCGGTCGCCCTCGCGCTCCGCCGCAATTGCACGCATCCGCCCGACCAATTCGCTCCGCGGCACTTCCGTCTGCTGGATCATGACTTGCCCCTCAGCCGTGATCGTCACCGTGAGAGGCTCCTCCGCCTCCACCGGCAGGCTGTTCGCCGCTGTCTTCGGCAGCTCCACTGGCACACCCACGGTTAGCATCGGTGCAGCCACCATAAAGATAATCAACAAAACCAGCATAATATCGACAAAAGGTGTCACGTTAATTTCAGACATCGGCCGTGAACGCCCGCGCGCACGGCGTCGGCGACTGCCGCCTCCAGTGTCTTTTTGTGCTACGCCCGCGCCCATATCAGCTATCCAGTTGACGGCTAAGAATGGTTGAGAACTCGTCAGCAAAGGCTTCATATCCCGCGACAAGCCCTTCACTGTCAGCACTCAGCTTATTGTAAAAGATAACCGCAGGGATCGCTGCCAAAAGACCAAGGCCAGTCGCCAAAAGCGCCTCAGCAATACCAGGCGCAACAACGGCGAGGTTGGTGTTTTGCTGCTCAGCAATCTCGATAAAGGCGTTCATAATCCCGATCACAGTGCCGAAGAGGCCGATAAATGGCGTCGTGGAGCCCACAGTGGCCAAAACTTGCAGCCCGCTTTGAAGCTTGTCTGCTTCTTTAGCGATCGCCACATCCATAGAGCGATCAATCCGCGAATGCGCCCCTGCAATCATTGCGCCATCAGCCTTATGAGAGCGCCGCCACTCTGTCATGCCCGCGGCAAAAATCTTCTGGCTCTGCCCTTCTGGCTCAGCGCCGATCTGCTCATAGAGCGCATCCAGCGGCTCACCCGACCAAAATGCACGGTCAAAAGAGGCCGCCTCTTCGCGGGCTTTGCGGTAGTTGATAAATTTCTGGATGATAATCGACCACGACCAGAATGAGGCCAGTATCAAGATGATCATCACGAGTTTTACGGTAAAGGTTGCGCGCATGAACAACGCCCACATCGAAAAGTCGATATGCTGCGCCGCAGCCAGTGCTTCAGTTTCCATAGTGCCTGCTCTCTCTTGGTGGCTTTTCGCCTTATTGTGAGCAAAATAACCGATCTCAAGTCAGAAAGCTATCCCAAGCAAGACTTGGCCGAGGAT
This sequence comes from Lentibacter sp., assembly GCF_029254145.1. Taxonomy (GTDB): domain Bacteria; phylum Pseudomonadota; class Alphaproteobacteria; order Rhodobacterales; family Rhodobacteraceae; genus Lentibacter. The sequence continues at coordinate 16,094 of NZ_JAQWYD010000073.1, forward strand.
CAGTGCACCATTTGGCGGATATTTGCTGGCAGACGGGTCGGGTGCCCGTCCAGCGTCATACAAACAACGGTCACGAGCGCATGAAACAATATGTCTTCTCCGCGCTTAACCCATTGCTCCATAACCATTCTGACGCCAGTAACAGCCTTAACCTGCGTCTCAACAACAAGCTGATCGTCCAGTCGCCCGGAGCCGAGGTAGTCAGCCTCCACACGCCGAACAGCAAAGACGATCCCGTCACGCTCTTTCATCACATTCTGATCAAGTCCAACTGCGCGCACCCATTCGGAGCGCCCGCGCTCGATATAGCGCAGGTAATTGGCGTAATAAACGATCCCCGCCATGTCAGTGTCTTCATAGTAAACGCGCACAGGTAGGGAATAGATCATATAGGCCACTTTCTGATGTCTCGCCCCACTTCAGCACAGCTCGCCGCGCTTATCCAGCCTGCGCCCCACTCACCCGCGCAAAAAGCCTCAGAGCAAAGCTAGCGTCAAGGTCCACATGCGGTAGCTCAGGCGCATAGGCCGCGCGCAAAATATCGCCTACATCAGGGCGCAAAATATCCGCCCCATTGGGCAGCCGTGCCAAGGGGGAGCGCTCGGCAAAAGCCTGATCGCCCCAAAGCAAAAACGCCTGCGACGCCTGCACCAAAGCAAGGCTTTCTGCGGGCCAGTCGGCCAGAGGCCCATCCATGCAGATAAACACAAAACAAGCCTGTATCGCGCCCTGATCATCAAAGCGGAACAGCCGATATTGGCTCGCCCCTTGCGACTTGAGTTTCGGCACAAGCTGGTCGAGTTCGGGCACAAGCCGATCAAGATCAGGCAGATCGCTCAGCTCGTCCCAGCTCTTGAACATAAAGAACATGAGATTTACCCCAAGCTCAAAGTCCGTTTCTGCAAGTGGGTGCTGCGTCAGAGCCGAAAGTGCCTCAACCGCGCCCTTAAAGACATGCAACGTCGCATCATCGACCCCAAAGACAATCGGCGCAATCGGCCGCCCCCAACGCGCAAAGCGAAAGCCACCCTTCGCATCCGTGAACATGGCTTCAATCTCGGCAGGGGTCGTGCTCATAGTCTCAGGCTCGTCTTTATTCAAACAGGTCGGTGCGGGTCTTTGGCGGAGTCAGGCCCATGTGGGTCCAGCCCTTCTGTGCCAGCATCCGCCCGCGCGGTGTGCGCTGAATAAGCCCTTGTTGCAAGAGGTAGGGCTCAATCACCTCCTCAAGCGCATCGCGACTTTCCGACAAAGCCGCGGCAATGGTCTCAATGCCCACGGGCCCGCCAGCATAGTTTTCGGCAATCAGATTGAGATAACGGCGGTCTGCTCCATCAAGCCCCAGTGCATCCACCCCGAGCCTTGAGAGCGCGCGGTCTGCCAACTCTTGGCTTACAACGCCATCCGCCTCGACAATTGCAAAGTCCACGACACGGCGCAGCAAGCGCCCCGCGATCCTCGGCGTCCCGCGCGAACGCTTGGCAATCTCGAGTGCACCTGCCGCATCCGCCTTCACCCCAAGCTTCTGCGCGTTGACACTGACAATCCGTTCAAGCTCCGCCACCGCATAAAACTCGAGCCGCGTCGGGATCCCAAAGCGGTCGCGCAGTGGCGTGGTCAGGAGGCCAAGCCGCGTCGTTGCGCCAACAAGTGTAAAGGGCTGCAACTCGATCCGCACAGTGCGCGCTGCCGGACCCTCGCCAATCACAAGATCAAGCTCAAAGTCCTCAAGCGCAGGGTAAAGGATTTCCTCCACCACAGGATTGAGTCGGTGAATTTCGTCAATAAAGAGCACATCATTGCGCTCGAGGTTCGTAAGGATCGCCGCCAGATCGCCCGCTTTGGCGAGCACGGGCCCGCTCGTCATACGGAAACCAACGCCAAGCTCGCGCGCAATGATCTGAGCCAGCGTTGTCTTACCAAGCCCCGGAGGACCGTGAAACAAAGTGTGGTCCATCGCGTCTTTGCGCATCTTGGCGCTCTCGATAAAGACCTTAAGGTTGGCTCGCGCCTCGGCTTGTCCGACAAACTCGCTCAGATGCTGCGGGCGCAACGCGCGCTCCACATCTTCAGGGAGCGCTTCGGGGTTCAAGACAGGTTCTCTCGCGCTCATCCTTTACCCCTTCGGCGCCAAAAGCCGCAGCGCTTGACGGATCAGCGCTGCTGTGTCCTCGCCGCCGCCATTTTCCTGCGCCTGCGCAATCGCGCTCGCCGCTTCAGAGGGCGCATAACCAAGGTTACTCAAGGCCGACAGCGCCTCCGACTGCGCCGCACCACCCACCTGCGCAACAGGCGCGCTCACTGGGGCAATATCTTCAAGCACATCGTCATCCTGCCCTATATCGGGTGCAGGCCCAGCACCGAGCGCCATAATGGCAGGTGCTTTGTCTTTAAGTTCCATCACAACACGCTGCGCTGTCTTCGGGCCAATGCCCTTAGCTGCTTTCACAGCGCCCCAGTCACCCAGCGCAATCGCACGGCTCACCCCGTCGGGGCCAAGCGCGCTCAGCATCGCAAGAGACGCCTTTGCACCCACGCCCTGCACAGTCAAAAGCAAGCGATACCACTCTTTCTCCACAAGCGAGGTAAAGCCGAAAAGCTGCAAGTTGTCCTCACGCACAAGGAGATCCGTATAGAGCGCCACAGCCTCGCCTGCCCGCGGCAGGCTACGCAGCGTGCGCTCCGAGCAATAGACCAAATAGCCGATCCCCTTAACGTCGATCAGCGCATGATCCTCAGCGATATAATCAATCCGCCCTGCGACTTTCCCAATCATCCGCTCAACTTCCTGTTCTGGCCAGCGTCATAGCGGCATATCTGTGATGATGCGCATGACAAATGGCAATGGCCAGAGCATCCGCCGCATCGGCTTTGCTCACATCAGCACTTGGGAGCTGCATCTTCACCATATGCTTGATCTGATCTTTGCTAGCATGACCCACACCCACAACCGTCTTCTTGACTTTGTTGGGCGCATATTCCGCCACGCCAAGCCCGAATTGCGCAGGAACCAAAAGCGCAATCCCACGCGCCTGACCAAGCTTCAACGTCGCCACCGCGTCTTTGTTGACAAACGTCTGCTCGACAGCGGCGGTCTCGGGCGCATAGGCGCGCAAAACTTCGGTCAGTCCGTGATGCAAAGACAAAAGTCGCTCGGCCAGATCGTCACCTGCGGAATTCACAACCCCACAACCGATAAAGCTCAGCCGCGAGCCGTGCTTCTCAATCAAACCCCAGCCCATATTCCTCAATCCGGGGTCGATTCCCAAAATACGCATGCCACTCGCCCCGCTCACTTGTCTCGCTGGCTTGCTGTCACAGCCAAATCTGTTGCTTTTTTGAAGCACTAGCACGAAAGGGGAACATCTGCCAAGTCTTAACATATCTGAGCGCTTTTGCCACAATCTTGCCTCATTGCAGCAAATTCTGGACAAAAACCGCCATTCCAGACGCCGAAAACGACGTTTTGCGCAGTCAATACAGCTATAAAATTAAGGTGTTTTGCAACATTTTGACCTATGCACAAAACGCATGGGACATATGTCAAAATGTCCCCTTGTGCGGGGGCATAACCGCCCCCAAATGCGGCCAATCAGAACGTTGACCATAATTTCATAGAAGGAACATAGATATGGCCGCCCTCGACTATACACGCGCGCAGCAAATTGCTGGCACACACGGCCGTATCGGCCAGATCTTCGCTCACATGACAGCGTCTTTTGTTGCATGGAATGACGCACGCTCAACACGCAACGCCCTCTCACAGCTCAGCGACCGCGAGCTGGAAGACATTGGCCTGTGCCGTGGCGACATCGACGCGCTTGCAGAGGCACAGCGCTAAGCTCTTCCTCCGACCCATCCAAAAGATCAAAGCCGCGCATCCAAAACGGAGCGCGGCTTTCTCTGTGGAGGAGAGAATGAAACAGCAAACTAGTTAATAAATCCGCCGACAAAGCCTGAGACAGCATATGTCACTACACCTGGCTCCATCAGCCATGCGCCCGCTTGTTCCACAACAGTGCCCTCGTGAAGCGGAGCGAGCCTGTCAGCATATTTGGCAGGCCCAAAGTTTGCCAAAGCCACTGCTTTAAACAAAACCCCGACGCACAGAACCATAAACAGAATGAAAATCGGGGATGTGCCCTTGGCACGCTTTGGCTTGATCGTAATCAAACCGCTCTTGTCCACACGGAACCCGTAGCCGTTGCTCATAGAACGGTGCTTACGGACAATACGTGTCAAACGCTTATCAAAATTTTGCACTTTGGCAGACATGGCAGACTCCAGTGCCCCCACCGAAGTTCCTTTAAAATTTGCCTACGAATTGTGGCAAAAATTGGGCAATTTCCTCAAATAAGGCGAAAAACAGCGTCTTCTTGTCAGGATTTTTGCAGCAAAAGCGTGCTCCAGTCACCAATCACCTGTCGCTGACCCAGATTGGTTCCATTCTCTGCATAAACCTCAATGACTTCCTCGGCCTGCTCGTTCAAAATCCCCGACAGAATCGCATAACCCCCTTGAGTGAGGTTCGCTGCAATCTCGGGGGCAAGGGCCACAAGCGGCCCCTTGAGGATGTTGGCAAAAATCAGATCATAAGGCGCTGCCTCTGCAAGCACAGGATGGCCAAAGCCCGCTGCCTCAACACATTCGATACGCCCCTCAAGCCCGTTGGCCTTCGCATTGGCCAGCGCCACATCAACAGCCACCTCGTCAATATCGCTGGCAATGATACGCACATCCCAAAGACGCGCGGCCCCCATTGCAAGCACAGCCGTGCCACAGCCGATATCGGCCACAGATTTCGGCTGAAAGCCCGCATCTGCCAAGTGGTCGAGCGCCTGCAAACAGCCCAGCGTCGTGCCGTGATGTCCCGTACCAAAGGCCATCGCCGCCTCGATCAATAGTGGCTCCGCCCCCGCAGGGACTTTATCGCCATCGTGGCTGCCATGCACAAAGAAGCGCCCCGCCACCACAGGCGCAAGATCACGCTTCACCTTAGCAACCCAGTCAGTCTCGGGAATTTCGGAAACAACAAATCGTGCGCCATGCATCGCCTCAAGCAGAGCGAGCCCTGCCGCATCAGGCGTCTCAATGAAATAGGCGGCAACTTCCCATAGCCCAGAGCCGTCTTCCATCTCAAAAACGCCGACCCCTGTGGGTTCTGGCTCCATCCGCTCCAGCGCTTCGCCCAGCGCCTCGGCGGCAGGCTTGTTGTCAATCGTCGTAAAGGCAGAATAGCTCGTGCTCATGTCTCGGTCCTGTCTCAAGCGTTATTCTGCGGGCGCGGCCGCAGTGAATTTGGAAAAGATGGTTTCATTGCCCTCTTCGGGATGACGCGGGATCATCATCGCCAACCCGAAAGAAACCGCCGCCATGGCCGCTGCCAACATAAACACAGCCGTCGGCGAGACGAGCCAAAGATAGCCCAGCGAAGCAGGCAGGCCGACAGCCGCAATGTGGTTGATGGTAAAAGCGACAGCTGCCGTCGGAGCAATATCGCGCGGATCAGCGATTTTCTGAAAATAGGTCTTCAAGGCCAGCGCGAGCCCAAAGAAGATATGATCAATCACATAAAGTGTCGCCGCCAGCACAACGCCCCAACCGAACATGTAAATCCCGCCATAAGCCAAAAACACAAGGCACAGCCCAGTATATTCAAACAAAAGCGTATTGCGCTCGCCAAAGCGATGCACCACATGGCCTAAGAGCGGCGCAACGATCATGTTGATCACAAGGTTGATCAAATAGAGCGACACGACCTCATGGACCGCAAAGCCAAACTTCTCAACCATCATAAAGCCCGCAAAGACCATGAATATCTGCCGACGCGCACCCGCCATGAACTGCAGCGCATAATAGAGCCAGTACCGTTTGCGCAGGATCATCTTCTTGACCTGAGGATGCGGCGCCTCAAACTGCGGATAGGCCAGCAAACAAAACACAGCCAGCCCAGCCGTGATTCCGCCTGAAATCATGTAAACAATATTGTAAGACAGCCCCAAAGGCTCCCAGAGCAACATGATAAAGATATAACAGATCAACGTCGCGCCAGAACCGGTGGCCAGCAAATATCCAAGCACCTTGGGCGCGCGCTCCTTGCTCAGCCATTGAAGCTGGAGCGATTGGTTCACCGTCTCATAATAATGAAAGCCAATGGACGACAGCATTGTGACCGTCAAAATCCCGGACATCGACGGAAACCAAGCCGTCACAGCCGTGGCGACGCCCAGCATGACCAGAGAGACCAGCCCAAGCACCTGCTCGCGCACAAATATGATGATGGCAATAACACCAACAGCCAGAAACCCCGGAATTTCGCGCACGGTGTGCAGCCAGCCGTTGTCCGAGCCGTTAAACCCTCCCACCTCAATCACGAAGTTGTTGAGCAAAGCACTCCATGTCGCAAAAGCAATAGGCATGGCAAACGCCATGAGAAAAAGCAGCGCAATCGGGCGCCGCCAAAGCGGCAGATCGGATGCATCTTCGAGTTTTACAATACGGGCCATGGCTCCGCTTACGCCTTTTCCCGCGGCTTGCACAGAGTAAAAGCAGCCAAAAAAACGCGGGCAAACGCAGGCGCTCAAGAGGCTCAAATCTGATCCATGTCAAAGTATGAATATGACATACATGTTAAGCGGCCCCTGAAATCGGCGCAAAAAGGCGAGACGCTATGGACATTATTCCACTCATCGAACGCATCGGCGAAGCGCCCACAGCGGCACTTTTCGGGCTGATCACAGGTCTGATCTTCGGGATCGCGGCCCAGCGCTCGCGGTTTTGCCTTCGGGCCGCCTCTGTCGAATTTGCCCGCGGCCTGATGAAAGACAAGGTCGCCGTCTGGTTTCTGACCTTCTCGACCGCCCTTGTCTGGGTCCAAGGTGCACAGCTCCTTGGCCTGATGGAAACTCAAGAAGCCCGCATGATGGCCGTCCCAGGAAGCTGGTCAGGCGCAATCATCGGCGGTCTGCTCTTTGGCATCGGGATGGTGCTGGCGCGTGGATGTTCGGGGCGCTTGCTCGTCCTTGCCGCAACGGGCAATTTGCGCTCCGTCGTCGCGGGGCTGGTTTTTGCAGTGGTGGCGCAAATGTCGCTCGCGGGCGTGCTCTCCCCCGCGCGGGACTGGCTCGCCGCGCTCTGGATCACAGAAGGCGGACGCAATATGGACCTTTTGGCTTCCCTCAGCCTGCCCCCCTCAGCTGGATTTTTCATTGGTCTCGCGTTTGCGGCTCTGGCGCTCTACCTCTCAGTCAAAGAACGCATCGGCGCAGCCCGCCTGATCTTTGCTTCAGGTGTCGGTTTCTCCGTGGCTGTCGGCTGGGTGCTGACCTATACGCTCGCGCAATCCGCCTTTGACCCTGTCCAAATCGAGAGCGCAACCTTCTCTGGCCCCTCCGCCCATACCCTGATGTTCTTTCTGGATCGCAATGCCGTGCTCGAGTTTGATGTTGGCCTCGTACCGGGTGTGGTCATCGGCTCGCTTCTGGCGGCTCTTGCAACACGTGAGTTCAAGTTTCAGGGCTTCTCCGACGAAAGCAATATGCGCCGCTCAATGACGGGCGCGGTCCTGATGGGCTTTGGCGCAATGCTTGCGGGCGGCTGCGCCATCGGAGCAGGCGTCACAGGGGGCTCGATCTTTGCAGGGACCGCATGGCTCGCGCTTTTCTGCATGTGGATCGGAGCGATGATCACAGATGCACTCGTAGACCAGCGGGGCCTCAAGGGCGCAAGCGCCGCCAGTTGAGCTTTGTTTTTGGAAAGAAAAAGCCGTCAGTAAAAACTTTGCGGATCAATATCAACGCTGAGGCGAAGCTGGTTGGGGAGCTTAAGACCTTTGAGCCATGCGCGCAGCGCGGCTTGTAAAGGCGCATCTTTAGGCGCTTTCACAAGCAGGCGAACGCGGTGGCGACCACGCACACGCGCAACAGGCGCAGGCGCTGGCCCAAAGACCTGTGCACCGATTTTGGCCAGCGGTGCAGCATTGCGTGCAAGGTGCTCACCAAGATCAAAAGCATCGCGCTCGTTCGGCGCGCTGATGACAACCCCTGCAAGGCGCCCGAAAGGCGGCATTCCCGAGAGGCGGCGCTCATCAGCTTCCGCGCGCCAGAACTGGCGCTCTTCGCCCGACATGATTGCGCGCAAGACAGGATGTTCTGGCTGATAGGTCTGAAGCATAGCCACCCCCGCCTTCTCGGCCCGCCCCGCGCGCCCCGAAACCTGACGCATCTGCTGAAAGGTGCGCTCGGCGGCACGCATGTCAGAGCCCTGAAGGGACAGATCCGCATCAATAATCCCCACAAGCGTGAGCAACGGGAAGTTATGGCCTTTGGCTACAAGCTGCGTACCGATGATGACATCAGCAGCCCCTTCCGCAATCGCCATAATCTGCGCCTTGAGGGCACGCGCCGATCCGAAGAGATCAGAGCTCAGGACCGCAACACGCGCCTCAGGGAAACGCTCTGCCGCCTCCTCCGCGAGCCTCTCGACCCCAGGGCCGACGACCGCAAGTGTATCCTCGGCCTCACAAGAGGGGCAAACCTCGGGGATCGGCCGCGTCGCGCCACATTGATGGCACATCAGCTGCTTTAGAAAGCGGTGTTCGACCATCCGCGCGTCGCAATCAGTGCAGGCAATCTGCTCGCCACATTTGCGGCAGAGCGTAACAGGCGCATAGCCGCGGCGGTTGAGAAACAGGAGCGACTGCTCCCCCTTGAGTATCCGCGCTTTGACAGCGCTCTCGAGCTGGGGCGATATCCAGCGATTTGATGGCAGCTTTACTTGCCGCATATCAATCGTGCGCAGTTCTGGCAGCACAGCGACCCCGTAGCGTGACGTCAGCTCGATCAACCCGTATTTACCCGATTGCGCATTGCTCCAGCTTTCAAGGCTCGGCGTGGCTGAGGCCAACACCACTTGCGCGCCACACAAAGAGCCACGCAACACAGCCATATCACGCGCATTGTAAAGCGCGCCTTCCTCTTGTTTGTAAGAGCTGTCATGCTCTTCATCTACAACAATCAGCCCCAAGTCCTGAAACGGCAAAAACAACGCTGAGCGCGCCCCAATCACCAACTGCGCGCCGCCCTCGCCAACCATTTTCCAGACGCGACGGCGCTCGGTCATTGTAACGCCAGAATGCCACTCCGCTGCCTTTGCACCAAAGCGCGCTTCAACGCGGCGCATAAAATCTGCCGAAAGCGCAATTTCAGGCAACAAAACCAAAGCCTGCCGCCATTGCCGCAGCGCCTCGGCCACAGCCTCTAGGTAAACTTCTGTCTTGCCAGAACCCGTAATACCCCAAAGCAATGTCGCCCCAAAGACGCCTGCCTTCTGGCCCTGCACAAGCCGATCAGCCGCCACCCCCTGCGCCTCGGTCAGTTCTTTTCCGGGACGGGTTGCATCAAGGCGCGCAAAGGGCAGATCACGCGGCGTATCTTCCTCGTGCACAGCGCCTTGTTTGACCAAGCCTTTGACCACAGAAGAGGTCACTCCTGCCTGCTCGGCCAGCTCGCCGAGCGTAAAGCCAAGCGCGCCAAACTCTTGCAGGACCGCAAGCACACGCCCCCGCGCATCCGTCATCCGATCAGGTGCCTTATGCCCCAAACGGTAGACTTTTTGCATTGACGGCGGATTGCTCAGCCCAGGTGCGCGGGTCGCAAGGCGCAACATCTGCGGCAGGCTCGTCAGCGTGTAAGCCCCACATTTCTCAAGAAACGCGCGCATTTCCTCGCGCATTGGCGCCACATCCAAAACCCGCGCGATGCTGCGCGCTTTCTTTAAGTCAAATCCGCCAGCCCCCGCGCCCCAGACCACACCAATCACTTTGCGTGGCCCCAGAGGAACCTCGACAAATGCGCCACGCATCACTCCGCCCTCGGGCGCTTTGTAGTCAAGCGCACGGCCAAGGGGCTGCGTGGTGAGCACCGCCACCAGCGCGCCTTCGTCAAAATAATCAGACTGGCCCACAGGCCCTCCGCTTTGGGGTTTCAGACCCCCTTTCTATGGGCTAAGCTCGCAAGCGACAATTCCAATTAGGGCCCGTATCCATGAAGTTCTTTGTAGACACCGCCGAGATCAACGAAATCGCCGAGCTGAACGACCTCGGCATGGTAGATGGAGTCACAACCAATCCCTCCCTGATCATGAAATCAGGCCGTGACATCCTTGAAGTCACCAAAGAGATTGCAGAGCTGGTCGATGGCCCCGTGAGCGCCGAAGTGGTCGCACTTGAAGCCGACGCCATGATCGCCGAAGGCCGCAAGCTCGCTGCCATCGCCGACAATATCGCCGTCAAAGTGCCGCTCACATGGGCCGGCCTCAAGGCTTGCAATGTGCTCAGCAACGATGGCTTCATGGTCAATGTGACGCTTTGCTTCTCAGCCAACCAAGCGCTTCTCGCTGCCAAAGCGGGCGCAACCTTCATCAGCCCGTTTATCGGCCGCCTTGATGACATCAATCTGGATGGGCTTGAGCTTATCGCTGATATCCGCACAATCTATGACAACTACGGCTATGATACCCAAATTTTGGCCGCCTCAATCCGCACAGTCAATCACGCCTTTGAATGCGCGCGCATCGGCTCTGATGTCATGACCGCGCCACCCAAAGTCATCAAAGCGATGGCGAGCCACCCGCTCACCGACAAGGGTTTGGCCGACTTTATGGCCGATTGGGAAAAAACTGGTCAAAAAATTCTGTAAGCCGTGCTATAAGGCGACAAAATAAAAGAGGCACTCATGAGCAGCAAGGCCCGTATGGACGATGTCCTGCGAGAAAAAATCATTACAGAACCTGATGTTATCCTAGATGATCAGGACGTTATGCGCGTGCTCATCGCCGCAAACGAGCGCACGATGGGCGGCAACATTGTCGATCTTCGTGGCATCGCCATGGAGCGCCTTGAAGCGCGCCTTGATCGTTTGGAAGACACCCACCGTAGCGTAATTGCCGCAGCCTACGAAAACCTCGCAGGTACAAATCAAGTGCACCGCGCGATCCTTCGCATGCTTGATCCTGTCGAGTTTGAAGTGTTTCTCAAAGACCTCGGCGGCCCCGTCGCCGAAATCTTGCGGGTTGATTGCGTCAAGCTCGTGCTTGAATCGGTCCAGAACGACAAGGACCCCGCAGTAAAGCGCCTTGGCGATGTGCTCACAGTCGTGGAGCCCGGCTTTATCGAAGACTACCTGCGCACTGGGCGCAGCGGCGGCGAACAGCGTCAAGTCACATTGCGCCAGCTCAACGAAGGCCCGCCCTTATATGGCGAAGCCGCAAGCTGGATCCGCTCGGAAGCCTGCCTGAAACTTGATTTTGGCGCAGGCCGCCTCCCTGGCATGTTGCTCATGGGCGGCGAAGATCCACACCAGTTTACCCCGCAGCAAGGCACAGACTTGCTCTCGTTTTTTGCAGGTGTGTTTGAAAGAGCGATGCGCCGCTGGTTGTCATGAGCTCGGTCTCGCCCGCCCTGCGCGACGCGGTCCAAACTTGGTTAAACACCCGCCGCGCCCTTAAGGGCGCGTCAGACAACACCCTCACAGCCTATGCCCATGATGTGCACGGTTTTCTCGGCTTTGTGGCACAGCATACAGGCGGCGAAGCGGGCCTTATCGCGCTCAAGTCTCTGACCATCACAGACATGCGCGCATGGATGGCTTCCTTGCGGCGCGAAGAACTGACCTCGCGCTCCATCGCGCGCAAGCTCTCTTCGGTCAAAAGCTTCTTTCGCTGGCTCGGCGAACGCGAAGGCTTTGAAGCCACCGCCGTGCTCAATGCCCGCGCGCCCAAGTTTCAGGCCAAACTGCCCCGCCCCTTGCCTGTCGAGGCGACCCGCGATCTGATCAGCGCACTTGAACTACAGTCAAGCGAGCCATGGGTTGGCGCGCGCGATGTGGCTGTCGTGACGCTGCTT
>NZ_JAQWYD010000086.1:0-41597 GCF_029254145.1 Lentibacter sp.
AAGGTGCAGCGCGAGGCAGACCTGCCGGATGTGCGCATCCATGACCTACGTCACACATTCGCCTCGCTCTTGGTCAGCGGCGGCGCCTCGCTGGAAATGATTGGCAAGCTTCTGGGCCACAGTCAGATGCAAACGACGCTGCGCTATGCGCATCTGATGGACTCGCCTCTGCGCGCGGGTGTCGACGCTGTGGCCGGCATGTTCCGGCCACGGCCGAAGATTGTGCATGACGTGGATGCCGAGAAAGAGGCCAAGCGGGCCTAAAATCGGGGCCGCTTACTTCTCGCCGCGAAGCGCGCGCCAGAAGGGGCGCAAACGCCTGCGGATGGTGCTTTCGTCGGGGATTTCTCCGTTCTCTGCCGCATCAGCAAACCAGTCTTGAAGATTGCCGATCAACTCTGCCTGGGTCTCAGGGATGCCATGCTCGTGGACGCGCTTCAGCAGGGCCACATACATGCCTTCCCAGTCATAGGGCGAGAGCGCGCCTGTGCCGCCGCCAATGCGGCGCAGCAGGTCATATTCGTCTTCGAACCTCAGGACGTCCTGACCGGTGATCAAGAGATCGGCGATCGAGACTTCGACCCCGTCGGCAGGTTCGGTGACATAGCACCAGTCTTGCGCATTCTCTGGCTTGATCCGTTGCAGCTTGATGACCGTCGGGCCAGTGCCTGCGCGGCGAAAGAGGGGCAGCATATCCATCGGTGAGATCGTGATCTTGCCGGAGACCTTCTCGTCGCCACAGACAGCGAGGGATACGCCAGTGACGATGTCCAGTTTGCCTTCCGTGGCCCAGCCGCCGATGTCGGCGATGGTGCAGCCCCATCGGGAAGCGGTTTCGTGCAGGGTGAAGAATGCTCTTTGAGGTAGTGCCATGTGGGCTCCAGTTCTGATGTTTAAAGAGGATAGCAGACGGCCTTGCGGGGTGCAGAAGCCGCCCAATCGGCCGTGAGGTCGAAACTCCAATATGCCGACCGCATGAAGTGCACCCCGCACTCATGCTCATGCGGCGACTGCCAAATTCTCCAATCGATCGGCATCCTTAGGACGAATCGTCCTCTCTCGGATTATAACCCAGGCACTACGTCAAGAACTGTCGGGGATGCGCGCCATGTCGTTCCAAAAGGCACAAGACCTGTTGAAGCTCGCTGGCATGTCGGCCAGCCGGCACGGCGGCATCACTGTAAAGGAGGTCGCCGAAGCGTTCAGCGTGAATGAGCGGACCGCCCAGCGCATGATCGCTGCCCTGAAAGATGTCTTTCCAAGTATTTCCCACCAGACGGACAGCGAGCGCCGCCGACGGTGGAAGCTGCGCGACACCAGCATGCTCGGCATGCAGGGGCTTTACCGCCGCGAACTCGTCGCGCTCGAGGCCAGTATCACGCGGGCTGAGCGGGAGGGTGCGGATATGGAGGTGGATGCGCTACGGTCACTGCGGGACCGCTTGGTGGCAACCTTGCCGTCAGCGCAGGCCCGAAGCATGGAGGTGGATGCTGAGGCGATCCTCGAGGCGAAAGGTTATGCCTGCCGCCCAGGCCCAAAGGTTAAAACCTCTCCGGCTGTGCTGAACGTTGTTTCGGCTGCCCTCAGAGGGCCGTTCCGGCTCATCATCCGATACCAGGGTGCGCAGGATGCAAAACCGCGCAAGCGTGTGATCGAGCCCTATGGGATCCTGCTCGGCACGCGGCATTATTTGATTGCCCGTGATACCGCCAAAGATGCCAACCTGCGGCGCTTCCGCATGGATCGGATCGAAAAGGCCGAGATCACCAATGATTGGTTCGAGAAGGACAAGGACTTCGATCTTGAGGCCTATGCGGCGCGGTCATTCGGGTCGTTTCACTCGGACGCGGAGTTCACCCGCGTTGTATGGCGGTTCAGCCCTGCCGCCGCGCCGACTGCCCGGGAGTTTGAGTTTCATCCCAAGCAGGAAATGACCGAGTTGGAGGATGGCGAGCTTATGGTCAACTTCGAGGCCAGCGGTCTGGTCGAGATGGCGTGGCATCTCGCAAAATGGGGCAGGGAGGTCGAAGTGATTGAGCCAGTAGCGTTGCGTGAGATGGCAGTAGCATACCGGAATGCATCAGTTCGCGTGTTGCCATGATTCGGGATCCAACAGGGCCGGGGCTTGGACGTACTGTAGCTATACTGAGTGTGCACACAGGCGCATGAGGTCTCAGACCCGGCTACGCAAAGAGCCATCAGCTTTTACCGCTGACGGGGAGTGATGGCAACCCATCGTAATTTATGTAAGCATCTTACTGGATTATGATCGCAAGAATTTATGGTGGTAGAGTAATGCCAGAACGCACTATTTTTGAGAGGCTGGCTTACATTACGGGCGTTGGTATTTGGCATGACCACAAACCCCAGAGCCCTAATGCCGATTTCGCAAGCAAGACCATCGTCTATGGGTTCAATGGAACAGGGAAGACCAGCCTGTCCCGTGTCTTCTCCTCACTCGAAGCAAACGCTCCGGTCGATGGCCTTGGCAAGGATGCGTCATTCCAGTTGAAGTTTTCCGACGGGACTACCGCGACAGAAGCCGATTTCGTGCATCCGCTCGGAAACCACCTCTTGGTCTTCAACTCAGACTTCATTTCACGAAACTTCCAGTGGGACGAAGGTTCGACGTTGCCGATCTTTCATATAGACGAAGAGAACATCGAAAAGGTGAATGAGCTTCGCCAGCTGGAAGCCGACCTAGAAACTGCGTCAGCCGAGGCTCGCGCAGCCAAGACTCGGCAGGACACCGCAGAACGAGAATACAGAGACAAAGGCACCGAAATCGGCGGCCGCGTTCGCGAAGCCAGGGGCACGGGCTACACTCAGCAGTTCAATAGAGGAAATGTCGAGCGCGAGTACTCCGAAAAAGAGTTCACGGAACAAGATAACCTCGCGGAAGACAAGATTGACGAGTGCCGCGCAATCATTCGTCAATCCGACCCTCTCCCGAAAATCAACCTAGCACTCGAACTGCCAGAGTTTTTTCAGAACGAGTTGGAAACTGCTTGTGAGCTGGTGCAGCAGGACTTCTCCGCGCAGCTTTCGTCCGACCTCATTGCCCATTCCAACATGTTGACGTGGGTAGCAGAAGGCCACCAATACCACGAAGAAAAGCAGCTCGGATCATGCCTTTATTGTGGCAATGAGATATCAGACCAACGCAGAGAGACCCTGGCGGCCCTGTTCAGCGAGAGCTGGCAAGAGCAAACAAACGCGGTCACATCAGCTATTGAATGGTGCGAGCGGTCATGTTCGCTGCTCAGAGGATGGCTGGAGGGATTTCCAACGCAGTCAGCCATTCAGCCCACTCTAGCCAAAGGCCTAGGCGAGGTCGAAAAGGCATTTCGCGCTGAGCTCATTTCCACCGGCACGGCGATAAAGCAGCTGCAAGAAGCGCTTGCGGAACGCCAACAGAACCCTATGAAAAATCAGATGGTTCCAGACACTGTGGCCAAGCTCTTGGACGTTGACTGGTTAGCCGGATTCCACGATGCTAAGAACCGTTTGTTCAACGTTATCAGTGAGCACAATTCCATTAATGATGAGTTTAGGCAGCGCAAAGACGCCGCCGCCAACGCGTTGAAGGGCCATGTGCTCTTCGCCGAGCAAGATTCATACCGGCAGTTGAAACGAAAAGCGGCGGAGGCTGAAGAAGAGGCTCAAAAGGCACAACGCACGGCGAAAGATCTGAAAGAGAAAGACGAAACGTTGCGCAATGCAATTCGCAAACATGGAATTGCGGCCAATGAGCTCAACAAATTGCTTCATGAGTACCTTGGGCACAATACCATCCGATTAGAGCCAAAGGACGACGGGTATCAATTGGTTCGTGCGGATGGCTCGATCGCGCAGAACCTCAGCGAAGGCGAGAAAACCGCGCTTACCTTCTGCTTCTTCCTAACTCAGTTTGGCGCCGAGGGTCGGGACAAGAAGAAGCTAGTTGTTGTAATCGACGACCCGGTGTCGAGCCTCGACAGCAATGCCCAGACCTACGCATTCGGCCTTATCAAGAAGCACACTAAACGTGTCGCGCAGGTCATCCTGTTAACCCATAACTTAAAGTTCATGCACATGGCGAAGCGGACCTTCTTCCGGGGGGTCAACTTCGGCGATACCGTTCCTCAAGGATTACTTTTCGTGGATTGCCGCGACGACGGAAAAGGCAGTCGCAAATCTGCGCTGGTGAAGATGCCGTCGTACTTGGCGAAGTACGACTCAGAATATCAATACCTTTTCTCCGTTGTGTTTGGGGCTTCGGATCAGCAGAGCACCGACTATCTGTATTTGTTGCCCAACGCGATCCGGAAGCTTCTAGAGATATTCACGGCATTCGCCGCACCAGACAAATCCAGTTTCACCGAAGCGCTATTTGACGACTCTGGGAAGATCAACGGTTTAGACCAGGCGGAAATGAACCAACTTGAGCGAGTTTGCCAAATTGAGTCGCATGGTGACATTGAGGCTGTGAATTCGCTTCCGGCACTTACCGTCGAAGAGAGCCATCGCGCAGCAAATGGCGCAATGAAATATATTCGAGAGCGTGATAGAAAGCATTACGATGCAATGCTGCGGATTGTGAAGAAACCGGTCGCCGACTAAAAGCCGGCAACAGTCTACTATAGAAGGCAGGATGTGATAGTTCAATTCGCATAGGGCGATGGGAGTCAATGAGCTGGGAGTCACCATCCGCTGCGACAATTATGAACGACCGCAATGTGCCGAAAACGATTATCTTACCGTTGGTCGAACGATCATCCATGTCAACGCCATGTCAACGAGCATACGTCATTTTTTCAATGTGAGTCATGATGAATGTGGGCCATTGTCAGCGAGTGTTAGGGCTGAAAATTTGAGAATTCAAAGGCTTGTGGCCTAAGTGATTGAATTCCATAAGCTATTGAAATTGCTAATATATGGGCTCATAACCTGAAGGTCGTAGGTTCAAATCCTACTCCCGCAACCAAAGTAATCGACTAGGCCCGTGCATTCAGCGCGGGCTTTGTTGTTTTGGCGTGCCTAACGATAAGACACTGGCTTATTCACCAGTGGGCGTGGCTTGAATAGCTTAGCGGAGAATTTGGAGCGGCACTTCTCTTGCGCGGCGGAGCTATGCTTCAGTTTGAGCGGATGCACACCTTACGGAATTTCGAGGTGGTCGATGCATGACCCGACATCCCTTTCAAAGGGAAGGGCCAGACTTTCAGCAGATCAAATTGCAAGTGAAGTCTTGCTGCTGTGCATCCTAACTGGGGCGCAATCTTGGGTCAGTGGGGTGGCTCATCGGCAACCTGTTTTCCATCGTGCTTGTTCAGGCGCGGCCTCCGAGACAGGCTGGCAAGCGCCGCTTGACAGGTTCACATCTATTTAGATATAGATCATATCTATTACTTCTAATACCTATAGGGGACGAAGGATGCAGATCGAGGGAAACGTGGCGATTGTCACTGGCGGCGCGAGCGGGCTTGGCGAGGCAACGGCGCGCTATCTGGCCGTGAATGGCGCCAAAGTCGGTATTCTGGATTTTGACGGTGAGGGGGCAAAGCGCATTGCCAGAGACATCGGCGGTGCGGCGGCTCAAGTTGACGTAAGCGATGATGCGGCGGTCGATGTGGCCTTGTCCGAGATTGTGCAAGCCCTCGGTACACCGCGTATCGCCGTGAACTGCGCTGGCATTGGAACAGCCGCCCGTATTGTCGGGCGAGAGGGCAAAACAAGCTTTGATGTCTTTCGTAAGACGCTTGATGTGAACCTCTTCGGTACTTATGCCGTCATGACACACGCCGCGCGGCGCATGATGGAGCTTGAGCCTGTGGATGGAGAGCGCGGAGTTATCGTGAACACCGCCTCTGTCGCCTTTCAGGACGGGCAGCTCGGTCAAGCCGCCTATACCGCATACAAGGGCGCTATTGCCTCGATGGCGCTTCCTGCTGCGCGAGAGTTTGCCCGCGCAGGCATCCGTGTGATGACGATCGCGCCGGGGCTTTTCAACACACCAATGATGGAAAGCTTGCCCGACGATGTCACGGCACAGATCACGAGCAACATCCCCCATCCTGCCCGTTTGGGCGCACCGGAGGAATATGCTCTGATGACCGTGCAGATCATCACAAATCCCTATCTGAACGGCACGACCATTCGCCTTGATGGCGCTACGCGCCTTCCCCCACGCTGAGGAATGACCATGTCGGATATTTTGAAAATTGAGGTTGAGGGGCAGATTGCCACTCTGACGATGAATCGGCCGGGAAAGCGCAACGCCATGTGCGAAGAGCTGCTCGGAGCACTGGAGGGCTTCTATTTCAACCCGCCTGAAGGCGTGCGTGTTGTGATCCTCACGGGGATAGAAGGACATTTTTGTTCAGGTCTAGACCTGGCAGAACATGTTCACCGTTCGGCTGAAGAAAACCTCTACCATTCGCGCAGCTGGCATAAGCTGATGGACCAAATCAGGCTTGGTGGGCTGGCAACGGTCTCGGCGCTGTTCGGTGCGGTTATTGGTGGCGGGCTTGAGCTTGCCGCGGCCACACATGTGCGCATTGCTGAAGCCTCCACGATTTTCCAGCTGCCCGAAGGGCGGCGCGGTATCTTTGTGGGTGGCGGGGCCACGGCCAGTGTGGGCCGCTTGCTTGGTGCGGACCGGATGACAGAAATGATGCTGACGGGGCGCAAGTATGGGGCTGACGACGGTGTCTCTTTGGGTTTGGCGCATTACTCTGTTGCTAACGGAGCGGCACTGGCCCTTGCGCAAGAGCTGGCTGGCAAGATCGCGCGCAATGCACCGCTGTCAAACTATCTGATGATACAGGCCATTCCACGTATCAATGACATGTCGCAATCCGACGGGCTCTTTACCGAAAGTCTCGCGGCAGCCCTGTCACAAACCACGCCTGACGCAGAGGAAGGCTTGAGAGCTTTCCTTGAAAAGCGCGCGCCCAAATTCCGGTGATCTCATGAGCCAACCTGAGCAAACCATTACCCCGCCCACAACAGTAAGCGATGACACGTTGCGCCGTTTTCTGGGCTATCACATGAAGCGTGCCTTCAACGTTGTGCAGGCTGATCTGGTCGCCACGCTGAAGCCGTTTGAGTTGCGCATGTTGACCTATACGGCCTTGGTTTTGATCTGCGACAACCCTGGCCTGAGTCAGGCGCAACTGGCTGCTGCGATGGATGTGGAACGTCCCAATATCGTGGTGATCGTTGATGAGCTAGAGCGCCGCGAGCTGATCAACCGTACCCGCGTTCCGACGGATCGTCGGGCTTACGCATTGGTCCCTACGCTTCAAGGGCGCCGTCTGTGCGGTCAGGCTGTTGCAGCTGTCGAGACGCATGAAGCCAAGCTCTTTGCCGGGCTCAACGGTGATATGCGCTCCGAGATGGTTGCCATTCTATCGAAGGTGAGAGGCGCATGAAACGGACAACGAATTTCAAGCCACACAATGTAATTCGCGAGAACAGAGCCGATGGCACAATCCTTCTGCGCTCTGCCGAGCCGCTGAGTGAGGTGGCAAACACCACTGGCGATTGGCTTCACAGCTGGGCCCAGCAGACGCCTGACAATATCTTCATCGCCGAGCGCCATGGCGCCGGATGGCGCGAGGAAAGCTATGCCGAAACCCTGGAAAAGGTGCGCGCAATCGCATCGTCCCTGCTGGGGCGTGGCATGGGGCCTGATACGCCGATCCTAATCATGTCAGGCAATGGGGTAGATCACGGGCTGCTGGCGCTTGCGGCTCAGTATGTCGGGATCCCAACTGTGCCTGTGGCCGAGCAATATTCGCTGATTCACGGTGCGCATGGCCGTTTGCGCCACGCGATTGAGCTGGTACGCCCGCGCATGGCCTATGTGGTTGATGCAACCCAATATGGCGAAGCGCTCGCATTGGATGCGCTGGACGGCATCGAGGTGATCGCCACGCGCGCTGACGCGAAGACCACGCCCTTTGCAGATATGCTCAAAGGAGATCGTGCGGATGTCGATGTGGCGCGCGCAAAAGTCGGACCCGATAGCGTGGTAAAACTTCTCATGACATCGGGGTCTACATCCAGCCCTAAGGCCGTGATGACCACGCAAGGCATGATGTGCGCCAATCAGGTGCAACTGGCCGATGCCATGCCGTTTTTGCGGGCCCGTCCGCCACGCATTGTTGATTGGCTGCCCTGGAACCACGTCTTTGGCGGCTCGCATAACTTTAACATGATGCTGGCCAATGGCGGGAGTCTCTACATTGATGACGGTAAACCCGTCAAAGGCCTGTTCGAGCGCACTGTCGAAAACCTTTCGCTCATCACGGGCACGCTTTGCTTCAATGTGCCGGTCGGGTTCTCGATGTTGCTCGGCGCATTGCGAAAAGACGCAGGCCTGCGCCAGCGCTTTTTTGAAGACCTCGACATGATTTTCTACGCTGGCGCTTCGTTGCCGCAAGATATCTGGCAGGGCTTTGAGAAAATGGCGGTCGAAACAAAGGGCGAGGTACCTTTGATTACGTCATCATGGGGGCTCACGGAAACAGCGCCTGCCATGATGCTCCAGCATGAGCCGACCGAGAACTCAGGCGTCGTTGGTGTTCCCTTGAACGGTGTGACAGCCAAACTAATTCCGGATGGGGAAATGCGCTGCGAAGTCCGCGTGAAGGGTCCGAATCTCATGCCTGGCTATTTTGAAGCGCCAGAGAAAACAGCCGAAGCCTTTGATGACGAGGGGTTCTTCATCACCGGCGACGCGATGCGCTTTGTCAACCCTGAAGACATCAACAAAGGGATGAAGTTTGATGGGCGAATTTCTGAGGATTTCAAGCTTCTCACCGGCACATGGGTGCGCGCGGCACAGCTTCGCATCGACATATTGGCAGCCTTGTCGCCGCTGGCGTCAGACCTCGTGGTAACAGGCGCCGATAAGAGCGAGATCGGTGTTATGATCTTCCCGAATACAACTGAATTGGAGGCCGAAGGCTTCCAACTCGAAGAGGAGGCCGGCGCTTACCGTTGCCCCTTGTTGCTGGGAGAGATTCACCGGCGTCTCGCAACCCATGCAGCGACGGGCGCAAGCAGCTCGACACGCGTTGTCCGTGCGATTGTGCTTTCAGAGCCAGCTTCCATGCCCGAGGGCGAGATGACCGCCAAGGGCAACCTCAACTTCCGCAAGGTTCTGGCGCGCCGCGCAGACCTTCTCAAACGCCTTTATGCTGAGGCCGATCCGGCCGTCACCACTCTCTAGGAGATACACTATGGTAGACCTATCCAAAGTCCGTGCCATCGACATTCACACCCATGCAGAAGAGCCCTGCGGTTGCCACTCGGATGATGGGTATGATGATCTGCAATCCACCATGGCCAGCTATTTTGGTGCGCCATGGAGCCACCCGCCAACGATCCATCAAACGGCCCAGCACTACCGCGAACAGAACATCGCAGCGGTGATCTTTCCTGTCGATGCCGAACGTGAAACGGGCTATCGCCGTTATAACAACGACGAGGTCTATGAGGCCGTTTCCGAAAACAGTGATGTGCTGATCCAGTTCGCTTCGATCGACCCGTGGAAAGGCAAAATGGCTGTGCGCGAGGCCAAGCGGCTGATGCGTGAGTACGGTGTTAAAGGGTTCAAGTTCCACCCGACAATGCAGGGGTTTTTCGCAAATGACCGCATGGCTTACCCATTCTATGAGGCGATTGCCGAAGAAGGCGGTATCGCGCTATTCCACACAGGGCAAACTGGCGTGGGAAGCAGTATGCCTGGCGGCAACGGGATGCGTCTGAAATATTCGAACCCGATGTATATGGATGATGTTGCCGTCGACTTTCCCGAGCTGAAGATCATCCTTGCCCACCCGTCTTTCCCTTGGCAGGAAGAGGCGTTGGCTGTGGCGCAGCACAAACCAAATGTCTACATTGACCTCTCGGGCTGGAGCCCCAAGTATTTCCCCGAAATTCTGGTGAAATATTGCAACTCCATCCTGAAGAAAAAGGTGCTGTTTGGCTCTGACTGGCCGATGATCACACCCGAGCGCTGGCTCTCGGACTTTGAGAAAATCGCGATCAAGGATCACTTGCGCGAAGATATCATCAAGGGCAATGCAGCACGGCTGCTGGGTTTGGCATGAAGCCATTCAAAGCCCCGCTGGAAGATATCCTGTTCTCGCTTCGCGTGGCTGGAGCAGAAGAGATATCTGACTATGACGCTGATTTTGCCCGCGAAATCGGCCAGCATTTTGCTGCTTTTTCTGAAGGCGAGATTGCTCCGCTTGATGAAGTGGGTGACGTTCAAGGTTGCCGCCTTGAAGGCGGGCGCGTGAAAATGCCTGATGGTTTTGCGACCAGCTATCAGGCTTATTGCGCACAAGGCTGGCCTGCCCTGACGGTGCCCGAAGCCTATGGCGGGCAAGGTATGGGCGCGCTCATGTTGGCCGTGACATCCGAAATATTTTCAGGAGCCAACCACTCATTGCAGATGGTCACCGGTCTTGTACCGGGCGCGGTGCGGGTCCTGAAACGCTTCGGAACCGAGGAGCAGCGCGCAAAGATCATGCCCCAGCTGGCAACGGGCGAGATGTTGCCCACCATGTGCCTCACCGAGCCGGGCGCGGGGTCTGACCTTGCCCGCATCCGTTGCCGTGGCGAACAGACGGGCGATGGCTGGTGGATTTCTGGCGAGAAGATATTCATCTCGGGGGGTGATCAAGACATATCAGAGCATATCCTGCATCTCGTTCTGGCGCGCACCTCCGATAACGGCGTCAAGGGGCTGTCCTTGTTTCTTTGCCCCTGCACGCGCAGTGATGGCAGCCGCAACGCGGTTACGGTTACGCGGATCGAGGAAAAGATGGGCCTGCATGCGTCACCGACGTGCCAGTTGGCTTTTGACAATGCCGAGGCTGAACTGGTCGGTGATGAGGGGCAAGGCCTCGCTGCGATGTTCGCTATGATGAACCACGCGCGCACCGACGTCGCCCTTCAGGGTGTTGCACATGCGGCGCGGGCCTATGATATCGCAGCCAGTTATGCTGCCGAACGGCAGCAGGGACGCAGCCCCGAGGGCGCGCCTGTCACCATCGACCAGCATGCCGATGTACGCCGCATGATCGATGAGATCGATCGGCTCGCATTGGGCGCGCGTGCAATTGCCCATTTGGCCTGTGTGACGATGGAGCGTGGTGACAATTCTGCGCTTGTTGAGTTTCTGACACCGTTGGCGAAAGTCTATTGCACCGAGGCAGGCATGCGCGCAGCAGAGCTGGGGATGCAGGTTCTTGGGGGTTATGGTTACTTGCGCGAATACCGGATCGAACAGACCTATCGCGACGCACGTATCACCCCGATCTACGAAGGGACCAACGGTATTCATGCGCGTATGATGGCAACACGCCTCGCAGGGAGTGCAGCTGGAGACGCTTTTGTCAGCTACCTGCAAAAAGAAGCAAGCCGTCTGTCAAGCGAAAAGGCGGTCATGCTTTTGGAGCGCTGGCAAACCACCCGTAAGCGCGTGCTAAATGCCAAGGACCCTTCTGTTCTGGCTGAGGACTTCTTGCAAGCGAGTATCAAGGCCCTGCTTGCCTGTGTTTGGGCAAACCTTGATCACAACAAATCACACCATCCCGATGGGGCCCGCTTGGAGCGCTTATGTCGCAACTGATCGGCATAAGGCTGCTAAGTGTGGTCATTTCCTCGTGTCGCAGAGTCTGCGGGCTTTCTGCCTCATGGAATGATTGCTCAAATTGCACAGTTCGGATCGTGTCGGGTGCGACTGTCGCTCTTTCCTGAAGTCAAAGGTGAAAAAATCCGAAGATATGCCTGCGGTTTTTTGTTTTTGGGTGCGTATCAGGCTGAGCGGCGCTTCTGTAAGTGTTGTGCCTAAATCGTTCACACCTGAAAAAGTGCTTCCAATTCCTAGGGATTCGCGGGAAGCTTTCCCCATAAAAAGCAGCTGTGCAGTCCGCCAACCGACAGGGCGGGTGATGTGGCGCAAATCAGGGAGACGAAAATGAAAAGAACCACTTTGAAGCTGGGAGCCGCGCTTGTCGCAGGTTTGAGCTTTGCAGGAGCGGCCATTGCGGACACTAAAGTTGGCATGATCACAACGCTTTCGGGCGGCGGCGCGGGCCTTGGAATTGATGTGCGCGACGGATTTATGCTCGCGATCAAGCAGTCAGGCCGGAACGACATTGAAGTTGTTATTGAAGACGATCAGCGCAAACCTGACGTGGCAGTGCAGCTTGCGGATAAGATGGTGCAGTCAGAAAAGGTTGATGTCATGACAGGCATCATCTGGTCAAACCTCGCGATGGCGGTGATCCCTTCGGTGACGGCGCAGGGCAAGTTTTATCTGTCGCCCAATGCTGGCCCCTCGGCGCTTGCGGGCAAAGGCTGTCATCAAAACTATTTCAACGTTGCATGGCAAAACGATAACCTCCACGAAGCGGCTGGGGCATATGCCAACTCCGCTGGATACGGAAAAACCTTTATTCTTGCGCCAAACTATCCTGCTGGGCAGGATGCTCTGACAGGCTACAAGCGCTTCTTTAAAGGCGAGCTTGCAGGCGAAATTTACACTCAGCTTGGCCAAACAGATTATGCAGCAGAGATTGCCCAGATCCGTGCGAGCGGTGCGGATTCTGTCTTCTTCTTCTTGCCTGGTGGGATGGGGATTGCATTTTTGAAACAATATGCAGACTCGGGCGTGGATTTGCCTGTTGTCGGCCCAGCCTTTTCGTTTGATCAAGGTATCTTGCAAGCTGTGGGGGATGCCGCCATTGGCGTTGTGAACACCTCGCAGTGGAATAAAGACCTCGACAATGCCGCCAATGCTGCATTCGTTGAAAGCTTCCAAGCCGAGTTTGGCCGTTTGCCTTCGCTCTATGCGAGTCAGGGCTTTGACACTGCGAACCTGTTGATCTCTGCTCTGGAAAAAGCAGATGTAAGTGATGCAGAGGCCTTCCGGGCGGCTCTCAAGGCTGCTGAATTTGCCAGCACACGCGGTGACTTCAAGTTTGGCAACAACCATCACCCTATCCAGACGATTTACGCGCGCGAGGTTGTTAAAGAGGGTGACGTCTACACAAACAAACTGATTGGTCCTGCGCTGGAAAACCACGCAGACGCTTATGCGGCTGATTGCAAAATGTAAGTGACTTTGGCCGCGCCTTGACGGGCGCGGCCAGTTTGCAAAGCGCATGTCTTTTATCCTCATTGCAGAACAGGTGCTGAACGGGCTTCAGTTTGGTATCATGCTGTTTCTCATGGCTGCTGGTCTCACGCTCATCTTTGGCGTGATGGGCTTAATCAACCTTGCCCATGGCTCTCTTTATATGGTCGGTGCTTTTGCTGCAGCGGCTGTCGCGGGAGCGACTGGTTCGTTTGTGCTTGCGCTCGCCGCTGCGATGGCTGCTGCGGCGGCCGCAGGGGCTTTGATCGAGCTTCTGGTGATACGTCGGCTATACGACAAGGATCATCTTGATCAGGTTCTGGCAACATTTGCTCTTATCTTGATCTTCTCTGAAGGGACGCGCTGGATGTTTGGTTCGTTCCCGCTCTTCTTGCAAATTCCACCCTATTTAAGTGGCCCTGTCAGTTTGCCTGGTGGCATAGAATATCCACTGTATCGGCTTGTTCTGATTGGTGCTGGTTTGTTTGTGGCGGCGGGGCTTGGCCTCATGATCACGCGTACGCGTATAGGGATTCAAATTCGGGCAGGCGAAAACGACCGTGAGATGATTGCTGCTTTGGGAGTTGATATCTCACGGCTCTACACACTCATTTTTGCACTTGGGGCTGCCCTTGCGGGTCTTGCGGGCGCACTCGTTGGTGCGATCCAATCGGTGCAGGTCGGGATGGGCGAGCCTGTCTTGATCCTTGCTTTCGTCGTGATCGTGATTGGCGGTATCGGCTCTATCAAAGGCGCTCTTGTTGGCGCGCTTTTGGTCGGATTAACTGACACTCTGGGCGGGGTCTTCCTGCCCCCGTTCTTCGGGCTTTTCATGGCACCTGCGGCCGCGTCGTCCGTCGGGTCATCGCTGGCTTCTATGGCGATCTATATTCTAATGGGTGCGGTTCTGATCTGGCGGCCAACAGGCCTTTACGGGGTGCGGGCATGATGCAGGAGCGCTATCTCAATGCCGTCATCTTTGCGATCCTCGTGGTGTTGCCTGTTTGGGCGGTTTGGATGGATGAGCCTTTCACCATCACGCTAATGACGCGTGCAGCTATTTTTGCACTGGCGGCTGTTGGCCTCAATATCGCGCTTGGCCTTGGGGGCCTAGTGAGCTTTGGGCATGCCGTTTTCTTTGGGCTTGGCGGCTATGCTATGGGCATTCTGGCCTATCATGCGCAGGCATATACGCCGCTTTTGGAGGCGCCTCTTCTTATCGAGGGGACAAAGTCGATGCCAGTCATCTGGCTTATTGCGATACTTGTCTCAACGTTAGCTGCCCTGCTGATCGGGGTGCTTTCGCTGCGCACAGGAGGCGTTTACTTCATCATGATCACGCTCGCTTTTGGGCAGATGTTTTATTATTTCGCGATCAGCTGGTCGGCTTACGGGGGCGAAGACGGGCTCTCTATCTACGTGCGCAATGGTTTCCCTGGGCTGAACACTCTTGATCCGATCCAGTTCTATGGCATCTGCCTTGTGATCTTAAGCGTGGCACTTTTTGCCGCTCACAGGCTGGCGAAGTCGCCTTTTGGTTTGGCGCTTGGGGCAGTGCGGCAGGTTCCGCAACGTGTCGAGACCGTGGGATTGAACGGGATACGCCTCAAGCTTGTTGCTTTTGTGATTTCGGGGGCGATCACAGGTCTTTCTGGAGCGCTCTTTGCCGACCTCAACCGTTTTGTTAGCCCAACGATGTTTAGCTGGCAGCTCTCTGGCGAGATTATGGTTTTTATCATCATTGGAGGGGTTGGGCGGCTTTTCGGACCTGTGGTTGGCGCGCTTATCTTTGTCGGGCTTGAGCATTGGCTCGGGGGATTGAGCGACTATTGGCATGTCTATCTTGGTTTGCTTTTGTTGCTGATCGTACTCTTCGGGCGTGGCGGGATTATCGGGATGATTGCAGGGCGGGAGCGTAGCGATGTCTGAGGCGGTTTTGGCAACCTATGGGATCAGCAAGTCTTTTGGAGCGCTCAAAGCGAGTGAGGATATTTCGCTTGATCTGCGGGCTGGCGAAATTCACGCGATCATCGGACCGAACGGGGCGGGGAAGTCTACGCTGATTGCACAGATTTGTGGCACGCTCCAGCCCGATGTGGGGCGTGTGGAGCTGATGGGACGGGATGTGACAGGGCTGAGTGCACGCGCACGTGCCAAGGCGGGCTTGGGGCGGACGTTTCAGATTTCGGCCTTGGCGATGGAAGACACTGTTTTGCAAAATGCGGTGCTTGGGGCGCTGGGCGCAAGCGGGCGGCCATGGCGATTCTGGACGCCTGCCTTGAAGGACAAAGCCCTTGTTGCGCGGGCAGACGCGGCGTTGGAGCGTGTGGGACTGGAAGACTTTCGCAACGTGCGCACAGCCGAATTAAGCCACGGGCAGCGCCGCCAACTTGAAGTTGCTGTGGCGTTGACGCTGTCGCCAAAAGCATTCCTGATGGATGAACCTATGGCGGGCCTTGGCATGGAAGGCAGCCAACGGCTCACTAGGTTTCTACAGGAGCTTAAGCAGGAGGCTCCTATCTTGCTTGTCGAGCATGATATGGACGCCGTTTTTGCGCTGGCGGATCGCATCAGCGTTTTGGTTTATGGCCGTGTGATTGCGACCGGGGCAGTCGATGATATCCGCGCAAACCGAGAGGTGCGCGAAGCCTATTTGGGGGAGGAGGCATGAGCCTTTTGACGCTCTCCAAAGTTTCTGCCTCTTATGGGGTCAGCCAAGCGCTGTTTGGTGTTTCTCTGAAGCTGTCTGAGGGAGAAGTCATGGCGCTAATGGGGCGCAATGGCATGGGTAAGAGTACGACGGTAAAGTGCATCTGTCGTATGTTGCCCGCACAGGGGCAGATTGTTTTTGATGGCCACGATCTTGAGCGCCTTCCAAGCCATCGGGCTGCGAGGCTCGGGATCGGGCTTGTGCCTGAGGGGCGGCGCTGTTTTGCTTCGCTGACTGTCGAGGAGAATTTGGTTGCGGCTGCGCGCAAGGGCCACTGGGATATGTCTCGTGTCACTGCGCTTTTCCCTCGGCTTGCAGAGCGCAAAGATCAGCGTGCAGCATCCCTTTCGGGCGGGGAGCAGCAAATGCTTGCGATTGGACGAGCTTTGATGACAAACCCGCGCCTGCTTATTCTGGATGAGGCCACAGAAGGGCTTGCACCGATCATCCGTCAGGAAATTTGGTCGGCGGTAGGTTCACTTAAGGCGCAGACGGGGCTGTCTATTCTGGTGATCGACAAGTCCGTGAAGGAGCTGCGTGCTGTTTGCGATAGCGCAGTGATCCTTGAGCGGGGACGCTCTGTGTGGCGCGGAGCGATGACAGATCTGTCTGATGACATTACCCAGACACATCTGGGCGTTTAAGCGGCTGACTGCTCAACCAATGTGATTGCTTCAAATGGGCGCAAGACAGGGTGTGCCGAGAGCATGTGCTCTGGCAGATAGGACCGCGATAACGGGCTGAGAAGGCT
Organism: Lentibacter sp.; assembly: GCF_029254145.1. GTDB lineage: Bacteria > Pseudomonadota > Alphaproteobacteria > Rhodobacterales > Rhodobacteraceae > Lentibacter. The sequence continues at coordinate 16,603 of NZ_JAQWYD010000086.1, forward strand.
CTGGGCGTGGTGTTCTGGCTTGCGTCTGATCCGTCCGATAAACAGGCTTTCAAGGGCCGAGCCTGCGGCGAGCAAAGTCTCGTGTTCGGGGAGAACAAGCTGGTGGTAGGTCGTTGTCAGATCAAGATCATGCCAGATCGCTGAGGTGCCGTTGACGAGGTGGCGTGCTGGTACAAGCACCGCTTCGCAGCCGAACATGTATTCTACCATTGGCTTGCTCACGACGAGCTTTTGGTCGGGGGCGACGATGATATCCTTTTGCAGCCCGAAGTAGGGCGCTCGTAGGCGTACAGGGCGGAAGCTGCCGCGCGCAGGCACGGTCCGTGAGACATGGGCTAGGATGGGCACAAGGCCGTGCTCCAGCGTATGGACGAGGTCGCCGCGCATCAGCTGGGCGACAGGGCGATACTCACCTTGAGCCAGAAGCGGGACATTGGCTGTGAGACTTGGCATTGGGCCAAGAGGCTCTATCTCGTCTGAAAACGCAAAAAATTCGATATCACTGTCAAGATGGATCAGTTTGTGAGAGAGCGTCATGGTTTTGATGTCGTCGAGCCAGAGAGGGCGCGGGCGTGGGGCCAAGATCGAGCGGACAGAGCCGCGCTCGGGGCGCTCTATTGCCAAGCGGCCCCAGCGGGCAGGGGCATCCCAGCTATATGTGATGCGCAAGAGGTCCGAGCGCTCGGAGGCGTCCAGATCAAGTGCGATGTGGGAGCTTTCGCCTTGCTGGGAGGTTATCAGAATAATGCCGCCGCCTGGTATGGCTTGCAGCGATAGGCTGCGTTCCCACGGGAAGCGCTCGCGGAAGGACAGGAGCGTCTGGGGGCGATCATCGGTTGAGAGGCGGGTTTCGACCACGAGGCTTCCACGAGCCAGAAATCCTTGTGCCTCAGACCAGCCGAAGTGTTGGCGGTCGGTATCGGAGATGGCGAACCAAGCCATCTGCGTCTAGGCGACCTTGGCTTCTGTAGCGCTGAGCAACTGGGCCTCAAAGGGCTTCAGTGTGCGGCGCGCTGCAGGGCTGTAGCCAAGTCCTGTTGCGGGATCGATCTCGGGGAACAACTCATAAATTTCAGCGGCGATTTCTTCCTCAAAGCTGTCAGCAAGCTGTGGTCCTGGCAAGAAGCTCTCGGTGGGCAAGCCTTCGGAGTAAATTACCTCATGTTGATCAAAGAGCAGGTGGAAATATTCGACTGTGCCGCCCTCAACCACCGTGACGGACTTGTCATTTACAAGGTCACGGGCGGAAACAAGCACCTCGTATTCTCCGAAGAGAAGTTCAGCGAGTGAATCGCGGATCAGCACGCGATGGAGGGGTGAGAGCCAAAGTTCTTTGTGGGCGCCAAATGTACCTGCTCGAATGCGGATTGGTGCGTGCTTGCCGCGGGCCGCTGTGGTGCGGTTGCCCATCCAGCGGATTGGTTGGAAGCCATTGTCGCGGGTTTGAACCATGTCGCCGATCTGTAGGTCTTCGACGTTCACTTCGCCCCGCTCTGTCAGGATGGCCGTGCCGCGCACGAAACAGGGGACTGCGTCGATGATGACATAGCCGACATCGGTGTTGGTTCCATCATCGATTGTATAGGTGAAGTTGAAAGCTTTGGCGTTGGTGTCTGCGGTGAGCGTAAAGGTTCCGTCCGCATTGAGCTGAACGGTTTGACCTGTGGCGAGAGTGATCGTGCTGCCAGCTGTGACGGCGACGCCATTGATGTGGGTGATTGTGAGAGTTGCGCCGCTTGGGCGGATATCGTTGTCCAGAACGTTGATGATTTTGACTTGGTTGGGATCGGCGAGATGATACGAGTCATCGTTGGCGATAAGCACGGTTTGAACGCTGTCGGCGGCGATCAGAAGATTAGAGTCATAGCTGCCGTCGAGCACGTCGGCGATGCCGATACGGATCGAGTTGGTGACCCCTGGATTGACATTCATTGTGAGCGTCATGGTGACGGTGAAGCCGTCCATTTCGGTATTGTAATCGTCGTTAGTGTTGTCGACGTAGAGGTTTTCGTTGTTGCCTTGGTTGATATTTCCGGGGTCCAGATCGCCATTCCCGATGCTAATATCAACAAAGCTACCGTTGACCCAGACGCCGATAAAATCCTGATAGAGTGAGTTTACATACTCTGGGTATTCCTCAGACGAAAACACAAACTGCATGGTCATCACGCTGCCTGTGGGTACGAAATCGATGTCGAGATAGGAGGCGTCATAAGTGCGCGTGTTTGCAGCGGCGTTGAAGTCTGCGAGGTTGTTTGCTCCGCCAGTGTTGGTGCTGGTCGAGTTACTTTGGTTGGAGGAACCGCTTGAGTTTGTGAAGTCGGTGGCGCGACCTGTGGAGAGGATTACGCCTGTGTCTCCAGGTGTGACACCGGGGGCGACTGAATCGCCGTTTGAATAGATGCCTGACGAGTAGTTGCTGCCCGAATAGTACGCGCTGGACACGGTTGCCCCGTCTCCGAAAATCGTCTGCGCCATTTGCATAGCGGACGCACTCGTGTTTATCGGCAATTCTGACGCCGCGACCATACTACTACTGCCTCTTTCAGGGCAAAGCGGACGGTACGGATCTGTAAGATACAGTTATCGTTGGCGTTTTTCGCTCTGTGGATGATCAGGATCGGAGGACCCTGCGCACCTGCTTTGCCTCTGGTTTATTATTACCGAAAGGTTAACACGAAAAATTTGCTCCTGTTAAGTGATTAAGGCGCTATCGCAACACAAACGTGGCAAATTTGCGGCGGTCTGTTGTTTGCGGCGGCGCAAAAGCCACGATATGTAGTGTTGTGTGCACCGAAATCGCGAAAGGCGGAAATTATGGCTTCTCAGGTAGACGCGGCAGAGCTGACGAAATCTCTTATACAATGCGCTTCGGTAACGCCTGCTGAGGGGGGCGCACTCACGTTGCTTGAAACGCTGCTCTCCGAGGCGGGCTTTGAGTGCGCGCGCGCGGACCGTGGCGAGGTGAGCAATCTTTTTGCGCGCTGGGGGGCGCGGGGCGCGAACAAGTCTTTCGGCTTCAATGGCCACACGGATGTTGTGCCTGTGGGCGATGAAGCCGCGTGGAGTGTGCCGCCTTTCGGGGCGGTGGAAAAAGACGGAATGATCTGGGGGCGCGGCGCGACTGATATGAAGTCGGGTGTTGCGGCCTTTGTCGCTGCTGCCATCGAGTTTGTCCAAGACACACCTCCTGATGGTGCGGTGATCCTCACCATTACGGGCGATGAGGAGGGCGACGCCGTAGACGGCACAACTGCGCTTCTGGAGCACATGCAAAAAGTGGGCGAGCGCATAGACGTCTGCCTTGTTGGCGAGCCAACATGCCCCAACGAGATGGGCGAGATGATGAAGATCGGGCGGCGCGGGAGCATGACGGCTTGGTTTACTGTGACGGGCGTTCAGGGCCACTCGGCCTATCCGCACCGTGCCAACAATCCGCTGAGTGCAATGGTGCGTTTGATGGACGGTTTGGCCAGTGCCGAGCTTGACCAAGGCACGGAGCATTTTGATGCCTCGACGCTTGCTGTTGTGACGATTGATACGGGCAATGGTGCGACAAATGTGATTCCTGCGCAGAGCCGCGCCTGCGTGAATATCCGTTTCAATGACAGTCACACGGGCGCGAGCCTCACGGCTTGGCTGGAGGGCGAAGCGGCCAAGGTGCGCGATGCTTTTGGCGTAGACATTGATATAAAAATAAAAATTTCGGGTGAAAGCTTTATCACGCCGCCTGGAGCGCTGTCAGCTCTTGTGGCGAAAAGTGTTGAGGCTGTGACAGGACGCACGCCTGAGATGTCCACGACAGGCGGCACATCCGATGCGCGGTTTGTGAAGGATCACTGCCCTGTTGTGGAGTTCGGGCTTGTTGGAAAGACGATGCATCAGGTGGATGAACGCGTTGAGACAGCACAGATTCACGAGTTGAAAGCGATCTACAAACGCATTTTGAGCGACTATTTTGCGGGCTGACCAGCACCTCATTGTGATGGTAAAATTCCCTGCTGCGGGGCGGGTCAAGACGCGCTTGGCCAAGGATATTGGCCGTGTCGCGGCGGCATGGTGGTTTCGTCATCAGGTCCGAAGTTTGCTGAGGCGGCTTGATGATCCGCGCTGGCAGATATGGTTAAGCGTGGCTCCAGACACGGCTTTGGAGAGCAGTGTCTGGCCCCTAGATTTGCCACGAATTCCGCAAGGTCAGGGTGACTTGGGTGCGCGGATGCGAAGGGCATTCGAGGCGCTTCCCAAGGGGCGAGCCTGCCTGATTGGCGGAGATATCCCGAGCGTGCAAAAGGCGCATATTTCAGAGGCATTCGCGGCGCTGGGACGCCATGAGGCAGTCTTTGGGCCTGCCACGGACGGGGGCTTTTGGCTCACGGGGTTTCGCCGTACGCGCCCCCTTCCACCGCAGCTTTTTGAAGGGGTGAGGTGGTCTTGTGCAGAGACGTTGTCAGACAGTCTCGCGACCCTTCAGGGGCAATCCTACGGGCTTGTGGCGGAGCTGTCGGATGTCGACGTGGCGCGCGACTTACCAAAGCCTTAGCCCTACGCGCCAGAGGGTTAACGGGGGGTGAGTGACTCTGATTCTAGGGGGGTGATATGCGTGCACAACCCGTGCACAACCCGTGCACCGCCTGAAACGTGTTTTTGTTAAGAGAATATTAGATAAGCCTGCGTGCGCCGCTCGATGCGTTAGGCCATTTGTGAAGAGAAGGTAAATATTCCCTTCCCCATAAGGGCATGATAGCGGGAGAGCCATGAACAAGCTCCCTTCGAAAGAGGAAATCCTTACATGGATTTCCGAGAACCCGACCCAGACTGCAAAGCGTGATATTGCCAAAGCTTTTGGCATCAAAGGCGCGCGGCGGATTGACCTTAAGCGCATCATGAAAGAGCTCGAAGACGAAGGGCACTTGAAGCGGCGCAAAAAGACTTACCGCGACAGTGACAAGCTTTCGCCTGTCTCGGTTTTGCGTGTGGCCGGGCCGACCGCTGACGGGGATTTGATGGCTGAGCCGCTGGAGTGGCAGGGCGAGGGCGATATGCCCAAGATCATGATGATCACGAAGGCGTCCGACCCGGCTCTTGGTGCGGGTGATCAGATCCTTGCGCGGCTGACGCAGGTGACGGGCGAGCCCTATGCCTATGAGGGCCGTCTTATTCGCCGCATCGGGACGAACCCTACGCTTGTGCTCGGGATTTACCGTGCTGGCTCGGACGGGGGGCGTATCCTTCCGATCGACAAGGGCGAGCAGAAGGAATGGACCGTTGACGCGGGCTCTGTGAACGGAGCGAAGGACGGCGAACTTGTGGAGGGGGCTTATATTGGCCCCAAGGCGCGCATGGGCCTGCCCAAGGCGCGGATTGTCAACCGCTTGGGCGACCCTTCGGCGCCGCGGGCTGTGAGCCTGATTGCGATCCACCAGCATGGCATTCCTGATCGTTTTCCTGACGCTGTGATAGCGGAGGCGGATGCGATGAAACCTGCGGGGCTCAAAGGGCGCGAAGATTTGCGTGAGCTGCCGCTTGTGACGATTGATCCGCATGATGCGCGCGACCACGACGACGCCTGTTATGCGGAGGCGGATACGGACCCGAAGAACAAAGGCGGTCATATCATCTGGGTCGCGATTGCGGATGTGGCGCATTATGTGCGCCCTGGCACGCAGCTTGACCGTGAGGCGCGCAAGCGCGGCAACTCAAGCTATTTCCCTGATCGGGTTGTGCCGATGTTGCCTGACCGTTTGTCTGGCGATTTGTGCTCTTTGCATGAGGGTGTGCCGCGCGCCTGTATTGCGCTGCGGATGCAAGTGGATGCGCAGGGCACAAAACTCTCCCATAGCTTTGTGCGTGGTTTGATGAAATCGCCAGCTTCCCTGAACTATCAGGAGGTACAGGCGGCGCAGGATGGCGCACCAAACGAGAAGTGCGCGCCTTTGATGGAAGAGGTCATCGCGCCACTATACGAGGCTTACTATGCGCTTCGGACGGCGCGGGCTGTGCGCCAGCCGCTTGAGCTTGATCTGCCAGAGCGCAAGATTGTGCTGAATGACGAGGGCGAGGTTGTTTCGATTGATTATGCCGAGCGGCTTGATGCGCACCGTATGATCGAGGAGTTCATGGTGCTTGCCAATGTTTGTGCCGCAGAAGAGCTTATTGCGCGCAAGACGGCACAGCTCTTTCGTGTTCATGAAGAGCCAAGCACCGAGAAGCTTGATGCTTTGCGAGAAGTGGCGCAGGCGTCTGGGCTGACGCTGGCCAAGGGGCAAGTGCTCAAGACGATGCACCTCAACACGCTTCTCAAACAGGCAGAGGGCATGGAAGAGGCCGAGCTGATCAACATGAGCACATTGCGCTCGATGACACAGGCCTATTATTCGCCCGAGAACTTCAGCCACTTTGGTCTTGCGCTCAAGGCCTACTCGCATTTCACCTCACCGATCCGCCGCTATGCTGATCTGATCGTGCACCGCGCGCTTGTTTCGAGCCATGGCTGGGGCGAGGACGGGTTGACCCCTGAGGATGAGGCCGATCTGACCGAAACGGCGCAGCATATCTCCGCTACAGAGCGCCGCTCCATGCTGGCTGAGCGCGACACAACGGATCGCTACCTTGCATCTTATCTCAACAAGCGGGTGGGCGAGGCCTTTGACGGCAAGGTCAGCGGGATTGCGCGCTTTGGGATTTTTGTGAAACTCGACGAGACGGGCGCAGACGGTCTTGTGCCGATGCGCGAGCTGGGGCGCGAGTTTTTCAACTTTGACGCCGACCGCGGCGTGCTCGTTGGCTCCGAGACCCGCCGCGAGATCACCCTTGGCTTGCGGGTGAAAGTGAAGCTTGCCGAGGCGGCCCCCGTGACGGGGGGGATTGTGCTTGAGCTTCTGGAGCTGGATGGTCGCGCCGTCGACAAAGGCCGTGGCAATGGTCCACGCGGTCGGGGCAAGCCGCCCAAACGCGCTCAAGCCAAAGCCAAGATCAAAGGTGATAAAACCAAACGCAAGATCGAGCGCAAACGTAAATAGGCCTTCCTCTTGCCAGAATATCTCCGGGGCCGACTGCGCGCCGCGAACTTGAATATAAGCAGTGAATCTCTGCGTGCGGCAAGCATTCGCTTGTCGGGGGCCTGCGCTTGAGGGTTTCTCTTTCGGAAACGACTGTTTCGCGTTAGGCTTCATGAGAGCAGTGAAAGAGGCAAAAATGCTTCAACGATATTTAGGACTTTCAGTATTGATGGCAGGGCTTTCGGGCTCTGTGGCGGCGAGCGGCACGGTGGATACCTCCTTGCGCCCAGTCATGCGCCCTGGTTCGGGCGCGGGCGGCGAAGTTGTTTCTGTCATCCGCGTGAGTAAGGTGCAGCCGACGTTGCGCCCAGTGATACGCCCTGCTGACTTGAGCCCTGAGGCCACGCCTGAAGCTCCGCTTCTGGAGGTGAAGAGCTATCCGCGCAATGCGGGATTTGAACACTGGGTTGAGAGCTTTAAGCCGCGTGCGGCCAGTGCAGGGATCAGCCAGCGGGTGATCACCCAAGCCTTTCGTGGCATTCAGTACAACACCGATGTGATCAAGAGCGACGGCAATCAGGCCGAGTTTACCAAAACGATTTGGGAATATCTGTCGAACGCGACCTCTGACAAACGGGTTTCTGACGGGCAGAAAATGTTGCGCAAGCACCGCCGCACCTTGGAAGCGATCGAGCGCAAATACGGCGTGGAAAAAGAGATTGTCACGGCGGTTTGGGGGCTTGAAAGCTTTTATGGGGACATAAAGGGCGATTACAATGTGATCGAGGCGATGGCGACGCTGGCCTATGACGGGCGCCGACGCGACTTTTTCACCAAGCAGCTGATCGCGGCGCTGAAAATTTTGCAGCGGGGCGATACGACGGCAGCGAATATGAAAGGCTCATGGGCCGGCGCTATGGGGCATACACAGTTTATCCCCACGTCTTACGAGCTGTTTGCTGTGGACTTTACCGGCGACGGCAAGCGCGACATCTGGAGCAATGATCCGAGTGATGCCTTGGCCTCAACGGCGGCTTACCTTGCGCGTTCGGGCTGGCAGAAGGGGATGCCTTGGGGCGTTGAAGTGAGTTTGCCCGCTGGCTTTAACCGCGGGCTCGCGAGCCGCAAGACCCAGAAGATGCCGAGCGATTGGGCCAAGCTTGGGGTGAGGGATGTGAACGGCCAGCCGGTGCGGGATTATGGATCGGCGTCGATCCTTTTTCCTGATGGCGGGCGTGGACTTGCTTTGATGATTTTCGAGAAAAACTTCCGTGCGATCGAGCGCTATAATGCGGCGGATGCTTATGTGATTGGTGTCGGGCATCTGGCGGACCGTTTGCTGGGCGGTGTGCCACTCAAGGGTAATTTTGGCCCCGGTGAGCGGCCTTTGACAGAGGATGAGACCAAAGAGCTGCAGCGCCATTTGAAGCGCAAAGGGTATGCGCTTGAGAAGATTGACGGCAAGATCGGGCCGAACACCAAGGCGCAGATCAAGGATTATCAGAGCCGCAACGGCTTGATGGCGGATGGTTATGCCTCGGAAGCGCTTTTGCAGCATGTGAAGCGGCGGTAATTGGGATCGAATTTTCGCTTTGCGAAAATCCGATCCGCTGGGGGAGCGCTGCTCCCCCAGACCCCCACGGGATATTTTTGGAAAGAAAAAGGGATAGGGCTTTAGCCGCCTTCGAGGCGGTTGAGCAGGACGACTTCGCTTGTTTCAAGGATCGGCTGGAACCAGCTGTCGTTGTAGATTTTGCCATCAATGGAGACGGAAACGCCGCGGGCGAGCTGGGGACGCAGGGCGGGGTGATTTGCTTGCAGTTCTGTGAGGAGTTCGCGCAGGTTGGAGGCGTTGACCTCTAGCTCGCGTTGCCCCCCCGCCAGATCGGCGAGGGAGCCCCAGAGTGTGACCGTGACCACGGCTCAGCGCGCTTTGATGGCCGCCAGAAGCTTGGGCGGCGACATCGGCAGGCTTGTCATGCGCACGCCTGCGGCGCGGCTGACGGCATTGGCCAGTGTGGCCAGTGGCGGGACGATCCCTGTTTCGCCCACGCCGCGGACACCGTAGGGGTGGCCGGGATTTGGGATTTCAAGGATCACAGGGTCGATCATCGGCAAGTCGGAGGCGACTGGGATGCGATAATCAAGGTAGCCCGCGTTTTGCAGCGTTCCATCGTCACCGTAGATATATTCTTCGTTGAGCGCCCAGCCGATGCCTTGCACAGCGCCGCCCTGAAGCTGGCCTTCGACATAGTCGGGGTGGACCGCTTTGCCCGCGTCCTGGAAGACGGTGTAGCGCAGCACTTTGACAGCGCCTGTTTCGGGGTCGACTTCTGTATCGGCGATATGCGTGCCGAAGCTGACGCCTGCGCCTTCGGCGTTGACTTCAAAGTGACCTGAGATCGGCCCGCCTGTGTTTGAGGCGATGGCGGCAATGTCTTTGAGCGTCATAGGAGGGAATTTGCCTGCGTTGGGGCCAGCGGGCTGGGCAGCGCCATCGACCCACTCTACGGCTTCGGGCTCGATCCCCCATGTGGCGGCGGCGCGGGCCTTCATGATTTCGATGGCGTGGCGGGCGGCTTTGATTGTTGCCAGACCGACTGCGAACGTTACGCGGGAACCGTCTGTGACCTCGTTTTGACCGAGTGTGGCTGTATCAGCGATCACGGTGCGAACCTGCTCGTAGGGAATGCCGAGTTCTTCTGCGGCCATCATAGACATGGAGGCGCGGGAGCCGCCGATATCGGGGTTGCCCTCAGACAAGCTTACGGTTCCGTCAGGGTTGATCATAATGGAAACGCAAGTGTCGCCCCCGAAGTTGAACCAGAAGCCGCAGCCCATACCGCGGCCCTGATTTGGCCCAAGTGGCGCGCTCCAGTGCGGGTGCGCCTTCGCGGCTTCCAGCGTGGCTTTGAGGCCAATGGCGGGATATGTCGGGCCATAGGCGGACTTTGCGCCTTCGTCGGCGGCGTTGAGAAGGCGCAGTTCGATCGGGTCCATGTCGAGCTCTTTGGCGAGTTCGTCCATCACGCTTTCGACGGCAAAGGCGGCCATGGGCGCGCCAGGGGCACGGTAGGCCGCGGCTTTGGGGCGGTTTGTGACCACTTCCCAGCCGACAGACTGGAGATTTTCCAGATCATAGGGCGCAAAGCCGCACATGGCGCCGAGCGCGCCATTCATGGCGTAAAACGCGCCTGACTGATAGCGGAACTCACCTTGGGCTGCGGTGATCTTGCCTGACTTTTTTACGCCGATCTTGATATCAATCGAGGTTGAGGATGTCGGGCCGGAGGCGCGCAGAACTTCTTCGCGCGCCATTGTCATCTTGACGGGCTTGCCTGTCTTTTTGGACAGCATGAGGGCGACAGGCTCTAGAAAGACTGTTGTTTTGCCGCCAAAGCCGCCGCCGATTTCGGAGGCCGTGACTTTGAGGCGGCCTGCGTCCATGCCCATGATGGCGGAGCAGGTGTTGCGGACCATGTAGTGGCCTTGGGTGCAACACCAGAGATCGCCTTGGCCATCGTTGCCCATGGTCGCCAAACAGGCGTGAGGCTCGATATAGCCCTGATGGGTGGCGGCCGTTGTGAAGCTGCGCTCGATGATGAGATCGGCCTCTGCAAAACCTGCGTCGATGTCGCCGTGGCCATACTGGCTGCGCGCGAGCACGTTTTGGCTATAGCCTGGGGGGACGCTTTCCTGCTGGCGACCTTCGTGGAGAACGGGGGCGCCTTCTTTCATGGCCTCGTCGACATCGACCACATGAGGCAGCACGTCATACTCGACCTTGATGGCCTTTAGAGCAGCCCGGGCGACAGAGCGCGAGGTGGCGGCGACGGCGGCGACGGTGTGGCCATCGTAAAGGGCCTTTTCGCCTGCCATGACATTGTCGAGCACATCGCGTGTGCCTTGGTCCTCGGGTGTGTGGGTGAAATCCGCACGGGTGACCACGGCTTTGACCCCGGTCATCGCTTCCGCTGCTGAGGTATCAATGGACACAATCCGCGCGTGGGCGTGGGGGCTGCGCAGGCAAAGGCCGATGAGCATTCCGGGTGCTGACATATCCGCGCCGTAGCGGGCGCGACCTGTGACTTTATCAAGCCCGTCGGGGCGAGGAGGGCGTGTGCCGACAACTTTGAAGCTGCGGGTCTGGAACTCGTCTTTGGCCATCAGGCTGCTCCTCTCATTTCGGCTGCTGTCTCAAGGACGGTGCGGATGATTTTGTCATAGCCCGTGCAGCGGCAGAGATTGCCTGCGAGCCAGTAGCGGACTTCTTCCTCGGTCGGGTCGGGATTGCGCGCGAGCAGATCTTTGGCTGCGACAAGGATACCCGGTGTGCAGATACCGCACTGGAGCGCGGCCTTGTCGATAAAGTTTTTCTGCAAAGGGTGCAGCGTTTCGCCATCGGCCATGCCTTCGATGGTCTCGACAGAGCGGCCCTCTGCTTCGGCTCCGAGCACGAGGCAGGAGCAAACGAGACGGCCATCCAGCATGACCGAGCAAGCGCCGCAATCGCCTGAGGCGCAGCCCTCTTTGGACCCTGTTAGATCAAGCTGGTCGCGCAACACATCAAGGAGTGTATCCTCGGCTTCGCAGAGGTAATCGACGCTGTCGCCGTTGATGGTTGTGTTGACGTGGATACGGCTCATGAGTGTTCTCCCAGTGCACGGGTGTAAGCAAGGCGGGCGGCGCGGCGGGCGAGGACGGCAGTGACGTCTTTGCGGAACGCCACTGTGCCGCGTTTGTCATCAATCGGTTTGGCAGCGGCAGAAGCGGCCGCGGCGCAGGCATCCAGCGCGGCATCTTCGCATTTGGAGCCGATGAGAGCTTGGGCAGCTTCTTTGACAAGCAGAACCTTAGGGGCGACCGCGCCGAGCGAGACACCAGCGCATTCAACCGTGCCGTCTTCGCCAAGAATAATATTTACAGCGCAGCCAACCACGGCGATATCCATCTCTGTGCGCGGGATAAAGCGCAGGTAAGCATCGCTGCCCTTTTGGGCGCGCGCGGGCAGAAAGACCGACGTAACGAACTCGCCAGCGGCGAGGGAGTTTTTGCCAGGGCTGAGGGGGATTTCGATCACGGGAACATCTCTTGTGCCATTGGGGCCAGCGATGCGGACGGTTGCGCCTGCCGCGACCATGGCGGGAACGCTATCGCCCGCGGGGCCTGCGTTGCAGAGATTGCCGACCATAGTGCAGCGGCCTTGAACCTGAGTGGAGCCGATCAGCTCTGCGCCTTCGACAACACCGGGGTAATCTGCCTTGAGGCCTGCGTGTTCGCCCATGGCCGCGCAGGAGACCCCTGCGCCGATGCGCCAGCCACCCTCCTCGGATGTGATTTCGTTCATGCCAGCGATGCGCTTGATATCAACGATGGAAGAGGGCTCGATATGGCCTGCGCGCAGGCGGACGAGCAGGTCTGTGCCGCCTGCCAGAACACGCGCGCCTGCGTTGGCGGCGAGAAGCGCGACGGCGCCCTCAACTGTTTCTGGAGTTTCAAATCGCATTGCCGTCTCCCTACGGTTCATGTCTCAAGATTGTGTTCGGGCGAGACTCAGGACTGCCCTTTGAAGGCAGTCTCGCCAAAGCGGGCTGGCTTGGCAAGGGCGTGGGGCGACAAGAAATGTCGCGGGTGCGAAATTCAGCTGCCGCAGATGCCTTGGAGGCGGAGCCAGTCATTGTCCGAGAGGAGCGGCTCTGGCGTGACAGTGGCGAAAGGGTCTGCCTCGATCAACTCGAGTGTCTCTTCGCCTGTGATGTCGCGCGCATAGGCGTAGGGGCGCGCGCGCACAGACCAAGCGGCAAAGCCACGCAGCAGGGTGTCTTGGGGCACAAAGCTGCGAGGCTCTGTGAGCATGTGCTCGGCGTAGGCGTCTTGGGCGGCACTTGGCACTTGGCCTGTCGTCAAGAGGCGCAGCGTTGTGACGAGGCCTGCGTGGGTGAGAAAGTCATGTAGCGGGTCGTGCAGTTCGGCTGCGAGGTGCTCGGCGATAATATAACCTGCGACAACGTCAGGCTCTTCGAAGTCCTCAATCAAGGCGCGATTGAGCAATATGACCCCGCCCGGGAGATGGGCGGCCTCGAGCACACCGCCTGGCAAGACGACGAGGCGCGCGGCGCCATCCGGGGAAGGCAGGCGCGCGCCGAGTTTGCGCAGGGCGCGTGTGCCTTCGGGGGCTGTGCAGGGCAGGCCTGCGACACGGGTGATGCGCGATAGGAGGGCAGAGCCAAGCTCTGTGCGTTTGACATCTGGCACAACGCGCACAGCATGATCGCGCGCGGCAGAAGGCAGCCAGAAGACACCAAGCGCGGCGACTGTAGCAAGGACACCAAGGCTAACCCAGAGGCGTAAGCGGCCCGGATGTGGGCGCGCGCGCTCGATACGGGAGCGGAGCTTTTCGATGGCGTCGATCATCGTGGCTTCGTCTGAGGGAAGCTCCAAAGTTTCGGTGCGGTCCCCATCTGGGTGAAAAATCGCGGGGCGGGTGCCCGGATTGGCGCGCTCTATCGCGGGGAGGGACCAATGGGCGAGGGCGCGGTCGTTGTGATCTGATATTGTGAGCGTGGCGTCGCCAATCGAGACGATCACCTCACGGCGCTGGGCGTCTGCATTGGCACGCCAGAGGCCAGTGGCTTCTATACGGTCATACTCTTTAAGCGCGGTCATCGGATGGGGCTGCTCCTGCCTCTTTTTACAGAGGGTAGCATGCGGTGTGCGCCAGTGGAAAGAGGGATTGCGCCGAGGCTTTGCCACGGCGCGGGGGGGAGGGAGCTCGCCCCCTCCCCCAGGGTGTTTTGGAAAGAGGAAGCTGAGCGGTTTTAGAGGGTTTTGGCGATTGTGCGCAGCTCGAATTTCTGGATTTTGCCCGTGGAGGTTTTGGGGAGGTCTTGAAAGACCACTTTCTTGGGCGTTTTGAAGCCAGCAAGTTTTGTACGGGCAAAAGCGATCAGCTCCTCTTCGCTGGCGGTTGCGCGGGGCTTGAGCTCAACAAAGGCGCAGGGCACTTCGCCCCATTTGTCATCGGGCTTGGCGACAACGGCGCAGAGCGAAACGGCGGGATGGCTGGCGAGCACACCTTCGACCTCCACAGAGCTGATATTTTCGCCACCCGAGATGATGATATCTTTGGAGCGGTCCATGATCTGCAGATAGGTGTCGGGGTGCTGGATCGCGAGATCGCCCGAATGAAAGAAGCCGCCCTTGAAGGCCTCGGCTGTGGCCTCGGGGTTTTTCAAATACCCTTTCATGACGGTATGCCCGCGGATCATGATTTCGCCTTGGGTTTGGCCGTCATGGGGGACGGGGGCCATTGTGTCGGGATCCAGCACCACGGCTTCGTCCATCATGGGCATGAGAACACCTGTGCGCGCTTTGATGGCATAGCGCTCCTCGGAGGGGCGCTCATCCCAACGCGAGCGCCAGAGGCATTCTGTGACGTGGCCGTATGTTTCGGTGAGGCCGTAGACCTGTGTGACGTTAAACCCGAGCGGCTCGATCGCCGCCAAGGTTGCGGCGGGGGGCGGCGCGCCTGCGGTGAAGACCTCGACGGTGTGATCAAAGCCGCGTCTGTCTTCATCATCGCAGTTGACCAGCGTGTTGAGCACGATGGGGGCGCCGCCAAAATGGGTCACGCCTTCATCGGCGATGGCATCATAGACCGCCTTGGCTGTGACATTGCGGCAGCAGACGATTGTGCCGCCCAGAAGCGGCATCATCCATGTGTGGTTCCAGCCGTTGCAGTGAAACAGCGGCACGATTGTCAGGTAGACAGGGCGCAGGGTGAGTTGCCAGCTTACGACAGTGCCCATGGTCATCAGGTATGCGCCGCGGTGATGGTAGACAACGCCCTTGGGGCGGCCCGTTGTGCCAGACGTATAGTTGAGTGCGAGGCTTTCCCACTCATCTTGTGGCATGATCCATTTGAACGCGGCATCCCCGCCAGCGAGGAAGGCTTCATATTCCGGATATCGCCCAGTGGCGGGGTGGCCATGGGAGGGATCGGCGACTTCGATAATTTGAGGGCCTTTGCCGTCCATGGCCGCAATGGCGGCCTCGACCGAGGGCAGGAACTCTGTATCGACCAGCGCCATTTTGGCTTCGCCGTGCTCGAAGATGTAGCGAATGGTTTCGATATCGAGCCGTGTGTTGACGGCATTGAGAACGGCCCCTGCGGCAGGAACGGCGAAATGTGCCTCACAATGGGCCGGGATATTGGGCAGAAGCGTTGTGACGACATCGCCTGGCTGAACACCTGCGCGGGACAGAGCAGAGGCCAGCGCGCTGACGCGGGCATGATACTCGGCGTATGTTTTGCGATGCTGCGTGCCGTAGGCAACAGCCAGACGATCGGGGAAAATATAGGAAGCGCGCTTGAGGTGAGAGAGCGGCGTCAGGGCCACAAAGTTTGCGGCATTTTTATCCAAGCCAGTTTCATCGCGCATTTGAGCCATTGTCTTCTCCCTGTTTTTTCCCGCTTATGTCGGGTTCGGGAGAGACTACGCGCAGGAAGGCATATTTGAAAAGCCTATGTGCGACAAATTGGGGACGGAAATGACGTGACTGAGACAAGACCTGTAGCGGCGGCAGTCTGGATGCTTGCGAGCATGCTTATCCTTGGGGTGATCGATAACTTTATCGTCGTGATGGCAGAGGTGATCAGCCTTTGGCAGATGTATGTGATCCGTTTGCTCATATCCATTCCTGTGGTCTTTGGTGTGGCGCGACTTTTGGGGCAGCCGTTTTTGCCTGTGAACTGGTGGCCTGTTTTGTTGCGCAGCTTTCTGTTTGCTTCGGCGATGGTGTTTTACTTTGCCTCGCTCGCCTTTTTACCGATTGCGCAGTCGCTTGCAGGTTTGTTTACCTCGCCCATCATTGTTGTTCTGATCACCGCGCTTTTTTTGCGAGAACCGATTGGCGCCTATCGCATTGGTGCGGTGATTGCAGGCTTTGTCGGAACACTTGTTGTGCTTCAGGTCAGCCCGAGCAGCTTTAGCCCGCTTGTTATTGTGCCGGTCATCGGCGGGGTGCTCTATGCGCTGAATGCTGTGATTACGCGGCGGATGTGCGGAGCGGAGAGCACCTGCACGCTCTTGGCGGCCACGATGGGGATGCAGGGTGTGCTCGGAATTCTCGGGCTTTTTGCGATTACAGTCTTTGGAGTGGAAGAGATCAGCGGGCCACTGGCCTTTGTGACACGGGGCTGGGTCTGGCCGATGGAAGGGGTGAGCCTGCTTGTGGTGGCGCATGTGCTCGGCTCGATCGTGGGCGTCTTTTGCCTAACCAAAGCCTATCAGCTCGGTGAGGCCTCGCATGTGGCTGTGTTTGAATATTCGATCATGGTGTTCGGGCCTGCCTTTGCTTTTGTCTGGTTTGGGCAAAGCCTGAGCGCGGTGCAGATGGCGGGGGTTGCGCTGATCATTGTCGCGGGCTCGGTGATTGCTTTGCGCTCGCGGCAAAGCTAGGCTTCGGCCATGATTATTTCGCGCGGGCGACAGTATATTTTTGTGCATATCCCGAAGACGGGGGGAACCTCGCTTGCTCTCGCGCTTGAGGCGCGGGCGATGCGCGACGACTTGATGCTGGGCGATACGCCTAAAGCGCTGAAGCGGCGCAAGAAGCTGATGGGTGCGGAGGCGCGTGGGCGGCTTTGGAAGCACTCGACACTGGCCGACATCGAGGGGCTGGTGAGCCGCGATGAGATGCGAGAGATGCTGTGCTTTACCTTGGTGCGTAACCCTTGGGACCGCATTGTGAGCTATTATCATTGGCTGAAAGTGCAGAACTTTGAACACCCCGCAGTAGCGACGGCCAAGACGCTGGGCTTTAGCGACTTTCTGCGCGCGCCGGCTGTGGCTGGTCCGATAAAGACGCATCCTTACGAGAGCTATTTGCGCGCGAGTGACGGGCGGGCGCGCGAGGCGCTCTATATCAGGTTGGAGCATTTTGCCGAAGATGCTGCTCCACTCATGGAGCATCTGGGCTTTGAGCTTGAGCTGCCACGGGCAAATGCCAGCGCACGAGAGGATGATTGCCGTCGCTATTTTAGCGCCGATGATTCGGAGGTTGTGGCGGAGCTCTGTGCGGAAGATATTGAGAAATTTAACTACAGTTTCGATTAAAACGTCAAAAATCAGAACAATTTGGTCGCGTGATGCTGCGCTGTTTCGCTGGGCGGGACAGTGCCTAAAACTTCTCGCAAACCCGCCCCACAACTTGCAAGAGAATCAGGCCATATCTTTTCACTGCTTATGAAAAGCCGCCTGCCAGCGGCGCTACAAAAAACCGCCTGCCAGCGGTTAGAAAACCTGGGGACGATAAAATGTTTGGATGGAATGGCGCAAAGCGTCAGAAAACCTATTTGGCATCGAAGGGTTCAGAGGGGGGCTATCGCGCCAAGACAGGCGTGATGTCTGGAGTTGTGTCTGGTACAAAAGTGGCCACAGAGTTTGGCTGGCGCGATGTTGCCTCGCTGCAAGCAGGCGATCTGGTTTTGACGTTTGACGCCGGTCTGCAGCCTATCACTTCAGTCAGCCGCACGCCGCTCTGGAGCGGGGAGGGGGCTTGCCCGAGAAGCTTCTGGCCTCTGCTTGTGCCTGCGGGCATTTTGGAAAACGATGTGGCGATGGTTCTGTTGCCGCGTCAGGGCGTGATGCTTGAAAGTGATGTGGCGGAGGAAACGCTTGGCGATCCGTTCGCGATTGTTCCTGCGGCGGCACTTGAGGGGGTGCATGGGATCGAGCGGGTCTTTCCGCAGGATGACATGTGCGTTGTGACGCTGCATTTTGACTGCGCTCAGGTTGTTTTTGCGGAGCAGGGCGCGCTGCTTTTTTGTGCGGCTGGGGGCGATATGCTCGACACAGCGACACGGGCGTTTGACGCTACGCCAGCCTACACGGTGCTCTCGCTTGTTTTGGCGACTGAGGTGATTCAGAGCGGGGCGGTCTGGGCCTGAAACTTTATGAAATATGGACAGATTGACGGTGAATTATGGCGCGTGTTGATCTGAAATTGGAAACAATAAGCTCCAATCTGCCACATTGTTGCCATAATTGAGTGAGAAATGCCGCGAAATTGTCGTAATTTGGCCCCACGGCCAACAGGATTGAGAGACAATTTGAATCAAGAGTTACACGTCGTCTGCCAGCGACTGAACACTTGGGGGAAGCGGTCCGTGCGACACAAAAGACGCCGCTCCTTTGAGCGACGCCCCTTTAGGTTCACATGGCATTCGGCAGGTACCTGTGCCTGTGCAATGCTGCGTTCTGTAATCCCCGGCTCGTAAGAGTCTCGCGTTTGCAACGTCCGGTCATAGTAGAGTGGGTGCGCCTTCCACGCGCACCCACTCGCTAGCCTTTAGGCCGCTTTGTCAGAGGCAGGGGCAAAGCGAGTATAGAAGCTTTGCCCTTTTCTGGCCATTTCTTCAAGCAACGCAGGTGTCGCGAAGCGTGGGCCGTATTGGTCCGCGAGCTCGGCTGTGCGTTCGGCGGCATAGGGCGTTCCGATCATGTCGAGCCATGAGAGGGGGCCGCCAGACCACGGTGCGAAGCCCCAAGCGAGAATGGCCCCGACATCGCCTTCGCGGATGTCCATGAGCACGCCTTCTTCGAGCGCACGCACGGCCTCAAGCACCTGAGCGAACATGAGGCGCTCTTGAACTTCGATGAGCGTGGGCTGTTCTTTGGGCAAGGGGTATTTTTCGTTGAGACCGGGCCAGAAGCCTGTGCGCTTGCCTTTGTCGTCATAGTCAAAGAAGCCAGCGTTGGCTTTGCGTCCCAAGCGGCCTTCGGCTTCGAGCCAGAAGATAAGGTCGTCCGCTGGGCTTTCGGGATAATCCGCGCCCATCGCAGCTTTGGTCGCGCGGGCAATTTTTGCCCCCAGATCAATCGAGGTTTCATCGTTGAGCTGAAGCGGGCCGACAGGGAAACCAAGTTGGCGTGCGGCGTTGTCGATAAGCGAGGGCGCGACCCCTTCGGTGACCATACGCAGGCCTTCGTTGATGTAGGGGATGATGCAGCGGTTGGCGTAGAAGAAGCGTGCATCATTCACAACGATAGGGGTTTTGCGGATCTGGCGCACATAGTCGAGCGCCTTGGCAACAGCGCGGTCGCCTGTCTCTGCGCCTTTGATGATCTCGACCAGAAGCATTTTCTCAACGGGTGAGAAGAAGTGAATGCCGATGAACTGCTCCGCGCGCGTGCTGGCGCGGGCCAGATCGGTGATCGGCAGGGTCGAGGTGTTGGAGGCGAAAATGCAATCCTCGGGGATCACGGCTTCGACCTTTTTGGTCATCTCGGCTTTGACGGCTGGGTCTTCAAAGACGGCTTCGATGATCAGATCACAGCCTTTGAGCGCATCAAGATCAGGCGTGGCTGTGATGCGCGCAAGCATTTCTTCTTTTTTCTCGGGCGTCGCTTTTTTGCGGGCGATGCCTTTGTCCATATAGCTCGCTGTATAGGCTTTGCCTTTGTCGGCTGCGGCTTGATCTCGATCGATCAGGACCACTTCGATGCCTGCTTGAGCCGAGACAAGCGCGATGCCTGCGCCCATCATGCCCGCACCGAGGACGCCGAGCTTTTTGACGCGCTGATCAGGCACATCGGCGGGGCGGACTGCGCCTTTGTCGAGCGCTTCTTTGTTGATGAAGAGCGAGCGGATCATGGCGGCGGAACTCGGGTTCATCAGGGTGTGGACGAACCAGCGTGTTTCGATTTTGAGCGCGGTGTCAAAAGGCACAAGCGCGCCCTCGTAGACGGCGGACAAGAGCGCCTTGGCGGCGGGAAATGCGCCTTGGGTTTCTGAGTGCACCATGACGGAAGCGCCGAGGAAAGTCATGAAGCCAGCGGGGTGGTAAGGCGTGCCACCCGGCATTTTGTAGCCCTTTTCATCCCACGGCTTGACGATGTTTGGCTCGGAGAGCACCCATGCGCGGGCGTCTGACATGGGGTCGTCGGAGACTTCATCAACGAGGCCTGCTTGCTTGGCGCGGGCGGGATCAGAGAGTTTGCCTTGCAATAGGAAGGGTGCTGCCGCCATTGCGCCGAGCTTGCGCACGAGGCGGGTTGTGCCGCCCGCACCGGGGAAGATGCCTACCATGATTTCGGGCAGGCCGATTTTGGCCTTTGGATTGTTGGCGACAAATGTGCGGTGGCAAGCAAGGGGGATTTCAAAGCCGATGCCGAGGGCTGTGCCTGGCATGACGCAGGCAATAGGCTTGCCGCCTTTGTTTGTCTTTGGGTCCATGCCTGCACGTTCGATTTTGCGCAGAATGGCGTGCATGTTCATGACGCCGTCAAAAAGGCCTTTGGCTGGCTCATCGCCCGCGTCGTCCTTCATCTTGGCGATGACATTGAGGTCCATTCCGCCTGCGAAGCTGCCCTCTTTGCCAGAGGTGATGATGATGCCTTTGACTGCGTCATCTGCAAGGGCGTCATCGACGACGTCGGATAGATCAGAGAAGCCTTGGATGCTCATCACGTTCATCGACTTTCCAGCCGTGTCCCATGTGATGGTGGCGATGCCTTGGGCGTCTTTTGTGAGGGTAAAATCACTCATGTTTGTGTCTCCTTTAACGCGGTCTCAGGGACCGGTGAGGCTTTGATAGGCTCTGGGTGTTTGATCATCTGCCAATGCGTGTTTGAAGTGGCCGAGCGCAGGCCTGCGCCGAGCCATTTTTCATCGCGATAGATCAGTGTCATATGGGTGAGGCAAGGCTCGATCACGGGGGTTGCACCGCTAAGGGCATAGACCTCGTGAATGCCTTCGATGCGGTTTGGATCATCGTGGGCGAAAACCGCTTCACGGCAGATTCTGTGGTAGGCTGTAACCCCACGCCTGGTGAGGTTGTCGCGCAGGCTTTTGAGAGAGGGCAGGTAGGTCTCTCTCGTGGGAATATGCAAGATCGTGTCATCTGTCTCGACAAAGCAGGGATAGTGGAGGTGATCCAGTATTGTGGAAAAATCCATATCCCATAAGGCTTGCCCGACGGTGTTGATATGAGCTTGATATATGTCTTTAGGGCACATCATCGGTTTGGCTTAGACCCGTTCGATGATTGTTGCTGCGCCCATGCCTGAGCCAATGCAGAGCGTGGCGAGGCCTGTCTCTTTATCGCTGCGCTCAAGCTCATCCAGCAGGGCGGAGAGGATCATCGCGCCTGTCGCGCCCAAAGGGTGGCCCATGGCGATGGAGCCGCCGTTGACGTTGACCTTGGCGTGATCGACATTGAAGGCCTGTTCAAAGCGCATAACGACCGAGGCGAAAGCTTCGTTGACTTCGAAGAGGTCGATGTCGCCGATGCTCATGCCGCTTTCGCGCAGGATTTTCTCTGTGACGGGGACGGGGCCTGTGAGCATGATTGTCGGGTCTGTGCCGATCTTGGCGGTGGCGCGGATGCGCGCGCGCGGCTTAAGGCCAAGTTGTTCGCCCAGCTCTTTGTTGCCAATCAGGACAGCGGCTGCGCCATCGACGATGCCTGAGCTGTTCCCCGCGTGGTGAATGTGGTTGATGCGCTCAAGCTCCGGGTACTTGAGGATCGCAATTTTATCAAAGCCGGGCATGACTTCGCCCATTTGCTTGAACGAGGGGTTCAGCGCGCCGAGGCTTTGCATATCTGTTTCGGGGCGCATGAACTCGTCATAGGCAAGTATGGGCAGGCCGTTGACATCATAAACAGGAACGACGGAGCGGGAGAAGTGGCCCGCATCCCACGCCGCTTTGGCGCGCTTCTGGCTTTCAACGGCCATGGCATCGGCCATGTCGCGGGTGAAGCCATATTTGGTGGCGATGATGTCGGCTGAGATGCCTTGGGGGACGAAGTAGTTGTCAATCGCGATGCTGGGATCAACGGCGATTGCGCCGCCGTCGGAGCCCATTGGAACGCGCGACATGCACTCGACACCGCCGGCGATATAGCCGTTGCCTGCGCCGCCGCGGACCTGATTGGCGGCGACGTTTACGGCCTCAAGACCCGAGGCGCAGAAGCGGTTGATGCTGAGGCCCGGGATGCTTTCATCGAGATCGGAGGCGAGAACGGCTGTACGGGCAAGGCATGCGCCCTGTTCTGCAACCTGTGTGACATTGCCCCAGATAACGTCTTCAACGGCGTGGCCTTCGAGGCCATTGCGCTCTTTGAGGGCGTTGAGCGCCACGGCGGAGAGACGCGCGGCAGAGACTTCATGCAGGCTGCCGTCTTTGCGGCCTTTGCCACGGGGGGTGCGCACAGCGTCATAGATATAGGCTTCGGTCATGGTGTGACTCCTGTCTTTGGCAAGAATTTAGGCGCGGTCAGCGGGGCTGCCGGGCATGAGATCGTAGGGGTATTTGAACCCCGGTGTGTTTTCGATGTTGGCAAGCCAGCGGTCGATATTGGGCCAGTCGGCGCGCACAAAGCCGAAAGGCTCTGGATAAAACAGATAGCCGCAGTTTGAGATGTCGGCGTTTGTCAGGCCTGAGCCAACGATATAGTCGCGGCCCTCAAGGTGGCTCTCAAGCGTGGCGTAGGCGCCTTTGAGGCGGCCTTGCATAAAGCCGATGACCTCTTGGGGCCGTTTGTCTTCTGGCAGGAAGTTCATCAGGAAACGGGTCATGCCTGCTTGGGAGGACATTTTGTGGTTGTCCCAGAGCACCCAGCGCAGGACTTCGTATTTGTCTTCTGGTGCGCCGCCAAATTTGCCGCTTTTGTCGGTGATATATTGTTGGATCACACCCGACTGGGTCAGGCGGATATCGCCGTCTTCCAAGAGGGGTACTTCGCCCATGATGTTCTTTGCGCGAAACTCGGGCGAGCGGCCTTCACCGCCAAAAAAGTCGACGAAGACGGGCTCCCACGCCAGGCCAGAGAGTTCTAGGGCGAGCGCGGCTTTGTAAGCGTTCCCGCTTTCGCCGAAGCAGTGGAGTTTGATCGTCATGTCGTGGTCCTTGTGGCTGGCGCGGCTGAGGGTTTTACACCCCCAGATCCCCGCAGGATGTTTTGGGCATATAGAAGAGCGTCAGAGCTTTCTGGAGATGAGCTCTTTCATGATCTCGTTGGTGCCACCGTAGATGCGTTGAACACGCGCGTCAGCCCACATTTCCGCGACGGCATATTCTTGCATATACCCGTAGCCGCCGTGAAGCTGGACGCATTCGTCAAGGACTTCACCTTGGGTGTCGGTGAGCCAGTATTTGGCCATGGCGGCTTTTTCGACCGTCAGCTCGCCGCGCAGGTGCTCGGCCATGCACTCGTCAAGGAAAGCGCGGGCGACTGTAAGCTTGGTTTTGCATTCGGCCAGTTTGAAGCGGGTGTTCTGGAACTGCATGATCGGACCACCGAAGGCTTCGCGCTCGCGGCAATATTCAATCGTGCGTTCGACAGCGCCTTGCATGGCGCCAACTGCGCCACAGCCGATAATGAGGCGCTCTTGGGGGAGTTGCTTCATCATCTGATAGAAACCTTGGCCTTCTTCGCCACCCAGTAGGTTTTCAGGCGGAATTTCGACGTTGTCAAAGAAGAGTTCGGAGGTGTCTGCGGCGTGGCAGCCGACTTTGTCGAGGTTGCGCCCGCGTGAGAACCCTGTCGCGTTGTCGGCTTCAACGACGATGAGAGATGTGCCTTTGGAGCCTTCTTTCGGATCTGTTTTGGCTGCAACAATAATGAGGTCAGCGTGCTGGCCGTTGGTGATAAAAGTCTTGGAGCCTGTCAGGCGGTAGGCGTTGCCATCTTTGATGGCGCGGGTTTTGAGGCGTTGTACATCAGAGCCGCCTGACGGCTCTGTCATGGCCAGTGCGCCGACCATCTCGCCTGATACCATCTTGGGGAGCCAGCGCTGCTTTTGTTCCTCAGAGCCGTAGGCAAGGATATAATGCGCGACGATGCCCGAGTGAATGCCATTGCCCCAGCTTGCGAGGTTGGCGCGGGAGGCTTCAATCAGGATCGCGGCTTCATGGCCGAAGTCGCCGCTTGCGCCGCCGTATTCTTCGGGGATACTGGGGCAAAGGAGGCCAAGCGCACCAGCTTCGTTCCATGTGGAGCGATCCATCTCGCCTTGTTTGCGCCATTTGTCGTAACGCGGCATCCATTCATCAGTAATGAACTTCTGCGTCATGTCGGCGATCATTTGGTGTTCTTCAGTCATCCATGTGGAAGCCATAGTGTCTCTCCTCCCCAGAAGATTTTATCTTTTGCGCGCATCCAGCTCCGAATTGAAGAGCCGCAGGCGCGCTGTCAGGTTTTCGTGATTCATCACGCTTTCAAAGTTTTCAAAAAGAAAACTCAGCGCCTCGCCCTCATCCAGCCCCGCGTCGGAGGCGAAGCGCTTGAGCCTTCGGTAGCCATCTTCCGTCATTGCGGCGGGAAAACGGCGGGTCAGGCG
The DNA here is from genome assembly GCF_029254145.1 of Lentibacter sp. Lineage (GTDB taxonomy): Bacteria > Pseudomonadota > Alphaproteobacteria > Rhodobacterales > Rhodobacteraceae > Lentibacter. The sequence continues at coordinate 40,949 of NZ_JAQWYD010000086.1, forward strand.
GAAGCGTTTTGGCATTGGGCATGGCTCCTTTTTAAAACGTTAGAACTGGTCTTCACTCAGCGCCATGACAGTGTCTGCTCCGCTTTCGATACGGGCCAGATGCAGCGCAGTCGCTGGTAGGCGACGTGCCATATAGTAGCGGCCTGTGGCGAGCTTCGTCTTGTAGAACGCTGCGTCAGCGGGGGATGACGCGAGGGCATCAAGGCTGGCGCGGGCCATACGCGCCCACATCAGACCCAAGCAGACATGGCCCATTATGTGCATGAAGTCTGTCGAGCCAGCGAGGGCGGCGTTCGGGTTCTTCATGCCGTTTTGCATGAAGAACATGCCTGCAGCCTGAAGATCTTTCGAGGCTTTTTTGAGCGGCTCGATGAAGGGTTCCATGCCCTCAACATCTTTTTGCTCGGCACAGTAGCTCTTGATCATTTCAAAGAAGGCCATGACATGCTTGCCGCCGTCTTGGGCGAGCTTGCGGCCGACAAGATCAAGCGCTTGGACGCCGTTGGCGCCTTCGTAAATCATCGCGATGCGCGCATCGCGGGTGAACTGCGACATGCCCCATTCTTCGATTTAGCCGTGGCCGCCATAGACTTGCTGGGCCTCGACAGTCATGGCGTAGCCGACTTCTGTGAGGAAGCCTTTGATGACG
>NZ_JAQWYD010000093.1:0-10213 GCF_029254145.1 Lentibacter sp.
AGCCCCGTGTCCACTTCACCAGCCGCAAAGCCCTCATGAGCACAAAGTGCACCAAGGAAGCTCAGGTTTGTCACCGTCCCCGCCACTTGCGTCTCCGCAAGCGCCCGCGCCATGCGCTTCAGCGCGACAGCACGGCTCGGCCCGTGGATGATGATCTTGGCAATCATCGGGTCATAAAACGGGCTAATGGTGTCGCCCGTACGCACGCCACTGTCGGCCCGAGCGCCTTCAGGGAAGGCCAGATGCGCAAGCGTTCCCGTGGCAGGCAAAAAGCCTTTGGGAACATCCTCCGCATAGAGGCGGCTTTCAAAGGCGTGCCCCGTGATGGTCAACTCGTCTTGGCGCTTGGGCAAGCCCTCACCCGAAGCCACCCGCAACTGCCACTCCACCAGATCAACACCCGTGATCGCTTCGGTCACAGGGTGCTCAACCTGAAGTCGCGTGTTCATCTCCATAAACCAGAACCCATCGGCACGTAGTCCGCGCGAGCCGTCAACGATAAACTCAACAGTCCCTGCACCCTTATAGCCAATCGCCTCAGCGGCTTTCACAGCCGCATCGCCCATCGCGGCACGCATCTCGGCAGTCATCCCCGGCGCAGGCGCTTCTTCGATCACTTTCTGATGACGACGCTGCAGAGAGCAGTCCCGCTCAAAGAGGTGCACGGCTTTTTCGCCATCGCCAAACACCTGAACTTCGATGTGGCGTGGCTGGGTCACAAACTTCTCAATAAGGACATCTTCGTTGCCAAAGGCGGTCTTGGCTTCGCCCTTCGCGCTCTCAAGCGCATCCATAAACTCGGCAGGTTTCTCGACAAGGCGCATTCCCTTGCCGCCACCGCCCGCCACAGCCTTGATCAGCACAGGATAGCCGATACCATCTGCTGCGCTTGCAAGATACTCTGGGTCTTGGTTCTTGCCGTGATATCCGGGCACAACAGGCACACCTGCCTCATGCATCAGCGCCTTGGCCGCGTCCTTCAGGCCCATGGCCTTGATCGCGCTGGCCGACGGCCCAATAAAGACAAGCCCCGCCGCCTCAACAGCTTCTACAAAATCGGGGTTCTCACTCAAAAAGCCATATCCAGGATGGATTGCCTGAGCGCCCGTCTCTTTGGCCACACCAATCAGCACATCGCCGCGCAAATAGCTCTCGGCCGGAGCTGAGCCACCGATATGCACAGCCTCATCCGCCAGCGCCACATGTTTGGCCGCGCGGTCGGCGTCTGAATACACAGCAACAGTCCGCACCCCCAGCGCACGCGCGCTCTTAATCACACGGCAAGCAATCTCGCCTCGGTTCGCTATCAGAATCTTCTCAAACATCGTGTCCTCCAAAATCTTCAACAACGCGGAACCGCTCGCACATCAGCTCCATCTCAGGGTCAAACCCTCCGTTGCGGCGAAAGTAGGCCTCATAGCCCTGCCGCCAATGTTCCAAATTGCGAAACTCGCCCTGAGCCGCGACAAACTCTTCGTCCATATCGCCAAAGCGGCGGGTGGTGACTTCGACAGTCTCCACCATCACAGCAGGCGCGCCGTCCCACTCCAGCGCAACATCACGCCGCCCCACTTCGGGCATTTCGTCGCCGCCCTTGCCATAAACACGCAGCGCCTCGCAGGTGGCTGTCTTCTTGCCGCTGCGGATCAGAGCGAGAATACTGTCGCATAGCTTTTTGCTGTCACCAAAACGGAAGGTCTCCGCCTCGGGGTTTGCATCGATAATCTCTTGTAGAGTTTTCATTCTGGCCCCTTAAAGCTGCGATAGCGGTGACGGTAAATCAAATTGGCGCGTGCGCTTGTAACAAGGTAAACGGCAATCGCCCCTGACGCCAAAAGCTGCACCAGTCCCAAGGCGTTCAGGCTGCCAATGCCTGTCACGAGCTGATAGCCAGATGTGCCGAACAAAAGCACAATCAGCGCAACCGCAAACGGCACGCGAAAGTAAAGCCCCAGAGCACCAAGCATAGGCACGAGCGACGAAAGCAAATAGAACGGCGCATAGCCAAACTGGGTAAACTCATAAAAGCGCAGCCCCGCCACAGCGACAAGATAGAGCACGATGACATAAAGCACGGCCCCCAGCTGTCCCTTCGGGTGCGCTTGCGCCATCTCGCGGCTGACATAGACCCAGCGCTCGCCCGTCACTGGGTCGCGCACACCATAGTCAAACTGTCCTGTCTCGGGCATCTCTTTCATCGGTTACATCCGGAACACGCCAAAGCGTGTCTCCTCAATGGGTGCATTCAGAGCCGCGCGCAGCGACAGCGCCAGAACATCTCGGCTCTTGCGCGGATCAATGATACCATCGTCCCAAAGCCGCGCGCTGGCATACAGCGGGTGCGCCTGCTCTTCAAACATATCAATCGTCGGCTGCTTGAACTTGGCCTCTTCCTCGGCAGACCAAGTGCCACCCGTGCGTTCGATCCCGTCGCGCTTCACCGTGGCCAGGACACCAGCCGCCTGCTCGCCCCCCATCACAGAGATACGCGAGTTCGGCCAGCTCCACAGGAAGCGTGGGCTATAGGCCCGCCCAGCCATGCCGTAGTTGCCAGCCCCAAAAGAGCCGCCCACCAGCATGGTGATCTTTGGCACAGAGGTTGTTGCCACCGCTGTCACCATCTTCGCACCGTGGCGCGCGATGCCCTCGTTCTCATACTTACGCCCAACCATAAAGCCTGTGATATTTTGCAAGAACACCAGCGGGATCTTGCGCTGGCTACAGAGCTCGACAAAATGCGCGCCCTTCTGGGCCGCTTCGGAGAACAAAACCCCGTTGTTGGCGATGATCCCCACAGGACAGCCCTTCACATGCGCAAAACCAGTGACCAGTGTCTCGCCATAGCGTGGCTTAAATTCATCAAAGCGCGAGCCGTCCACCGTGCGCGCAATCACTTCGCGAATGTCATAAGGCGTGCGCAGATCTGCAGGCACAACGCCAAAGATCTCTTCAGGGTCATAGGCAGGCTCTTCCGAGGTCTGCCAGTCCACGCTCATGGGCCGCTGACGGTTCAAATGGCTCACGGCACGGCGCGCCAGCGCCAAAGCATGCGCATCATCTTCTGCGAGGTAATCCGCCACACCCGAGAGGCGCGTATGCACATCCCCGCCACCCAAGTCTTCAGCTGTGACAACCTCGCCCGTCGCAGCCTTTACCAAAGGGGGCCCCGCCAAGAAGATTGTCCCCTGCTCTTTAACAATGATGGTCACATCAGACATGGCAGGCACATAAGCGCCCCCAGCCGTGCAAGACCCCATAACCACGGCAATTTGCGGAATGCCCTTGGCGCTCATCTGGGCCTGATTGTAAAAGATACGCCCGAAGTGGTCACGGTCAGGGAAAACCTCGTCCTGCTGCGGCAGGTTCGCCCCACCACTGTCGACCAAGTAGATACAGGGCAAGCGGTTCTCCTGCGCAATCTCTTGGGCGCGCAGATGCTTCTTTACCGTCATAGGGAAATAGGTGCCGCCTTTAACGGTGGCATCGTTGCAAACGATCATGCATTCCTGCCCCGAGACCATACCGATCCCCGCAATCACCCCCGCCGCAGGCGCGGCATTGTCATACATCCCATGCGCCGCCGTCGCGCCGACCTCCAGAAAAGGGCTCCCAGCATCCAAGAGGTTGGCCACACGGTCACGCGGCAGCATCTTGCCACGGCCCACATGCCGCTCACGCGAGCGTTCACCGCCCCCCAGCGCTGCAGCCTCCGCCGCCTCTCGGACAACACGTAGAGCTTCAAGATGCCCCTCGCGGTTGGCCTTAAACTGCTCGCTCGTCGGGATCGCTTGGCTTTGCAACTTCATGTCTTTTCCTCCTCGGCAGCCCGTGCCTTCAACTCTTTGCGGATCACCTTGCCAGTCACAGTCATCGGCAAGGCCTCCAGAAACTCAACTTCGCGGGGGTAGCTATAGCTCGCCAGCCGCGTCTTGACCCATGTTTGAAGCTCCTCAGCGCTCGCCTCCGCTCCGTCTTTCAAGACAACATAAGCCTTCACAATCTCGTGGCGCAGCGCGTCGGGCTTACCCACAACCCCCACAGTCGCCACCGCGCTATGGGTCATCAGGCAATCTTCAATCTCCGCAGGACCAATCCGATAACCACCAGAAGAAATCACATCATCCTCACGTCCCAGAAAACGAATGAAATCGCCCTCCATAACGCCGCGGTCCCCCGTCACGAGCCAGTCGCGGCGAAACTTCTCCGCCGTGGCCTCAGGCTTGTTCCAGTATTCAAGCATCATACTCGCAGCACCGCGCTTCACGGCAATGTCGCCCTCGCCGTCCGTCACCTTGCCACTCTCGTCGATCACTTGAACATCAAACCCGGGCACAGCCTTGCCTGTCGCCCCGCCGACAGGCGCAAACAGCGCTCCACAGGAGGACACAGACATGTTGCACTCGGTTTGCCCGTAAAACTCGTTGATGCTTACCCCAAAGGCCTTGCGCCCCCATGCGAGCATCTCCGCGCCGAGCGGCTCGCCGCCAGACGCCACTGAGCGCAAACCAGATATCTCCTGATCCTCCACCTTCAGCATTCTGAGCGCCGTAGGCGGGAAGAACACATTGCGCACGCCGCCCTCGCGGCAAATCCGCTCCGCTTCTTGGGCTGTAAACTTGGGCAGGCGCGCCGCCACCACTGGCACACCCAGCGCCAAACCCGGCATCAGCACATCAAACAACCCACCGATCCACGCCCAATCCGCAGGCGTCCAGATCACATCGCCGTCTTGGTCGAGAAAATCATGGCTCATCTCAACCCCTGGCAAATGCCCCGTGAGCATACGGTGCGCATGGAGTGCCCCCTTGGGCTTGCCTGTCGTACCACTGGTGTAAATCAGAACCGCTGGCTCCTCAGTCCCCGTATCGACCATCTCCACATCACCCGCAGGCAGATCATAGGGCAACAGTGCCTCAGCCAAGCCGCCGAGCATCTCAGCGCCGTCCGCATCCGTCACAACAAGCGTTAGCCCACTGTCCCCGATACGGCTCTCCAAAGCATCGCGCTGAAAGAGCTTGAACAGCGGCACAGAAATCGCCCCGATCTTCCAGATCGCAATATGCGCCGCCGCGCACCACGCATCCTGCGAGAAGAGAACGCCAACACGATCGCCGCGCTGAACCCTCTTTGACAGCGCGAGCGCCAAGCGCGCCGCCATAGCCGACAGCTCACCATAAGTGATGTCGCGCCGCGCAGCCGACAGATCAATGATCGCAACCTGCTCGGAGGGCTGCGCCAAAACCTGCGCCGCCATATTGAGCCGCTCGGGGAGCGCCCAGTGAAAGCCCTCCCGAAGCGCCTCATATGTCGCGGCGCGAGGCAGCATCAGAGATACATCCCCATCAGCTCACGGCCAATCAGCATGCGGCGGATCTCGCTTGTCCCCGCACCAATCTCCATGAGCTTGGCATCTCGGAACATGCGCCCGCAGGCGTTGTCGCTGAGGAACCCAGCGCCGCCAAAGGCCTGTACGGCCTGATGCGCCACAACCATGGCCTCCTCAGACGCGTAAAGACAGCACGCCGCCGCATCCTGACGGGTGATATCGCCACGGTCGCAAGCGCGCGCGGCTTCGTAAACATAAGCCCGTGCGGAGTTCATCTTGGTGTACATATCGGCAATCTTGCCCTGCATCAGCTGGAAGTTGCCAATCGGCTGACCAAACTGCTTGCGCTCGGCCATATAGGGCATGACCTCATCCAGACAAGCCGCCATGATCCCCGTTCCGATGCCCGCAAGCACGACGCGTTCATAATCAAGCCCCGACATCAACACGCGTACACCCTTGCCCTCTTCGCCAAGGACGTTCTCGAACGGCACCTCAACGTCCTCAAAGACGAGCTCCGCCGTATTGGAGCCGCGCATCCCGAGCTTGTCAAAATGCGGGGACGTGCTGAAGCCTTTCATCGATTTCTCGACGATGAAGGCCGTGATCCCCTTGGGCCCTGCGTCAGGATCTGTCTTGGCATAGACCACAAGCGTTTCCGCGTCAGGGCCGTTGGTGATCCAGTATTTGGAGCCGTTCAGAACAAAGCGGTCGTTGCGCTTCTCGGCTCTGAGCTTCATCGAAACAACATCAGAGCCAGCGCTCGGCTCGCTCATCGCCAAAGCGCCGACATGCTCACCGCTCAAGAGCTTGGGCAGATATTTCACCTTCTGCTCATGGGTGCCGTTCAACTTGATCTGATTCACACAGAGGTTGGAATGCGCACCATACGAAAGCGACACAGAAGCACTGGCGCGCGCGATTTCTTCCACAGCGATCACATGGGCAAGATAGGACATCCCCGCGCCACCGTATTCTTCGGGTGTTGTAATGCCAAGCAGACCAAGCTCACCCATCTCCTGCCAAAGTGCGTTGGGAAATTCGTTGGACTTGTCGATCTCAGCCGCCATCGGCTTGACGCGCTCTTGCGCCCAACGATGCACCATCTCTTGCAGGGCGTTCACATCCTCGCCCAAATCAAACTTCATTGATCCCATGAACATGAGCTTGCTCTCCATTTATTGAACACTTGTTCATTTCTTAACGCAGACCGCGATTCGTGGCAACCGTTAAGGCAGGTCTCAGGTTTCGCCCCACGCGCTTCGCGCGCGGGCCGACACGCTGGGGGCTTTGCCCCCAGACCCCCAGGATATTTGAAAAGAGAAGAAGCTGTCTGTGCGGTTGGGAGGCGATGTCGTCTTATTTAACGTGCCTAGGCTGTGCCCGCCTGAAACACAGCACTCACCTCGGCCTTGATAATCCGCGCGATCAACTCACAATCTGCAAGGCTAAAGGTCAGCGGCAGGCGCATATCGACAATGCCTTTCAGAATTCTATCGCTTTTGGGCATCGGCGCGCTCGGCGCATAGCGCCAACTGTCATAGCGACTGGTGAACCCCTTTGGCTCGGCCCCACCAAACCACTTGAGCTCGACACCGCGCGCCGCACAGCGCGCAAGCACGTCTGCGACGGCCGCATCCGACCAGTCCAACAGGAGAAACTGGATCGAAGAGCCAACATATTGCTCCTCCTCTGGCCGCGGGACGACTGTGAGACCTGCTGTCCCGCTAATCCCAGCTTCAACAGCACGATATCGCGCGTTCCATGCCTCGCACTGGCTCTCTAGCCGCGCAAGCTGCGGGCGCAAGATGGCCGCGCGCAAATGATCCATGCGTCCAGAAACATTGGGCGTCTGGTATTTGATCTCAGCAAAGGCTTCAGGTGGCGGCGCAGCCACATGGCGCTCAAAGAGCATGTAGGAGCCCGAAAGCATGATGGCGCGCGCCGCAACTTCGGCATCATCCGTGATAAGCAGACCGCCCTCGCCCGAGTTCATATGCTTGTAGGTCTGCGTCGAGTAACACCCGATGATCCCGTCTGTTCCAGAAAGCCGCCCCTTCCAACGTGCACCCATTGTATGCGCACAATCTTCAATCACGCGGATGCCCTTGGTGTCACACAGCGCCATCAAAGCATCCATATCCGCAAGATGCCCCCGCATATGACTGAGCATGAGCACATCCGCCTGATCGGCCTTGGCCGCAAGATCTTCAAGATCAATCGTCAGGCTTTCCGTCACCCCGACAAAAACGGGCACAGCTCCAACGCTCGCAATCGCCCCTGGCACTGGCGCGAGCGTGAAGGCATTGGTCAAAACCCTATCGCCCGGCTTCACCCCAAGCGCACGCAAGGCGCAGCCCATGGCGTATCCGCCCGAGGCCACAGCAAGGCAGTATTTCGCCCCCATTGCCGCAGCGAACTCCAGCTCAAGATGCGCGACTTCGCCCAGCTCACCCTCCGCAAGGTTGTAACGATGCAACCGCCCCGTACGCATCACGGCAATTGCGGCTTCAATCCCCTCTTCGGGGATTGGCTCCTGTTGGGTGAAACTGCCTTTAAATATCTCGCTCATGGAGCCTTATTGCGCCTCTCTCATGGGTGCGTCAATCACACAGTCGATAATTTCAGTTTCCCAAAAATCCAGTTTTCAAACCCACGAATACCCTATCGCAGAAGCGCGCGCGCTATCGCTGGCAAATCCGCAAAATCATGCAGCAAGGCTTCTGGCTCCAGTGCAGCCATATCTTCGCCAGACGGCCCGAATGTAACCAAGACCGACGGCACTCCCGCCGCGCGCGCGGTGTTGCGGTCGGTGTCACTATCCCCCACCAACAGACAGCGCTCAGGATGCCCGCCTGCGCGGCGCGCTGCCTCAAACAAAGGCTCAGGGTCAGGCTTGCGCACAGGCAGCGTATCCGCGCCCACAAGGCTCGCAAAGCGGTCAAGCGCCCCCAAGCGGCGCATCAGCTCCACAGCCAACGCTTCGGGCTTATTGGTACATATCCCAACGCCAAAGCCATCTCGCTTCAAAGCCTCCACTGCCTCCAAGGCCCCGTCATAAAACACAGTGCGACGGTCTAGATCCGCAGCATAGGCCTCTAGCAGAACGGGATAAAACGCCTCAACCACCGCCTCATCAGGCCGTCCCAGCCGCTCAAGCCCGGCGCGCAGCATAAACTTCCCCCCGCGCAACGCGACGCCCGCATCAGCCTGCGTGAGTACATCTCCCTCGCCCATCTGCTGAAAGCAAGCGTTGGCCGCAGCGAGCAAATCGCCACTGGTGTCCGCCAATGTGCCGTCCAAATCAAAAATAACCGTTTCCATGTTAACACTCCCTTTGACATATCCCGCAACAATGCTTGATACGTGCCCCCTTGTGCTTTGCTCTAGAGCGGATAAAACGGGCCGGACTAAAAAAGGCAAGTAAAACCCATGAGTATCAACCTGGTTATTCTCGCCGCGGGCAAAGGCACGCGGATGAAATCTGACAGCGCAAAGGTGCTTCACAAGGTTGCGGGGGCGCCACTTCTGATCCACGCAATGAAAGCTGGCACCAGCCTTGAGCCACAAAATATTGTGATTGTGGCAGGCCATGAAGCCGACGCCGTGAGCGCCGCGGCTCTTGCCTATGACGAGAGCGCCCAGATTGTTCTGCAAACAGAACAAAAGGGCACGGGTCACGCTGTTCTCTGCACCAAAGATGCGCTCCAAGGCGCCACGGGCGATTTGCTTGTAGTCTATGGTGACACACCGTTTATCAGCCCCGAAACACTCGACACCATGCGCTCCGCCCGCGCGCGCTTTGACATTGTGGTGCTCGGTTTTGAAGCCGCTGACCCCGCCCGCTATGGCCGCCTTGTGATGAATGGCAATACGCTGGAACGGATCGTTGAATTCAAAGATGCGTCAGATGAAGAACGCGATATAAGCTTTTGTAATAGCGGAGTTATACTCTGCTCAAAAGCACATATTTTTGAGCTGCTCGCGCAGGTTACAAATGACAACGCAGGCGAGGAATACTACCTCACTGACATCATCGGTCTGGCTCGCGCCGCGGGCCTCTCTGCAACTGCGGTGGCCTGTTCAGAGGCAGAAACCATGGGGGTCAACTCCCGCTCGGATCTCGCGGCCGCAGAGTCCGCCTTTCAGGCCCGCGCCCGCGCTGATGCGCTCGCTGCAGGTGTAACACTCACGGCCCCCGAGACAGTTTTCTTTGCCCATGACACATACGTTGGCCCAGATACAATCATCGAGCCCAACGTGATCTTCGGCCCAGAAGTCACCATCGAAAATGGCGCCCACATTCGTGCATTTTCCCATCTCGAGGGCGCACATGTCAGTCGTGGGGCGGTTGTTGGCCCCTACGCCCGCCTGCGCCCAGGTGCGGAGCTGTCTGAAAACGTACATGTCGGCAATTTCGTCGAGATCAAAAACGCAACCCTCGCTGAGGGTGCCAAGGCCAATCACCTTACCTACATTGGCGACGCCACAATAGGCGAAGGCACCAACATTGGTGCAGGCACAATCACCTGCAACTATGACGGCGTCTTCAAACATCACACCCATATCGGCGCACGCGTCTTTATCGGCTCAAACACCATGCTGATTGCGCCTGTCTCAGTGGGAGATGAAGCGATGACAGCCACAGGTGCAATCGTGAACAAAGATGTGCCCGATGGGGCCCTCGCGATCTCACGCATTCCGCAAGACAACAAACTAAATCTCGCGCGCAAGCTCTTTGACACACTCAGAGCCAAAAAAGCCCGGCAACAAAACGAGGACGAGTAAGATGTGTGGTATCGTAGGTGTATTGGGCGAGCACGAAGCTGCGCCCCTTTTGGTGGAATCTCTCAAGCGGCTTGAATACCGCGGCTATGACAGTGCCGG
>NZ_JAQWYD010000117.1:0-24452 GCF_029254145.1 Lentibacter sp.
AACCATATCAGCGCTTGGGCTTGAGGGCATAGCGGCGGGGGCTGAGGCGGCTGCGGGCGCGGAAGCTTGTGGGGCGGGGGCGGCACTTGGCTGTGCGTCCATCACATCGGCTTTAACGATCCGGCCTTTGGGGCCCGAGCCTGTTACTGTGGCCAGATCGAGGCCCTTGTCTGCGGCGATCCGGCGCGCGAGCGGCGAGGCAAAGATGCGGCTGCCGTCTTTTTGTGGCGCGGCGGGGGCCGGCGCGCTGGTGGCTGCGGCTTGTGGGGCAGGTGCTGCGGCGTTTGCGACGGGTGCTTCTGCGACTTTGGGGGCCGCTGCTGTGCCGATATCAGAGGCGCTTTCGCCGTCTTCGAGCAGGACCGCGATGACTGTGTTGACCTTTACGGCCTCTGTGCCTTCGGCGACCATGAGTTTGCCGATGACGCCTTCGTCGACCGCTTCAAACTCCATCGTGGCCTTGTCTGTCTCGATTTCGGCGAGAAGATCGCCCGAGGAGACGGTATCGCCTTCTTTGACGAGCCATTTGGCGAGCGTGCCTTCTTCCATGGTGGGCGAGAGGGCGGGCATGAGGATTTCTGTTGGCATGATCGCGCTCCCTTAGCGGTAGGTGACTTGTTTGACGGTGGCGACGACCTCATCGGTGGTCACCAGCGCATGTTTTTCAAGATTGGCGGCGTAGGGCATGGGGACATCCTTGCCTGTGCAGCTCAGCACGGGCGCATCGAGGTAGTCAAACGCGCGGGTCATGATGGTTGCGGCGAGGTGGTTGCCCATGGAAGCCACGGGCCAGCCCTCTTCGACTGTGACGCAGCGGTTTGTTTTCATCACCGAGGCGATGACTGTGTCATAATCAATCGGACGCAGGGTGCGCAGATCAATCACTTCAGCAGAGATGCCGTCTTCTGCGAGTTTCTCGGCGGCTTCCAAGGCGTAGGTCATGCCGATGCCAAACGAGACGATTGTGACGTCTGTGCCTTCGCGCCAGATACGGGCTTTGCCAAATGGAACTGTGAAGTCATCCATGACGGGCACATCAAAGGACTTGCCATAAAGGATCTCATTTTCGAGGAAGATCACCGGGTTGGGATCACGGATCGCCGTTTTCATGAGGCCTTTATAGTCAGAGGCCGAGTAGGGCATGACGACCTTGAGGCCCGGGATCTGCGCGTACCATGCGGCGTAGTCTTGAGAGTGCTGCGCGCCAACGCGTGCGGCTGCGCCATTGGGCCCACGGAAGACCATGGGCGCCCCCATCTGGCCGCCAGACATATAGAGCGTCTTGGCGGCTGAGTTGATAATATGATCAATGGCTTGCATGGCGAAGTTGAACGTCATGAACTCTACGATCGGACGCAGGCCACCAAAGGCTGCCCCGACACCGATCCCTGCAAAGCCATGCTCTGTGATCGGGGTATCGATGACGCGTTTAGAGCCGAACTCTTCAAGCATGCCTTGGGAAATTTTGTAAGCGCCCTGGTATTCGGCGACTTCCTCCCCCATGAGAAACACTGTCTCGTCACGGCGCATCTCTTCGGACATGCCTTCGCGCAGCGCTTCACGAACGGTCTGCTGCTTGACTTCGGTGCCTTCGGGCCAGTCGGGTGTCAGGTTGGCCACTGGGGCGGCGTCTGGCGCTGCGGCTTTGGCAGGGACGGGGGCTGCAGCGGCGGCAGCGGCGGCAGGTGCTGATGCTTCGACAGCTGCGGTCGCGGCGGCGGGCGCGGCGCTCATGTCTTCACCCTCTTCGCCAATAATCGCGATGGGAGTGTTGACTTTGACGCCTTCTGTGCCTTCGGCAATCAGGATTTTACCAATCACGCCTTCATCGACGGCTTCAAATTCCATCGTGGCCTTGTCGGTTTCGATTTCAGCGAGGATATCGCCAGATTGGACGGTATCGCCTTCTTTCACCAGCCATTTGGCCAATGTGCCTTCTTCCATAGTGGGCGAGAGGGCGGGCATGAGAATTTCGATTGCCATGGTGTGTGTCTCCCTCAGGCTTCTTGCCGAATGTCAGCGTAGATATCTGTCCAAAGCTCGCTCAGGTCGGGCTCGGGGCTTTCTTTGGCAAATTCGGCGGAGGCGTTGACCACGGCCTTGATCTCTTTGTCGATCTCTTTGAGCTCATCCTCAGTCGCGTGCTTGCCTGTGATCAGCATCTCGCGGACATGCTCGATACAGTCAGATTTCTCGCGGATTTTCTGCACTTCTTCGCGGGTACGATATTTGGCGGGATCAGACATGGAGTGACCACGGTAACGGTAGGTCATCATCTCCAGAATATAGGGGCCTTTGCCTGCGCGGCAGTGCGCGACAGCTTTTTCGCCCGCTTCCTTCACAGCCAGAACGTCCATGCCGTCAACCGCCTCACCGGGGATACCGAAGGCGATGCCGCGGGTGTGGATGTCGGGTGAGGAGGTCGAGCGCTGTTGAGATGTGCCCATGGCGTACTGGTTGTTTTCGATCACAAACACGACGGGCAGCTTCCAGAGCGCGGCCATGTTGAATGTTTCGTAGACTTGGCCTTGGTTGGCTGCGCCATCACCGAAGTAAGTAAAGGTGACATTGTCATTGCCTTTATACTGGTCCGAGAAGGCAAGACCCGCACCAAGCGGCACTTGCGCAGCAACGATGCCGTGGCCGCCGTAGAAGTGCTTCTCGGCGGAGAACATGTGCATGGACCCGCCTTTACCTTTGGAATAGCCGCCCTCGCGGCCAGTCAGCTCGGCCATAACGCCGTTTGGATCCATGCCGCAGGCGAGCATGTGGCCGTGATCTCGGTACGAGGTGAGGCGCTTATCGCCCTCTTTGGCAGAGGCTTCAAGCCCGACCACAACGGCCTCTTGACCAATGTAGAGGTGGCAGAAGCCGCCGATCAGGCCCATGCCATAGAGCTGGCCTGCCTTTTCTTCGAATCGGCGGATGAGAAGCATATCACGGTAATAGGCTTTGAGATCTTCTGCCGAAGTGTTTGATTTAGCTTTTGTTTTGCGGGTGGCCATAGGCGTGCGCCCCTTTCGTAAACAGATAGTTTAGCGTTAAACCATTTATTACACGAAATTATCTTGCGTGGCGAGAGTTTTTTGGGCGCTCATGCGCTCACAGGTGCAGGCTATGATCGACTCGTGTCTCAAGCTGGCTTAGGCTCGAACTTACAGCTTTTCAAACTGCCCGTTCTTCATGGGTGCAGATCGAACAAAGGAACGGAACCCTCATGCGCAAGATTTTCCTGACGTTTACACACGCCTTGATGCTGGCGATCGGCTTTGCACTTGGCATCTATATGTTGCCGATCCTGACTGCGCCCAAGGCGCCAGACGAGGCGACGCTGATGGCCTCGTCGCAAGGCGCGCTCTTCTCGGCGGAGTTTACCCGTGAGCTCAAGGGCAGTGACTTTCTGCATTGGGGGGAAGGCAGCGTCAGCCTCACTCAAAGCCAGATCGTCCATATGGGCAGCCTCGCGGCGGGGCCTGATTACATGGTCTATCTGGTGAGCGATTTTGTGCAGGACGAGGCCGAATTTAACGCGATCAAGCTGACCGCGCAGCTTATTGGCCCTGTCAAAACCTTTGACGGCTTTATTCTGGATATCCCTGAAGGCATAGACATCGAAGCTTACACGACCGTTGTGGTCTGGTGCGAGGCGTTTGGCGAGTTTATCACTGCGGCGCAGTATCGGGAGCCGACTTGAGCTAGGATGTGCAGCCTGAAAAGAGAAGTGTGGCCCGCGCATCTTGGGAGAAGCCGGCTGTGAGGCTGTCCGCACCTCGCGTGAGCGCGAGGGTTGCTCCGTCTATTTCGGAACCGGAGACCGTTGTTTCACGTTGGCCGAGGGTGTCATCTACATCAATCGTGAAGGCGATTTCGGCGCCTGCTGCAAGGCTGACAATGTTCAGCCTTAGGGCCGACTGCCCATCAAGCACCTCGGGGAGGCCTGCGAGCGCGTCAGCGCCAGTGACGATTTCAAAGGGTTGGAAGACCTGCACTCCAGCGCCTTGATCTGTCACATCAAAGATAAGCTTGCCGCGCGCTGTCGAGATATCAATGAGCACGGAAGCCTCTGTGATGGCGCAGGGGCCAGTGTTGAGCAGTGTGAAGCGATCTTTGGGTGCGCCTTCTGTGAAGATTGCAAGCATGTCGGCGGTGGCTTGGCTGGCGAGCAGTGGGAGCGTGAGCAAGAGGGCGAAAGCGGTCCTGGGTAGGGCGCGCATAATACTGTCCTCAAGCTGGTTGCATTTCGTCTGTTACGAAGCTGGTGCTGTTTTAGACGAGTTTTAGCGGGCGTGGGGCTGGGGCGTGTCGCCTTGAAACTGAAACGCCAATTCCATGTCAGGCCACGCCTTCTTGGGCTTTCGCTACCTTTGTCTCAGGGTAAAGGCAGGGCGTTTTAGCGGATGACGATTTCGTCGGCGCGCACATAACCGAGGATGTCGCGCGCGCGCTCTGAGAGCAGGTCAAGATCGAGGTAATCATCTGACAGGCGGGTTGTCAGGTTTTCCATGCGGGCGACGCGGGCTTCAAGGGAGGCGAGCTCGCGCGCGAGGGTCTTTTGCTCGGCCATGATTTCGGCGCGGCGGAACAGGCCGTAGTCGCCTTGAATGGCCGCAAAGGTAAAGTATAGCGTAAGGCTGAAGGCCACAGCAAAGAAGATAAGCGGCCCGAAGGCGGGCGATTTGCGCGGTGTCATAGTCTGCCTCGTTGCGCATTTGCGCTTGTTTTTGCTTGGCCTCTTTTGGACCTTCTTCACTTTGGCACAGGCGGTGGGAAGATGCAAAGATATGACGCGAGGTTTGCCTTGGCTTTCATGCGGTTGCGAGTCCTAAATGCCACAACTGAGTTGGCAGGAGTGCAGGATGCAGACCTATGGTGACTATGAGGCGCGGGTGCGCGAGAGCTTTGCGCGCCAGGCGATGATGCGCAGTCTTGGGGTTGAGATTGTCTCAGTGGGTGCGGGGGATGTTGTCTTTGAGATGCCTTTTGGCGCGGATTTCACCCAGCAGCACGGATTTATGCATGCGGGCGCGATCACAACGGTGCTTGATTCAGCGGCTGGGTTTGCGGCGCTGTCTGTGATGCCTGAGGAGGCGGGGGTGCTCACGATCGAACTGAAGACCTCTCTCATGCGGGTGGCCAAGGCAGAACGCTTTCGCTTTCACGGGCGTGTTGTGAAGGCCGGGCGTTCTGTGTGCTTTACAGAGGCTGTGGCCTATGGGCTTGAGGAGGGCGGTGCTGTGGAAGTGGCGCGGCTCACGGCGACTATGATGGTGATCAGCGGCCGTGAGGGCGTGAGCGGGTGATTGTGTTTCGCAGTTTCACGTTGTGACGCGACGATCGAAGTCGGGGACGTGTCCCCCTCGCCTTGGGATATTTCTGGCAAGAAAAAGGGGGCGGTCTGGTTAACCGCCGAGAGCGGCGACGCCGGGGAGGGTTTTGCCTTCCATCCATTCCAGAAAAGCCCCGCCTGCTGTGGAGATATAGCTGAAATCATCAGCCACGCCTGCGGCATTGAGAGCGGCGACGGTATCGCCGCCACCAGCCACTGTGACGAGCGCGTCTGCGCGGGTCAGTGCGGCAGCTTTTTGGGCGGCGGCTACGGTGGCTGTATCAAAAGGTGCAATTTCGAATGCGCCCAGAGGTCCGTTCCAGATCAGGGTTTTGAGGCTTTCAAACGCAGTGAGGATGGCCGCTGTAGAGGCTGCACCTGCATCAAGCACCATCTGGTCGCTCTCAAGCTTTGTGTCCGAACCAAGGGGGAGCGTGTCAAAGGGCGCACCCGCTTTGAAAGCCCGCGCGACGGCGCCGTCTTGTGGCAGAATGATTTGGCAACCAGTGGTTTTGGCTTTTGCCATGATTTCGCGGGCGGTGGGCAGCATGTCGGCCTCCACCAGTGAGGCGCCAAGGTCGGCGCCTTCCGCCATGAGGAAGGTATTTGCCATGCCGCCGCCAATGATCAGCACATCAAGTTTTTCCACGAGGTTGGACAGAAGGTCGAGCTTGGTGCTGACTTTGGCTCCGCCCACGACGGCCCCGACGGGGCGCTTAGGCTTTGCGAGTGCGCTTTCGAGCGCTGTGAGCTCGGCCTGCATAAGACGACCTGCGCAAGATGGCAGCAGGCGTGCGACACCCTCTGTGGAGGCATGGGCGCGGTGGGCGGCGGAGAAAGCATCATTGCAATAGACATCTGCCAGTCCCGCGAGGCGCGCCGCAAAGGCGGGGTCATTGGCTTCTTCGCCTGCATGGAAGCGGATGTTTTCGATCAGGATCACTTCTGCGGCGCGGGCTTCTTCTGGAAGATTTTCGGCAGCCTCCAGCGTCTCGACGAAAGACACCGTGTGCCCAAGCGCTTTTTCGAGTGCGGGCAGCACAATACGCAGGCTGAGATCGAGCACGGATTTGCCTTTGGGGCGGCCAAAATGCGCCACGAGCAAGGGCGTTCCGCCTTTGGCAAGGATCGCCTCGACTGTGGGCACAATGCGCTCGATACGGGTTGCGTCTGAGACGATGCCGTTCTGGACGGGGACATTGATGTCGACACGGGTGAGCACGCGTTTGCCCTTTAGGTCCAAGTCATCCAGTGTCATCCAGCCCATGCCGTGCTCCTTGCTTTGTCTTATACGTGTTTGGAGTGGGGTTTCGCGCGATTGGGCGCGATCGTCAAGCGTGGCATCGCCTTTGGGTGCGGGCGGGCTTGCCGAGCGGCGCTTTGAAGCTTAGGTATCTGCCAATCATTTTGACAGGAGCGCCCGATGGCCGACTATAAAGACCCCGAAAACACAATCTTGATCGAACTCAAGGATGGCACTGTTGTCATCGAACTGATGCCAGACATCGCTCCTGCGCATACCGCGCGTATGAAAGAGCTCGTGCGCGCTGGAAAATACGACAATGTTGCATTTCACCGTGTGATTGACGGCTTTATGGCCCAGACAGGTGATG
Organism: Lentibacter sp.; assembly: GCF_029254145.1. GTDB lineage: Bacteria > Pseudomonadota > Alphaproteobacteria > Rhodobacterales > Rhodobacteraceae > Lentibacter. Next base: position 6,940 of record NZ_JAQWYD010000117.1, read on the forward strand.
TGCAGCACGCCAATATGGAAGTTGATTACAACCCTGGCCGCGCTGGCACGGGCGGCTCTGATTTGCCTGACCTGCCAGCCGAATTTGGCCGCATCCCGCACGCACGCGGCAGCATTGGCGCGGCGCGCTCGGCCAACCCGAACTCCGCCAACAGCCAGTTTTTCATCAACTTCAAAGACAATGACTTCCTCAACGGTCAATACACTGTCTATGGCCAAGTCACGAGCGGCATGGAGCATGTCGACAAGATCGCCCGTGGCGAGCCACCAATGAACCCAGATCGTATGATCTCGGTGAAAGTGGCTGCCGATGCGTAAGTTTGGGTATCTGAGTGTGGCGGCCGCGTTTTTGGCCGCCAGCCCTGCCTTTGCCACGGGTCTCAAAGTCGAGGTCGCAGGCGAGGCCAACGGCGTTATTCTGATCGATTTGCTTGAGGATGTCGCTCCCAAGCATGTCGAGCAGATTGCAGCGCTGGCCGCAGAGGGCCAATATGACGGGGTGGCTTTTCACCGCGTCATTGAGGGCTTCATGGCGCAGACGGGCGATGTCGTGATGGGCAAGATGGAAGGTGGCAATATGGCCATGGCGGGGACGGGCGGCTCGGACCGACCTGACCTGCCTGCGGAGTTTTCCGATATTCCTTATGAGCGTGGTATTGTCGGAATGGCCCGTTCGGCCAATCCGAACTCGGCCAACAGCCAGTTTTTCATCATGTTTACCGAGTATCCTTCGCTCAACGGGCAATACACTGTTGTGGGCCGTGTGACGGAAGGGCTTGATGTTCTGGATCAGATCAAGCTTGGCAAAGGGCGCAATGGCGCTGTGCTGGGTGCGCCTGATTATATGAAGAGCGTGACTGTCACCGAGTGATATGACGCGGTGATCACCTTTGCGTGGGGCGGCTAGGCAAGAGCCGCCCCATCGCGCAAGCTTCTTGCAAATGCGGGAGGCAGCTATGAAATCTCTTTACAGTATTTTGTTTTCGCTTTGGGGCGTGGCTGCTTTGGCGGACCCGAGCTTTTGGAAGCACGAGTGGCCCAATACCGACTTTTCAGTGACGAGCATTGAAAACTGGGTTGAGATTATGTCTGGCGGACCCGGCAGGGACGGCATTCCTGCGCTCATTGACCCCGCGTTTGAACCTGTCGGGGCGAAGAGCGGGCTTGGCGCACGCGAGGCTGTGATCGCGCTGGAGATCTTGGGCGAGGCGCGCGCCTATCCGCTGCGCTATCTGATGTGGCACGAAATTGTGAATGACGAGGTGGGCGGCGTGCCTGTGGCTGTGACGTTTTGCCCGCTCTGTAACTCGGCTGTGAGCTTTGATCGCCGCGTGGGGGGGCAAGTGCTCACGCTTGGGGTCACGGGGAAGCTGCGTGCTTCTGATATGGTGATGTATGATCGTGAGAGCGAAAGCTGGTGGCAGCAGGCGACAGGGGTTGGCATTGTTGGTGAGATGACGGGGGTTGAGCTTGAGACCCTGCCGAGCTGGATGGAAAGCTGGGAGAGTTTTGCGGCGCGCAATCCTGAGGGCCTTGTCATGAAAACGCCGACTTTTCGTCGACACTACGGCAAGAACCCCTATGTGGGCTATGACAGCGCGGCGCGGCCCTTTCTCTATTCGGGGGAGAACCCGCCTCATGATATTCATCCTTTGATGCGGGTCGTGCGCGTGGGAGAGCGGGCCTGGCCGATGTCGCGGCTGGAGGAGGCTGGAGAGCTACGCGAGGCTGGGGTTGTGATTTCGTGGATGGCGGGCAAGGCCTCGGCTCTGGACAGCACCACACTGGCGGCGGGACGGGATGTGGGGCAGGTACGGGTGCGCGACTCCTCTGGTGTGGATATTGTGCATGATGTGATGTTTGCTTTCGCCTATCACGCGTTTTGGCCTGAGGGCGCGTGGATGCTGGGCGAGTAGGTTTGCGCCGCGGGCCACCGCACCGCAGAAGCGGCGGGGGGCAGTGCCGCGCAGCATAGGAAAGGCGGGGGACCAGTCCCCCGCACCCCCTGGGATATTTTTGGAAAGAAAAAGGGTTAGACGGTTAAGTGAATGTTGAATCGGGCGCGGATGGCGGCGTCTGTGGCTGGGTCAAAGGCCGAGGGCGCGCGACGCGAAAGGATGTCGTGTTTGCGCGCGGTGGCTTTTTCAACCAGATCTGGCTTGTCCTTTTCGACCCATTCCTTGGGTGAGGTTCTGTCACCCAAAGTGGGGTATACATGGTCGGTTTGCATCCGCGAGAGCGTTCCGTCTGTGCCGAGGTAGTGGCCCGGGCCACCGAGACAGACTTCGCGCATTTGATCGAGGGCGAGGGTGGCCTCATCGACCTCGATACCGCGCACGCAGCGCTGGGCTTGACCGATAAGATCATCCGCGAGGATCAGGCTTTCGTGGCAAAAGCCTAGGAGGGAGGCGTGCATGCCTGCGGCCTCATAGACCATGTTGCAGCCCGCCAGACCGATCATGACGTTGGAGCACATTTGCTCCCAGCCAGCTTGCATATCAGGGAGTTTACTATCTGAGGCGCCGCCTGCGGACCCGCCGGGGAGGCCGTAGAACTTGTGCATCTGGGCGCAGCCAGCAGACAGAAGCGCCTGTTCGCCTGATCCGACGGTCATTGCGCCTGTGCGCAGATCAAGACCGAAGGGCCATGTGCCAAAAATGGCCGGATGGCCCGGGGCGATGGCGTTGACGTAGACGATGCCAGCGAGGCACTCGGCTGTGGCTTGCACGATTGCGCCAGCAATGGTGCTTGGCGCTGTCGCGCCCGCCATACCCGCAGACAGAAGAAGCACGGGCATGCCGCCGCGGATGCAGGCTTCCATGACCTCACAGGCTTCGGTTGCGAATTTCATTGGCGGGACAACGAAGCAGTTCGAGTTGCTCAGGAAGGGGCGCGCGCGCCAGTTGCTTTCGCCACCTGCTATCATGTGCAGCATTTCTAGGGCATCGGGGACAAAGGATGGCTCTGTGAAGGAGGTTCCGATGTGTTTGGTCGAGCCAGCACAGCAAGCGTAGATGGTGTTCAGATCCATCTCACGGTTGTCGGTGATGTCGCGGCACACCATAGGACGTTGGATGAAGTGCACATTGTCGAGTTCATGGGCGATACGGGCCGCGTCATGCAGATCTTGCACGGTGCTGTGGCGGTACGTGCGCCCGTCAGGTTCGACCATATTCACCGCAGCGCCTGCAGTGCCGTAGTGGACGCGCGCGCCCTCAAGCAGCAGGTCATGGGTTGGCTCGCGGCCAAAGAGTGTGATGGAGGTGGCGGCTTTGGCGAGCATGTCTTCCACCAGCGCGCGGGGGAAGCGGATGCGCCCGTCGTCGCCGAGGATTGCGCCTGCGCCTGTAAGAATTTCGACGCCAGAGGGCGGCGCATCGCAGAGGCCGATGGTTTCGAGCGCTTCAAGAGCGGCCTCGTGAATTTTGAGCACATCGGCATCTGTCAGGGGCTTGTAGCGCCCGCCTTCCATGCCTGCGCGGATCGGGCGGGTGGCGGCATCGAGGGGCGCTGCGCGGGCCGCGCGACGGGCATTGCGGCCTCCAGAACGTGTGGATGTTTTGATGGGTGTTTGGTCGGTCATGACTCTGGTCCTTTTGGGCGGTGTTCCGTGTTTGATGATGAAATCAAACGCGGAACGGACCGCCACGGGCCGCGCGACCACGCTCTGCACCAATGGTGCGGATGACAAGAGTGATTGTGCAAAACGGAGCCTGCATGACGCGCCTTTCAAAGACTATGCTTTGATTAAGCGGATTTTGAAGGTGCGATTCTGTCTTGAGTGCGACATTCTGTCGTTTTTGGAACGTGGGTCTTAAGCGAGGTTCGCCGCAAACGCAGCGATCTCTTTGATCGCTTCTTCAAAGGGGGTATCGGGGATTGTCATTGCGATACGCACATGGCCTGCGGCGGCATCTCCAAAGCTTTCACCTGGCATCACTGCGATATGACGCTCCATCAAAAGCTTGTCTGCGAAGTCATCGCCTGAAAGGCCCGTCGCGCGGATATCGAGTATGAGATACATCGCGCCTGAGGGTTGGGAGAGGCGGATCGCATTCTGGCCCTCGAGCGCCTTTTGCGCAAGGGCACGGCGGCGTTGGAACGGCGCGCCGATCTCGCTTTCAAAGGCTTCGCCAAGGCCGAGCGCGAAGAGAGCGGCACGCTGTGTGAAGCCTGCGACACCGTAGTTTGTATTGGTCAGAAGGTTCAGCAAATGGCCCATGGCCTCGTCTGGCCCGACGAGCCAGCCGACGCGGGAGCCTGTCATAGCGTGGCTCTTGGACATGGAGCCGACCACAAAGGTGCGCTCGGACATGCCCTCAAGGGAGCGGATCGAGATATGCTCGCCCTCCCAGACCTGCGTGTCATAGACTTCGTCAGATATCACGATAAGGTCGTGCTTTTTGGCGACAGCAGCGATGGCTTTTAGCGTGTCGCGGCCATAGACCGCGCCTGTGGGGTTGTTGGGCGAGTTGATGAGTAGGGCTTTGGCGCCTGCGGCGGCAGCATCGAGTGCTTCAAATGTAGGCAGGAACCCGTTGTCTGCTTCGGCTGTGACCGCCTTTGGCACACCGCCGACGGAGCGGATCGTGCCGGGGTAGGTGGCGTAGTATGGGTTGATGTAGAGCGCTGTGTCGCCCTCATCGAGGGCCGCACGCAAGGCGGCGAAGAGCGCGGCTTGCCCGCCTGCTGTGATGAGCACATTGTCGAGTGTGGTGGGAACGCCTGTGCGCGCAGTGAGCCGCGTGGCCACGGCGTTGCGCAGATCATCAATACCAGGAACCATGGCATAGCCTGTGGCGCCGCCCAATGCGGCGGCGTGCATGGCCTCAAGGATGCGTGTGTCTGTCTTGATGTCGTGTTCGCCGATGGTGAGCTCGGTGATATCATGGCCCTCAGAGATCATCTTGCGGGCTTTGATGAAGAGATCCCAGCCGTCTGAGCCGCCGCCTGTGATGGTTGTGATGGTGTTGGACAAGCGCATGGGGGCCTCGCAGCAGTTTGGGTGAGTCTCAAGTGGGCCCATGGGCCTTGCTTCAAGGCGCAATGTCAACTCGTGGCGCGGTTTTTCTTGGCAGGCGCGCGCGAATGGGCTATCGCTTGGCGCATGAGAACGATGATTTGCATTGTCTGCTGCATTATTACCTGCTGAGACATCAGGCGGGCCGTTCTTCTTATTCCATCTCATTGTGTAAGTTGTTAAGCCCGCCAGAAGAGCGCATTTGCGCGCATGAGGGCCGACCATGACCGAGATAAAGCTATACAACACCAAGACCCGCAAGAAAGAGGTCTTTGAGCCGATCGACGCTGACAATGTGCGGATGTATGTCTGTGGGCCAACAGTCTATGACCGTGCGCATATCGGCAATGCGCGGCCTGTGATTGTGTTTGATGTGCTGTTTCGGCTTCTGCGCCATGTTTGCGGCAAAAAGCATGTGACCTATGTGCGCAACTTCACCGATGTGGATGACAAGATCAACGCACGCGCCGCCGAGAGCGGGCGCAGCATTGGCGAAATCACGGCGGAGACAACTCAGTGGTATCTGGAGGATATGGCTGAGGTGGGCGCGCTCGAGCCGACGCATATGCCAAGGGCGACAGGGTATATTGGCGAGATGATCGCCATGATCGAGGCGCTGATTGCGAAAGACCATGCCTATCCGGCCGAGGGCCATGCGCTCTTTCGGGTGCGCTCTTATGAGAACTATGGCGCGCTGTCGGGGCGCGATATGGACGATATGATCGCGGGGGCGCGTGTGGAAGTGGCGCCTTACAAGGAAGACCCGATGGATTTCGTTTTGTGGAAGCCCTCCAGCGAGGATCAGCCCGGGTGGGACAGCCCTTGGGGGCGTGGCCGTCCTGGCTGGCATATTGAATGCTCGGCCATGGCGAAGGCGCTTTTGGGCGATGTGTTTGATATTCACGGTGGCGGGCTGGACTTGCAGTTTCCGCACCACGAAGACGAGATCGCCCAGAGCTGCTGTGCCAATGGCACAGAGGAAATGGCGCGGTTCTGGATGCACAACGAGATGTTGCAGGTCGAGGGCAAGAAGATGTCCAAGTCTTTGGGCAACTTCTTCACAGTGCGCGACTTACTGGAGCAGGGCGTTCCGGGGGAAGTGATACGGTTTGTGATGCTCTCGACGCATTATCGCAAGCCGATGGACTGGACCGAGAAGAAGCGGGCAGAGGCGGAGAAGACGCTTTATCAATGGCGTGAAAACCTCACGGGTGTCGAGCCATCAAAGCCGAATGATGAGTTGGTCGCTATACTTGGCCAAGACCTGAATACGCCTCAAGCAGTGTCCCAGATGAGAGTTTTGTTTCTGTCTTGGATTAACGCTAGAACACATGGTGAAAACTTCGACAAATCAGAGCTTGAATGGGAGGCTGAGTTTCTTGCATCGGCGCAACTGATGGGCTTGCTCACGCCGGAGGGCGGTAAATGGTTTGACCAGTCTTTCGACTTCTCTTGGCATATAGATGCTTTCTTGAAAGCCAGAGATGAGGCCATGGATAGCAAGGATTTTTCAAAACTTGATGCTTTGAAAGAGCAGCTTGTCGAAGCTGGGGTTGTGGTCAAAATGTCGAAAGAGGGGGTAGAGATGTCTCAAGGTCCGAATTTTGATGCAAGCAAGATGGTGGGACTAGCTTGATGCTGATCGCAGATAACCAACGGCGCGCATGCGCCATGCCCGACCTCCCCCCAGGGAGGGCATTCTCCAAACCGCTGTTGCGCGCGCTGGGCTGTGGGTCGGCAGAAGCACCCTTGCAACCCGTTGCGAAGGCCCTCCCTAGGTCGGGCATGGCGCATGCTCTTGCGAGGCTTGGCCAATGACTGAACGTCTCTATATCTACGACACAACCTTGCGCGACGGGCAGCAGACCCAAGGCGTTCAATTTTCCACGCCTGAGAAGCACCGCATCGCGGCGATGCTGGATGAGCTGGGGGTGGATTATATTGAAGGCGGCTGGCCCGGGGCGAACCCGACGGACAGTGACTTTTTCAACGAAGCGCCCAAGACGCGGGCGCGCTTTACGGCCTTTGGCATGACCAAGCGGGCAGGGCGCTCTGCCGAGAACGACGATGTGCTTGCTCAGGTCATGAACGCGGGCACAAAGCATGTTTGTCTTGTGGGCAAGACTCATGACTTTCATGTAGAGATGGCGCTGGGCATCAGCCTTGAGGAGAATGTCGAGAACATCCGTGCCTCTATTGCCTATGTCGTGGCCCAAGGCCGTGAGGCGTTGTTTGATGCGGAGCATTTCTTTGACGGCTACAAGGCCAATCCTGCCTATGCGCTCACCTGCCTGAAGGCCGCGCATGACGCAGGCGCGCGCTGGGTTGTCTTATGTGACACCAACGGCGGCACGCTGCCCCATGAGGTCTATCAGATCACCAAGGCGGTGATTGATGCGGGGATCGCGGGCGACAAGATCGGTATTCACACCCACAACGATACAGAAAATGCGGTGGCCTGTTCTTTGGCCGCGATCGACGCGGGTGCGCGGCAGGTGCAGGGGACACTCAACGGCCTCGGCGAGCGCTGCGGCAATGCAAACCTCACCACGCTCATTCCGACGCTCTTGCTCAAGGAGCCTTACGCGAGCCTGTTTGAGACGGGTGTGAGCCGTGAGACGCTGGCGGGGCTGACCACAGTGAGCCGCAAGCTTGACGATATTCTGAACCGTGTCCCGATGCGCCAAGCGGCCTATGTTGGCGCGAGCGCTTTTGCCCATAAGGCGGGGTTGCATGCCAGTGCCATCCTGAAAGACCCGAGCACCTATGAGCACATAGCGCCCGAGAGCGTGGGCAATGCGCGTATCATCCCGATGTCCAATCAGGCGGGGCAAAGCAACTTGAGGAAACGGCTTCAAGACGCTGGTATTAAAGTCAAAAAAGACGATCCAGCGCTGGGGCTGATCCTTGATCAGATCAAGGCGCGCGAGGCCGACGGCTATACCTATGACAGCGCTCAGGCGAGTTTCGAGCTTTTGGCGCGGCGCGCGCTTGGGCAAATGCCAGAGTTTTTCGAGGTGAAGCGCTACCGCGTGAGCATCGAGCGGCGCAAGAACAAGTACAACAAGACAGTCTCGCTCTCCGAGGCGGTTGTCGTGCTCAAGGTTGATGGCGAAAAGCGCCTTTCAGTGAGCGAAAGCATGGATGAAACAGGCTCTGACCGCGGCCCTGTGAATGCGCTCGCCAAGGCGCTGGCTAAGGATTTGGGCCGTTATGGTGAAGTGATTGCTGATATGCGGCTTGTCGACTTTAAGGTGCGCATCACCCAAGGCGGTACGGAGGCCGTGACGCGCGTGATTATCGACAGTGAAGACGCAGAGGGGCGGCGCTGGAGCACTGTGGGCGTTTCGGCCAATATTGTGGATGCGAGCTTTGATGCGCTTCTGGATGCGATAAACTGGAAGCTGTTGCAGAGCACATGAGCGCGCAAGAAACAGATCATATTGCTGCCTGTGCTGAGATTGTTTACAAGGGTGATCCTGCACGCTTTCGCGCGGCGATGGCAGCTCCGCTGGGTCTGCGCGAAAAGCTCTTGGTGCTCTATGCCTTCAATGTCGAGGTGGCACGCGCGCCTTGGGTGACGGCTGAGGCGATGATTGCGGAGATGCGCCTGCAATGGTGGCATGATGCATTGGGCGAGATTGCCGCAGGCGGGGCTGTGCGCCGCCACGAGGTTGTTACGCCACTCTCAGAATGCCTGACGCCCGCGCAGGCGCTTGCGCTGCAAAGCTTTGTCGAGGCGCGGCGGTGGGATATTTACCCGGATGCTTTCGCAGATGAGGCAGCCCTTTGGACCCATCTGGGTAACACCACAGGCGCTTTGATGCGCGCAGCCCTTGGGCTGGCGGGGACAGAAACCACGCCAAAGCTTGACGAGGGCCTCAAAGCTGTGGCGCTTGCGGGGTGGCTGACAGCGGTTCCAGCCCTGGTCGGACAAAACCGTCACCCGTTGCCAGACACATCGGAGGCCGCGATCAGGGCTCTGGCAAAAGAGGGGCTCGCAAAACTCAGAACAGCGCGCAAGGCGCCACTGCCCAAACAGGCGCGCCGCGCCCTTTTGGCAGGTTGGCAGTCTGAGCCGCTGCTCAAACTGGCCATCAAAGAGCCCGCGCGCGTGCTCAACGGGACGCTGGAGCTGGCACCATTCCGCGCTCAGATACGGCTCGCAAGGCTTGCGCTCACAAACCGCTGGTAGGCCTTTTTCTTTCTCAAAATATCCTGGGGGTCTGGGGGCAAAGCCCCCAGCGGGTCGGATTTTCGCGCAGCGAAAATTCGAAGCTTAATCCTTGGGGCGCAACACGAGCCAGATCAGCGCGCCGCCTGCCAGCATCAAAAACGGTGCCATCGCCAGATTGACCGAGACCCAACCCGCTTGTGCCGATGTGCCAGAGCAGTTCATCAGCCCACTCGAGGCCAGCGAGGCCATAAACACGCCGCCAAAGACGATCAGGTCGTTCATGCCTTGGACGCGCCCTCTTTCGTGAGGAGCGTGGCTGCCTGCCAGCATCGTTGTCGCGCCGATAAAGCCGAAGTTCCAGCCGACGCCCAAGAGAATGAGCGCCACAAAGAAATGTTCCAGATCAACACCCATAAGCGCCACAGCGCCAGCACCTGCGAGAATCAGCAGGCCAAGCGCCACGATCTTTTCCGCGCCGTGCCGCGCGATCAGGTGGCCCGTGAAGAAGCTGGGCACATACATTGCCAGAACGTGGGCCGTGACAACATAGCCTGCGATAAACTGGAACTGATCACGCATGCTCCCTGCGGGCACAACGCCTTCAATCCAGGCGGGGATTTCTGTTTCGCCGCCCACGCCACAGCCGACGACGGCCAGAGGTGTTGAGGTCATGACAAGGTTCATCAACGCGTAGGAGACCATGGCCGAGATGATCGCGACCGCGACCACAGGTGTTTTGAGCAAGTCCAGCCGAGAGCGTCCGCGCGGCGCGTCATGGGCCGGGACGGGGGGCTTTGGAATATCAAGGAACAAGAACAGAATCGAGCCGACGATATTGAGGGCCATCACGGTCAGGTAGGTTCCCATGAAGGGGATCGCGCCAAAGGCCATCGAAGAATAATTGCCAAGCTGCGGGCCGATGATCGCCGCGAGCAGGCCGCCCGCCATGACATAGGAGATTGCTTTGGGGCGAAACGCGTCTGATGCGGTATCGGCGGCGGCGAAGCGGTAAAACCCTTGAGCAGACATGTAGATGCCTGTGATCAGGCTACCGAAAAGATAAATGCCAAAAGAGGCGTTATAGAGGCCGTAGGCACAGATTGCCGCGCCCGTTGCACCGGCTGCCGCGCCAAGCAGAAAGCCCGCGCGCCGTCCGTAGGATTGCATAAACCAGCTCAGGGGCGTGGCTGCAATCATCGAGCCAAGGACGATCATGGAGATTGGCAGGGTGGCAAAGCAGAGATTCGTTGTCAGCATCTGCCCCGCGAGGCCGCCAATTGTGAAGATCATCGGCATTTGCGATCCAAGCAGCGCTTGGGCAAAGACCAGAATCCACACGTTGCGCTTCGCGCGGGCGTGGTTCTCTGGTTCGTTAACGGGTGAAGCTGTTTGTGTCATGGGGCAATGGCTAGACCCTTTTTTAGGCCCTCGCAAGCGCGATGGAGGTGCGTGTCAGCGCTAACGATCGCATTTTTCAGCCCTTGAAGCTCTATTGCGTCTTTTCACTTTGCCACGCAGGGCTTAGATAAGGTGAGCAAAGTTACGGTGAAGCGCCAAAGCGCGCGCCGACCAAGGGAGAAAGACATGCTAAACAATATCGGCCTGCCGGGCCTACTTCTCATCGCCGTTGTGGTACTCGTGCTGTTCGGGCGCGGTAAGATTTCTTCGCTCATGGGCGAAGTGGGCAAGGGCATTACAGCCTTTAAAAAAGGTGTCAAAGACGGCACAGAAGAGCTCGAAGACCAAATGGCCGAAGAGGCCAAGGACGTCACGCCTGCTGAAGAAAAAGACAAGGCGTAACGCTTTATGTTTGATCTTGGCTGGACCGAGCTTCTGGTCGTTGGCATCGTCGCACTGATCGTCGTTGGACCCAAAGACTTGCCTGTTCTCTTTCGCAAAGCGGGAGAGTTCGTCGGTAAGATGAAGGGCATGGCGCGTGAGTTTTCCACCGCGATGAACAATGCTGCCGACGAAAGCGGTATGCGCGACACGGCCAAGAGCCTGCGCGATATTGCTGATCCCAAGAAGATGGGCCTCGACGGGATCAAGGATGCGGTGAAAGACGCCGCCAAGTGGGACCCTGAGAGCGAGACCGGCAAGCTTGCGGCCAAGCGCCAAGCCGAGCGGGACCGCATGGTCGAAGAGGCCAACGCCTCGGCCGCCGAGACGGCCAAGCAAGTGCGCGAGGCTCATGCTGCGCGCCAAGCCGCTGAGAGTGCCAAAGCGGCTCCTGCTCAGAAAGCGGCCCCCAAAAAGACAACGACAGCAAAGAAGCCCGCAGCCAAGACGGCTGCTGCTAAAAAGCCGGCTGCAAAAACAGCTGCTGACAAAACACCCGCCTCGAAAGCGGCCCCCAAGACGGCAGCGAAACCCGCAGCCAAGTCTGCTGCGAAGACGGCCGCGAAGAAGCCCGCTGCAAAGGCCAAAGCCAAAGCGAAGCCTGCTGGAGATAAAGCATGAGCCAGTCCGATACGCCCGATGAAATGGACGCCTCCAGCGCGCCGCTGATCGAGCATCTGGCCGAGCTGCGAACGCGGCTCATCCGCTCCGTTCTGGCGTTTATTGTCGGGATTGTTCTGGCCTTTATGGTGGCTGAGCCGATCCTGCAATTCTTGCTCACTCCGATTGAAGAGACGCTGCGCAATCTGGGCGACCCTTCGCCAACACTGCAGTATACCTCGCCGCAGGAATACCTTTTCACGCTGTTTCGTATTTCTATGGTGTTCGGCTTTGCGCTCGCCTTTCCTGTGATCGCGTTTCAGATGTGGCGCTTTGTGGCGCCTGGCCTTTACAAGAACGAGCAGGGCGCCTTCCTTCCGTTCATCATCGCGTCGCCTTTGATGTTTATGCTTGGTGCATCCTTCGCACAGTTTGTTGTGACGCCGCTGGCGATGCAGTTCTTTCTTGGGTTTGCCGATGTGAGCTCGATCTTTGCCAACTTGCTGTCCCGCACTGTTGAAAACTTGCCCGAAGCGACGGCTGTTGTACCTGAAACAAGTGAAGGTGTGAAAATTACCTTCTTTGGTAAGGTCAACGAGAGCCTTGATATTACTCTGAAATTCATCATAGCCTTTGGTATGTGCTTCCAACTGCCTGTGCTTTTGACTCTGATGGGCAAGGCGGGGCTTGTGAGTGCTGAGGGCCTTGGGGCTGTGCGCAAATATGCGATGGTGGGTATTCTGCTACTGGCCGCTCTGGTGACGCCGCCCGATGTTGTCACCCAGCTTATTCTGTTTACCGTGGTCTATGGCCTTTACGAAATCTCGATCCTGCTTGTGGGCCGTGTTGAGAAAAAGCGCGACGACAAGCTGCGCGAAGAGGGCTATTTTGACGACGAGGAAGAGTTTGACGACCCGCTGATGCGCGAGTTTGACGAAGACTTGGCCGCAGAAGAAGAGGCGGACGACAAGGCAGACAAAAGCTGATGAGCGACGAGCTTGCCCGCATAGCGGCCGCGCTTGAGCGGATGAGCCCGTCGCCAGAAGCCGCGCCCGATTTTGACGCGGCGGACGCCTTCGTTTGGCATGTGGAGCCTGACCGGCTCGTACCTGTGGCCAAGGTGAGCCGTGTTGATCTCTCGCTGCTGATCGGAGTTGAGCGCTCGCGTAATACCTTGCTTGTGAACACGCGTCAGTTTGCCAAAGGCTTGCCCGCCAACAACGCTCTTCTTTGGGGCGCACGTGGGATGGGCAAAAGCTCTTTGGTCAAGGCCATCCATGCGCAGATCTTGACAGAAGGTTTGCCGCTCAAGATTGTCGAGTTGCAGCGCGAAGACCTGCCCAGCGTGACGCGGCTTTTGGGGCAACTGCGCAACAGCGAGGCACGGTTTGTGCTCTTTTGCGACGATCTTTCGTTTAGCCATGATGATGAACATTACAAGTCACTCAAGGCTGTTCTGGATGGTGGGATCGAGGGGCGCCCCGAGAATGTGATTTTCTATGCGACATCAAACCGTCGCCATCTGATGCCGCGTGATATGATTGAAAACGAACGGTCCAGCGCGATCAATCCCGGCGAGGCAGTGGAAGAGAAAGTCTCACTGAGCGATCGGTTTGGTCTGTGGCTTGGGTTCCATCCCTGTACGCAAGACGAATATCTTGCGATGATTCACGGCTATTGTGCCCACTTCGGGATTGCCTATGACGAGGCCGAATTGCGCGCCGAAGCGATTGAGTGGCAAGCCACGCGCGGCGCGCGCTCAGGCCGTGTGGCATGGCAATACGTGACAGATCTGGCAGGGCGTAAGGGCGTGGCTCTGGCGTAAACCTGCGCCTTTTTCTTTCCATAAATATCCTAGCGAGTCGGCGCAGCAAGTGCTCGCTATCGGTTTACGCGCTGTCTTTGCAAGCTGCTTGGGGGAGTTTAAGGGGGACCCGTCCCCCTCAACGGGTCAGATTTTGCGAAGCAAAATTTGACATCACTGCAAATAAGGCAGGGGATCGACGCTTTCAAAGCCTTTGCGCACCTCAAAGTGCAGATAGGACGACTCGCCTGAACGCACGGTGGCAAGCTTCTGGCCACGGCTCACGCTATCGCCTTTTTTCACAGTGATATTGCCGACATTTGCATAGACTGTGAGCAGGTTGTCAGGGTGCTTGACCACGATAATCGGCACCTGGTCTGCGTCCGAAGTGATTGCGGCGATGGTGCCTGCGCCAGCGGCTCCGATGGGTGTGCCTGAGGGCGCTGCGATGTCGATGCCGTCATTTTTGCCTTTGGCGTATTCACGGATGATTTTACCGCGCACAGGGTAGGCGAACTTGCCATTGCTGGCGGCGGCGGTCTGCGTTTTGCCAAGGTCGGGCGTGGGCGCAGACGCGGGTGCTGCGGCGACAGTGGATTCGTCTTTGGGCAAGGGCGTGACTGCGCTTGGGGGTACAGGGGTCGGCGAGCCAACGCCGGGCTTGGGAACCTCGGCCAGTTTTGGTTCGGCGGGCTTGGCCAGTAAGGGTTTTTCTGCGAGCGGTGTCGGGATCAGGAGGAATTGTCCCTCGCGGATGGAGAAGGAGCTGTCGAGGCCGTTCCAGTCTGCGAGTGAACGCACAGATGTGTTGTAAAGGCGCGCCACCGTATAGGCGGTTTCGCCGCGCACGACCTTGTGTCGGATCGGCTCGATCCCTTGCTGGGCCGTGGCGACGGGCTGTGGGGCAGCGCTCACGTTTGCGGGCTCGGCGCGCTCAATCGCGCCTTCTGCCAGCTCTGTGATATCGACTGTCGGGGCTTGGATGGGCCCCGTGGTAAGAGCGCCTGTGGCCGGCGATGGCTCAGCGACGCGGCTTGGCAGGGCGATGATTTCGCCGGGACGCAGGGGATCGCCTGTCTGGATGCCGTTGTAGCGGGCGAGCGCGACAGGATCCGCGCCGATGCGGTTGGCGAGGGTGGCGAGCGTGTCGCCACGTTGGGCCACAGCCACTTGGTAATTGGGGTAGGAGATGATCCCGCGGTCATCGGGGCGAGGGCGCTCGGCCGTGGCGCTGCGCGCGGCGTCTGAGGTATCCGCGCTGGAACCAAGCTTGCCGCGCAGATCGAAGTCCAGTGGGCGATCGCAGCCTGCGAGCAAGGCAAGCGCTGTGCTTGCGGCTAGAAATTTGATTGCGAACCCTTTGGTCATCTCGATATCCTCACACCTGCTCTTTTTGTCCAGAGCTTTTGTTACTTGCACGGCCTGCCCCTTGGGGCGACGACCTCAGGCTTCTTTTCCGAGCCCCTCCAGCAGGGGCACAAAGCGCACTGGGCGCAGTTCTTCATAGTCAAACCCGTCGTCATTCCGTGTGACTTTGATCAGGCTTTGCACCGCATCAGACTGCCCGACGGGTACGATCATGATACCGCCAATTTTGAGCTGAGCCAAGAGTGGGCCGGGAGGGTCTTCTGCAGCGGCCGTCACGATGATGCGATCAAAGGGGGCTTGATCGGGCAGTCCGAAGCTACCGTCGCCCGCCATGGCTGTTACATTGGTCAGATCAAGGCGCTGGAACAGCGCTTGGGTTTCGCGCACGAGGCGTCTGTGGCGCTCGATCGTATAGACGCGGCGGGCCAAGAGGCTGAGGATTGCGGCTTGATAGCCTGAGCCAGTGCCGACCTCGAGCACCTTGTCGCGCGGGCCGACCTCAAGCGCCTGAGTCATCAGGCCCACAACCGACGGCTGGGAAATGGTCTGGCCACAAGCGATGGGCAGGGGCGTGTCCTCGTAGGCGCGCTCTTCAAACGTGCCGCGCACGAAGTGGCCGCGATCCATCCGCTCCATCGCGGCAAGCACGCGCTGATCAATCACCCCTTTGGAGCGCAGCGCGTAGATAAACTGCATTTTCTGTTCTTGAAGGTCCAGCGCGGGATCAGTCATGTGTTGACGCTTTCAAACTGGCTCAGCATGTCATGAGCCGTCAGATCGGCACGCATGGGCGTGATGGAGATATAGCCGTCTAGATTGACGTCCGCATCCGAGCCAGGCGTGGAGGGCACGCGCTGGTCGTGGCCTTTGATCCAGAGGAAGCGGCGGCCAGACGGCGACAGGTGCGGTTCTACACCGAACGTGACGCCTTGGCGGAATCCTTGAACGGCGACGCGGCTGCCCTTGACCCCTGCAGCGGGAACGGGCGGGAAATTGACGTTGTAAAACAGGCGGTAGTCCTGTTCTGTTTTGGGCGCGGCTGCGAGCATTTTGCGCAGAAGCGCGGCGCCATGGACCTCAGCGGCTTCAAACGGATTGTCTATGTCAACGTTCTCTGGCCCAAGGTATTGTGACAGGGCTACGGCAGGCAGCCCTTGTAGCGCGGCTTCCATTGCACCGCCAAGGGTGCCTGAATAGAGCGCATTTTCGGCAGAGTTGTTGCCGCGGTTGACGCCAGACAGCACAAGATCGGGCCGCTCGGGCAGGATGTCATGCAGGCCTGCGAGGACGCAATCGGCGGGAGAGCCTTCGGCAGCGTAGCGCTGCTTGCCCATCTTCTGCACCATCATCGGATGCGTGTAACTGATGCAATGGCCAACACCTGACTGCTCAAATGCAGGGGCGACAATCCAGACCTCGCCCTTCGCGCCAGCCAGATCCCACGCTATTTTTTCGAGCGATTTAAGGCCGGGGGCATTGATGCCGTCGTCGTTGGTGAGAAGAATACGCATAGGGCCGCCTGACTGTTTTTTATTTGAATAAAGGAGGGGCGCGCACAGAGCAAGGCGGCGTTGGCGCGGGGTTTGCAATAGAGTCGTTTATGCGACAGTTTAAAAGGCTTCGAATTGCGCTGCGCGCAATCCGACCAGTTGAGGGGGGCCAGTCCCCCTCAAACTCCCCCAGGGATATTTCTAGAAAGAAAACTGCGGGGTTAGCTGTTGAGTTCGGCGAGGAGGCGTGCGGCCTCGGCGGCAGGCGGCGCAAGGGAGACGCGGTCTTCGCCCGGGAAGAAGCGGGCACGCAGGGCCGTTGCCAGCGGCTTGGGCTTCAGAATGTGGACCTTGGGGCCTGTTTTGACGGTCTCGGCCTGCCAGCTGCGGGCGAGCGCGATTTGAGCGGTTTTGGTTGTGCCATAGGCGCCAAAAAACTTCTCTCCGCCATGCGTGTCTTCAAAGAAGAGCGCGTTGCTGTCGGGTGTGAGCAGGGGGGAAATATAACCGATCAGCAACCCAGTCGCTTTGAGGTTGATGCTGATTGATTTTTCCCAGCCCTTCATGTCCATGTGATCGGCTGGTGAAAGGGGGGCGGCGTGGGCTGCAGTATGTGCCCAGATATCCACGCTGCCCCAGCGGTCATAAATCGAGCGGCAGAGTTGCGCCATGGCTTCGGTGTTGGTGATGTCCATGGGGGCAAGTGTTGCTTGCCCGCCCTTGGCTTTGATGCGGTCATCGAGTTCTTCCAGAGCGCCTGTTGTACGCCCGACAGCGACGATATGATGAGTTTCGTAAAGGGCCTCGGCAAGGGCTGCTCCGAGGCCGCGAGACGCGCCAGTTATAAGGGCGATTTTATTATTCATATCAGTAGCTTTCGTGGCGTTTTTAGTGCTATTTTTACTCAGCAGCCTTCATCTCGAAGCCTTTTGAGACCATGTCTGCAGGCACGACAGGGTACTCACCAGAGAAGCAGGCATCGCAATATTGTGGACAGCTCTTGTTGCGGCCTTCGGCCTCCCCGACGGCGCGGTACAGCCCGTCCAGAGAGATAAATTTGAGGCTGTCCACAGCGAGATGCTCGCGCATTTCTTCTTCGGACATTGTTGCGGCGAGGAGTTTTTCGCGTTGTGGTGTGTCAACGCCGTAAAAACACGGCCAAGCTGTCGGGGGGGATGCGATGCGGAAGTGGACCTCGGCGGCGCCGGCATCAAGG
>NZ_JAQWYD010000015.1:0-46941 GCF_029254145.1 Lentibacter sp.
CGATGATATCGTATTTTTCCGCCAGCTTGAGCGCACCTTGATAGAGCTGCGTGCCGCGTGCCGCCGCGTTCGTCTTCGTGTCTAAACGCAATGTCTCGCTCAGCGTTGCCGTCACAGCCGCCGCGCCAACAGGATGCGCAGAATAGGTATAACCGTGGAAAATTCCGGCCTCGCCCTTGGTGTCTTTCTCAAACACATCCGCCACAGCCTCGCTCATCAAAGCTGCGCCGACAGGGAAATATCCTGAAGTAATCCCCTTCGCCGTGCTCATCATATCGGGCTGCACACCCCAGTGCCGCGCACCGCTCCAGTGGCCTGTTCGCCCGAAGCCCGTGATCACCTCGTCAGAGATCATCAGGATACCATGTCGTGTGCAAATCTCGCGCAAAAGCGGCATCAGGCTTTCATGCGGCACAATAACACCACCCGCGCCCTGAATGGGCTCCATGATAAACGCCGCAATCGTGTTGGCACCCTGAAAGTTGATCTCGTCTTCCATCGCCTGTGCAATGAGTTGCGCCAGAACAGCCGGGTCCGTCTCATTAAACGGATTGCGGTAGGTATAGGGGCTCGGCAAATGGAAACAGCCAGGCAGAAGCGGCTCATAAGCAATGCGGAAGCGATTGTTCCCGTTCACACTCGCGCCGCCAAAATGCGTACCGTGATAGCCCTTCTTGAGGCTGAGGAACTTGGTGCGCGTCGGTTCCCCTTTGATGCGGTGATACTGCCGCGCCAGTCGCAAGCATGTCTCCACAGAGTCAGAGCCGCCCGATGTAAAGAAAACGCGCCCCATCCCGTCGGCCTTAAAGAACTCGCGCACGGCATAAGACGCCTCGATTGCTGTGGGGTTGGATGTGCCCGCAAAGGCCGAATAGTAAGGCAGCTCGTAAAGCTGTTTGGCAATCGCGTCTTTCACCACATCGTTGGAGTAGCCAAGGTTCACACACCAAAGCCCGCCCACAGCGTCCACAACTTCCGCTCCGTCCAGATCAGTGATCTTCACACCGTGCGCACTTTTGATAATCGTCGGCGGATGCTCAAGGCTGTCGCCCGGCGCACCCATCGGATGCCACATATGGCGTGCATTGTTCTCTTTGAGGAAGTTGTCGTCTTTCATCGCGCTCTCCATCGGGCTATTAAAACTGGACTCTACAAGAATTTGATCAAATCTAGCACGCCGCCCGATTCTGTCCAGCGCGATTACGTCCTGTAGCGCTCTACAAATGCTCTCAAGATGCGCTCAGGAACCGTCACGCTCGCTGCATGGCACATTGCAATCAGGCTTTCGGCCTCTTCTGGTGCAAAATACCCCTTATGCTTATAGATATTGATCCGCGCTTCAAACTCGGCCGCATCTGCCTCGGGGTGAAACTACGTCGCATAAACATTCTGCCCATATCGGATCATCTGGAATGGACAGCTTGGCGCCTCAACAAGATGCACACATCCCTCCGGCAAGCTTTGCAGCGCTTCCTTGTGGCCCACAAAAGCCTCAAACCGCTCTGGCAACCCATGACAAAGCGGGTCAGCGCGCCCTGCTTCAGTCAGCCGGCAATCTGCAGTGCCCACAGGCTCGCCATACCGCTCATTGCTGACGTTCTGCGCCAGATGATGACCCAGAACTCCGATTCCATAGCAACATCCCATAAACGGAAAGTCGCGCTCCGTAATCGCTGGCATCAACGACAGCACATCACGCTCGATCTTGGCTTCAATAGAGGTTTTTTCCTCGGGTGAGTCACTTACACATCCGGGCCCACCCCCAACAATCACACCTGAATAGTCACTCAAATTCAGTGTGTCAGGCAAATCTTCACAATCCAACCGCACGCGTCGTACCTCGTCAGGCCCAAGCCCTCCTTTGGCGCAAATCGCAGCAAACTCATTGTCTGCCGCCTCTGCCTCTGGACGCAGTTGCAAGATCAGAAAGGGTTTCATGGGCCATATCCTTTTGCTATGGCTCACTTGCATCGCCTTGACCCCAAAATGCAATCCCTTAGGTTAGTGCGACGCAACACGCAAAGGGGCTGAAAATAGCACAGCGCTGTCTCATAGTCGTAGACTACAAGCGCCACTGCGCACAAGCGCGAGGCCAATAAACTATGAAACCTCTTCTATCAGGTCTCATGGCGCGCCCCCGTCATTCTGGCGGTTCCTCGCGCGAAGAAAAGATTGCTAAGGCACTCACGGTTGATCTTTGGTGTCACGCCACAGAGCCTGCACATGTGCCAGCCTTTGCGCAGCTGCGCCGCAGCATTGCTTTAGAGCGCCCAGACATCACCTGCCTGATAACCACAGATGGCAGCCTCTCAATTCCTGATAGCCTTGATGCGTCGATCAACACAGCCGCGATCCCTCGTGAAGGAAACAGCATCACTGCGTTCTTCGCCCAACACGCGCCACGCCTCTGCCTTTGGGCTGGCGGCTGGATTAATCCAGCTCTCGCGCAAGAAGCTGACAAACGCGGCATCCCTCTTTTTCTGCTCGATGCCCATGCCGAAGGCTTTCAGACCAATGTCTGGCGAGGACAAGGTCTGTCACAGCGCCGCGCGCTCAGACTATTTTCTACTTTTCTCGCCCGCGACAGCGAGGCCGAAACAGCTCTGCGCAAAATGGGCGTAGAAACGGATGATATCTTTGTTGCAGGGCGCATGCAGCAAGGCATCCCAACTCTGCCGTGCAACGAAACGGACCTGAACGACCTCTCCGCAGCACTTAACTCACGCCCCTCATGGCTGGCCGCTTACGTGCGTGCAGAGGAGCTCGACATTGTCCTCCCTGCACATTTCAAAGCCAGCCGAGCAGCTCATAGGCTCTTGCTGATCCTCGTGCCCGATGACGAGAATGAATATGAAGCCTTCAAAGACGCCTTGGAGCAACACCAGCTGCGCTACACCATCTGGCCCGAGACAGACGGGCTAAGCGATGAAACAGCTCAAGTCCTCTTGGCAGAAGATCCGTTTGAGTTGGGCCTCTGGTTTCGCGTGTCTCCAGTGAGCTTCATGGGCGCGTCCCTTGTGTCAGGCCACGGTGGCCACAATCCCTACGCCGCAGCCAACCTTGGCTCAGCGATCCTTTATGGTCCGAATGTCGGCAAACATCTTGAAAGCTATTCCCGCTTTGCTGCAGCAGGCGGTGCGCGTATTGTGCGCGATGTAGATACACTCACAGCTGCTGTCAGTCAGCTTTCCGCTCCTGACCGTGCCGCTCAAATGGCCATGGCTGCTTGGGAAATTGCCACCGAAGGTGCAGATGTCACAGATCGCATCACGTCGCTGGTGCATGACGCCCTAGATCATCTGGAGGAAAGCTGATGCAAACGCCCCGCTTCTGGTTCCGCCCACGCAGCTGGCAGTCGGTGCTTCTTGCCCCTCTGGGAGCTCTTTACGCGCTTGGCACAGCGCGCAGATTGGCGCGTACAGAGACGGTCAATCTGGACACGCCCGTGATATGCGTGGGCAATATAAACGCAGGTGGAACAGGAAAGACCCCGACGGTTATCTACCTTGTTCAAGAGCTTCAGGCACTCGGGCATACCCCGGTTGTTGTCTCGCGCGGCTATGGCGGCGCTCTCCAAGGGCCTGTCTTGGTCGATCCACGCAGCCACACCGCCTCCGATGTCGGCGACGAGCCGCTTTTGCTTGCGGCCTTCTGTACTGTCGTGGTCTCCAAATCACGCCTCCAAGGCGCTGAGCGTGCCGAGCATGAAGGCGCAAGCGTGATCCTCTTTGACGACGGCTTTCAGGATCCTTCCGTTCACAAAGACCTTTCGTTTGTGGTTGTTGATGCCAAGCGCGGCTTTGGCAACGGGCACTGCATTCCTGCAGGCCCTCTGCGCGAACCAGAAAAAATAGGTCTCGCCCGCGCAGACGCCCTCATCACAATCGGCTCAGAGCCCGATCAAGCGCTCTTTGTCGCCCCCAAGTCGCCCCCCCGCTTTCATGCCGCCCTCGAACCCCTTCAAATGGGTATGGACTGGACGGGAACCCGCGTTCTGGCCTTTGCAGGAATCGGCCATCCAGAGAAATTCTTCACAACCTTAAAATACCTCGGCGCCGAGATCATTCACGCGGAAGCTCTGGCTGATCACCAGCCCCTTACGCCCGCCCTGATGAACCGCCTGAGCGCCGACGCCAAACGCCACAACGCCCGCCTCGTCACCACAGAAAAAGATGCCGTCCGCCTGCCCCAAGCCTTCCGACAGGAGGTGCTAACCCTCCCAGTGCGCCTAAAGGTCACAAACGCATCTGCGCTCAAGGGTTTGCTAGAGCAACTGTGCCCCTAGCCTTTTTTTTCTTTCTAAAAATATCCCGGGGAGCGCGAGGGGCTGGCCCCTCGCTTTGGTCGGATTGTGCGCAGCACAATTCGAAGCCGCTTACCCGTCCTCTCCCAGCTTTGGTGAGGGTCGTTTCAAGGCGAGTTCCGCATCTGAAAAAACAAATGGCGAGCGAACACTCGGGATACCATCAAGCTCGATCTGCATCCCACGCGCCTTCACGTGTGGATCATCAAAGACCTCCGCCATGTCATTGATCGGCCCAGCAGGAATCCCCTCTGCCTCACAGCCTGCAAGAAGCTCTGCCTTGGTCCGCTTCGCTGTCTCGGCCATCAATAACGCAATCATCGCGGGCCTATTCTTAACTCGGTCCGCGTTGGTCAAATAGTCCGAATGCTCTTTCATCCAGCCGAGATCCAGGAGATCGCAGAGCCGGCGATACTGCCCATCATTGCCTGTCGCAATAATGATATGCCCATCTGCACAATCAAAAACCTGATAAGGCGTAAGATTAGGGTGATAATTGCCCGTCCGTCCAGGAGGTGTGCCCGTGGTCAAATAGTTCAGCCCTTGATTGGCGGTCACAGAGACAGCCACATCCAGCAAAGCCATATCAAGATGTTGTCCCCGGCCCGTACGTTCGCGCCGATAAAGTGCTGCAAGCACACCAGCAACAGAATAGACTCCTGTAAACACATCGGTGATCGCGACACCCGCACGCTGTGGTTGCCCATCGGGCTCGCCCGTGATCGACATAAGCCCCGACATGCCCTGAATAATATAGTCATATCCCGCGCGGTGCGCATAAGGGCCCGTTTGGCCAAAGCCCGTGATCGAGCAATAGATCATCCGTGGATTGACCTCGGCAAGACTTGCATAGTCGAGCCCATATTTGGCCAAGCCTCCAAGCTTGAAATTCTCGATCAGAATGTCCGCATCCTTCACAAGCTCACGGACCTGCGCCTGCCCCTCGGGCGTGCGAAAGTCGATTACAACGCTCGACTTCCCACGATTACAGGAGTGGAAATACGACGCCGATTTATCCTCGCCACGCTCCACAAATGGAGGCCCCCACTGACGTGTGTCGTCGCCCTGAGGCGCTTCAACCTTGATGACATCTGCACCAAGGTCTGCAAGCGTTTGCCCCGCCCAAGGCCCCGCCAAAATCCGCGCGAGCTCAACAA
The DNA here is from genome assembly GCF_029254145.1 of Lentibacter sp. Taxonomy (GTDB): domain Bacteria; phylum Pseudomonadota; class Alphaproteobacteria; order Rhodobacterales; family Rhodobacteraceae; genus Lentibacter. The sequence continues at coordinate 5,461 of NZ_JAQWYD010000015.1, forward strand.
CCTTGAGGCCTTCCAGAGGTGCGCTCATAACTCAGTTACCGAGCTGTGCGTCGATCACTTCACGCAGCTTGGCATAGTTGTTGCCCGCCACACGATCCTCACCAATGATAAATGATGGTGTCGAATCAATCCCGTCAGCTTCTACATTGGCCTGATACCAAGAAATCAGACTCTGCGCCTTGTCCTGATCCTCAAGGCAGGTGTCAATCGTGTCTGATGACAGGCCAGCCACACGTGCAATTTTGCGCAGGCCGTCTGCCATTTGCACAGGATCACCGCCGCCCATCCAGTCGCGCTGGCCTTTATAGATCAGGTCCGTGATTCCGAAGAATTTCTCTTCCCCGCCGCAACGCGCAACCATAGACGCCCAGAGCGCAGCGCGGTCAAAATATACCTCGCGATAGGTAAAGTGGATCTTGCCTGTGTCGATGTAGTTGGCCTTCAGCTCCTTGAAGCCCTCGCGGTGAAAAGCTCCGCAATGGGAGCAGGTAAACGACGCATACTCGACAACCTTCACAGGCGCATCTGGGTTGCCCAAGGTCATTTCAGTGATCTCGGACACCGCCGCGTCACTCGTTTCTGCTACAGTTTCCGTTTCGGCTTCGGCTTGCGCTTGCGGCGCAACATCGACTTGCTTGGCGCCACCGCCGCTCATAGCGAAGAAGGCGGCCCCACCGCCAAGGATTGCAACCAGTGCAATAATAAGAATGTTGCGGTTCATAAAAAAATCTCTCTTCTAGCGTTTGTGTTTGGATAAAACGTTTTGGCCCAGCGCTTCAAGGGCCAGCCGCAAACTCTCGTTACCGACGTCTGCTGCTTGCGCCTTTACCTCTTGCACAACAGCAGGGTCGGGAGCCTTTGACGCAGCCTTGATTTTGCGATGCTCAAAATCCACGCGCCCCTCGGCAAAACCTGTCGCATGGGTCTGAGTGATCCGAATACTAGAGATCGCATTATAGCCGTAAACCGCATTCACCTTCTCGCGCAGCTTGGCTTTTTGCATCTCAAGAACAGGCGCATTTGCCCCCGTCGTGAGCAAACTCAAGGTCGCGCCAAAGCCGCCTTTGCCGTAGCTCATTTCGACAGGGCGGCTCATGCTGGCAATATCTGGGCCGGCAATTTCTTCCCAATGCGTCAAAAGTCGCGATACAGCAAAACCGCGCTGCTGGGACACAGCGTTGATACGCTCTCCCATCAAATTCGCCGCGCGCTTAAAGCCGCGGTTCCGCTTGGTTTGGCTTGCATCTTTGTTCATCAACGCCATGTTACCTGCGCAAAGGCTCCTTGGACAGAGCGATTGGCAAACAGGGAATAAACAATGCGTGAAACGGCGAAAGCCTCAGATCTGCTCGACTGGTATGATACCCACGCGCGCACCCTACCGTGGCGCACAAGCCCGTCTGACAGAGCCGCTGGCATCCTGCCTGATCCCTACGCCGTTTGGCTCTCAGAAATTATGCTCCAGCAGACAACTGTCGCTGCCGTCAAATCCTATTTCACTCGCTTTCTGTTGCTTTGGCCGACGGTTGAGGCGCTCGCCGAAGCGCGCGATGAAGACGTGATGGCCGAATGGGCTGGTCTTGGGTATTACGCCCGCGCGCGCAACCTGCTGAAATGTGCACGCGCCGTCACCGAACTGGGTGGCTTCCCCCGAACACGCGCCGAGCTTGAGGCCCTTCCCGGGATTGGCCCCTACACGTCTGCGGCTATTTCCTCGATCGCCTATGATCATCCCGAGACTGTGCTGGACGGCAATGTTGAGCGCGTGATGTCGCGGCTTTACGCTGTGTTAGAGCCGCTTCCTGATAGCAAAGAGACGCTCCGCGCCCATGCCGCTGGTCTGACGCCTGACCAGCGCGCAGGCGATTATGCCCAAGCTGTTATGGACCTCGGCGCAACGCTCTGCACGCCCAAATCCCCCGCTTGCGGCATCTGCCCGTGGCGTGCGCCCTGCACGGCCCGCGCCGAAGGAATCGCCGATACCTTACCCCGCAAACGCCCCAAGGCGGCCAAGCCCACTCGGCTTGGCATTGCTTATGTCGCTCGTCGCCAAGATGGCGCTTGGTTGATGGAGCGCCGCCCCGACAAAGGCCTCCTCGGCGGAATGCTCGGCTGGCCCGGAGCCGCTTGGGGCGATGAACGCATCGCGGCGCCACCCGTTGAGGCAGACTGGAAAAAGATCAACGCCGAAGCGCTTCACACCTTCACACACTTTCACTTACGCCTTGATATCCATATCGCAACTCTGCCCCAAGACGTCGAAATCGAGGGGCTGGAATTCGTGTCCAAGCATAGCTTTTCACCCAAGGCCCTACCCACTGTCATGCGAAAGGCATTTGACCTCGCGCAAAGCGCGTTCAACACTGCCTCGCAATAATTCTGCCAATTGTCCTGAGTAAAGGTTCGTCAAATGCTCAATGCCCAACAAGTCGCTAGTTTCAGCCGCGCCCTGCCCTTCTGGCTTTCGCTGACTCTCATTCCGCTTGCCTGGATCGGAGCGCTGTATGGCGGTTGGACAGTCGCTCTCCTGCCGCTAGCGACATGGTATCTGTTCTCTGGTCTTGATGCCGTCCTTGGCCTCAACACAGAAAATGCAGACCCTAACATTGGCGAAGAACATCTGACGGCCTACTCTCTCATCACCAAAATCTGGATCCCCCTCCAGTTTCTCACACTCTTCGGCCTGCTTTATTATGTCCCCCGCGCTGAGCACCTCGGGACGCTCGAAACCATCGTGCTGTTCTTTGGTGTCGGGGTGATCACAGGCACGGTCGGGATCAACTACAGCCACGAGCTGATACACCAGAAAAACAAGTTCGAGCGCTGGCTTGGTGATATTCTTCTCTCAATGGTGCTCTACTCGCACTTTCGAACAGAGCACCTGCTTGTGCACCACCGCTATGTCGGGACACCCCGCGACGCTGTAACAGCACGCTACAACGAAGGTTTTTACCGCTATTTCCCCCGTGTGCTTCGCGAGGGCCTAAGCTCTGCGTTCAAAGCCGAAAAAGAAATGCTCGCCCGCAAGGATCTGCCGTGGAGCGATACCTCCAATCCCTTCTTCCGCTACTGGGCGCTCCAAGCGGCGATGCTGCTTCTGGCGCTCATTGTCGGCGGTTGGATGGGTCTTGCGCTCTTTCTGTGGCAAGCTTTTGCCGCTGTCTGGCAGCTTGAGTTGGTCAACTACGTCGAGCACTACGGCCTGACACGCAAACATCTCGGCGATGGCAAATACGAGCACGTGATGCCTCATCACAGCTGGAACGCAGCGCACAAAGCCTCAAACTGGCTTCTGATAAATCTTCAGCGCCACTCCGATCACCACTACAAGCCAGACCGCCGCTTCCCGCTCTTGCAGAACTATGACGCGGCGCAAGCACCCCAGCTGCCCTATGGCTATCCACTGATGACAACGGCCGCGATGGTTCCACCGCTTTGGCGCAAGAAAATGAACCCACGCGTGCGCAAATGGCGCGAAATGTACTACCCCGAAATCACCGAGTGGAAGCCTTATAACAAGGCGACAAACCCGATGCCGCGCTAGGCCTCATTTTGCGGAAGATGCCCTGTCTTCACATAGATCAAACAGCCCTCATCCGACCAAGGCAAATGCTTTGAAAGGTGGGGGCTTCTGATCCAGCTTCCCGTAGGATAGCTACCATGCTCATCCTGAAACGTCCCCTCAATCACAAATATCTCTTCGCCGCCCCAATGCGCATGCTGGTTAAACTGTGTGCCCGCCGCCCAGCGCACCAAAGCAACGTTCTCACTCGCACAAGAATGTAGGGGCAAAACAGAAAGCCCCTCAACCATACCAGGGCGAAACGCGGCCGCGCGCGTATCAATCGCAAATTGCTCTTGGTCGTCGTCATCAAACTGATGCAGCTTCACAAGGATCGTGCAGCCCTCTTTTGTATGCGGTTTATGGCTCGTCCCGATCGGGTTACGCACATATGTGCCAGCAGGATAATCGCCTGTCTCATCCGAAAAAACACCCTCAAGAACAAGAAACTCTTCACCGCCACCATGGGTATGTGTGTCAAACTGCGAATCTGGCGCAAAGCGCACAATCGTCGTCGCCCGCGCGACTTCGTCACCGATGCGATCAAGCATCATCCGTTCGACACCAGCCGCAGGCGAAGATACCCACTCATAGTCCTCAGGACGCACAACCACCCGCTGTGAAAAATCCGCGTTAATATGCATCATGTCTCTCCTCAAAAGGCCTTAGCCATAGCTACCCTTCGAATGCGCCAAGGGGAATAGGTCCGCTCCGTCACATTCCCGTCAGCGCTATTTTTTACCCTTCTTCTTTGGCTGCTTTGAAATGCGTCCAAAGGTTCTGTCTCTCGCACGACGCGGGCTCAGGCTTTCCGAGTTAAACGCGTCTTCCGCGACAAGCTTTTTCCAGCGCTCCAAGCGCGCCTCACCAATCTCACCCGCCGCAAGCGCGCTCTTGATAGCACAGCCCGGCTCGCTCTCGTGCATACAATCCCGAAAGCGACACTGGGTGCTCAACTCTTGCAAATCAGCAAACAATTCGCCGAGCCCCGACGCCGCATCAGTAAGCTGCACCTCTCTCATGCCAGGCGTGTCCAGCACGGTGCAGCCGCTCACCAGCAAGTGGAGCTGACGGCTCGTTGTGGTGTGCCTCCCCCGTGCATCGCCCTCTCGGATGCCTTGGGTCTTGATCTCCTGACCGCCTGACAAAGTGTTGGTCAGCGTCGACTTACCCACACCTGATGACCCGATGAAAGCAACGGTCTTACCAGGTTTGCACCATTCGGCCAGTCTCTCGCGTGGCTCCTCGCCGCGCCCGTCAATAGCGAGCACAGGCACATCCGCCGAGATTGAGCGCGCTTGGTTAAGATAGCTTTCGACATCCTCCGCCAGATCAGCCTTGGTCAGCAAAATGACGGGCGAAGCCTTATCTTCAAGCGCAAGCGCAACATACCGCTCCAGCCGCGCAATGTTGAAATCATCGTTGCAAGACGTAACAATAAAGGTGGTATCAAGGTTCGCACCAATGAGCTGTACCTGCCGCTCAGGCCCCGGTGCGCGCCGCTTGATCAGGTTCTTACGCTCAAGCACCACGCTCTCGGCAGGCTCTTCAGCATTCAACAATATCCAGTCACCCACCGTAGCATCAGGCCGCGGCGGAAGGATCGTATCGATCCCCTCTCCCACGACATGATGACCGCTGCGATGCACTTCCGTTACTCTGACAGGCGGTGTCTCAGCCATCACGGACGCATCAGCTTGCTCTGCAAAGAACGGCCCCCACCCCAACTTTTGCAAAAGCGAAAGAGGCGCATTCTTTGGCCGCAAAGCCTCTGAGTCGTCGTGGGTCATTGAGGAGTGCTTTCCAATAGTGTTGCCGCCCAGTCTATATCAAAATACCGACAAAAAAAGGCCCCGCCTCTGGAGGAGGACGGGGCTTCAGTTAAAGTGCCGTGGAGTCAGGCCACAGGCACCGGCGGTGTTCGGTTACAGATAGAGCTCACCCGCTGGCTCAAATCTGAGCCATGATTTCGGGTGAATTCTCGTTTCAATTTAGTTGCGCATCTCTGCGCGGATCTGTTGGCGGAACAGTTCAATGGGAACTTGTTTGCCGTCCCGCTTGATGCTCCAGTAGGTCCAGCCGTTGCAGCTTGGTGCGCCTTCAAGATGCGCGCCCACTTGGTGAATAGATCCCTTGATATCGTCGCCAATCAGCGTGCCGTCAGCGCGCACTTTTGCCTTGTGGCGGCCATTAAGGGAGTAAAGCTCTTCGCCCGGGCGCAGCATTCCACGCTCCACAAGCTGACCAAAAGGCACGCGTGGCTCGCTGCGTTTGCTCACGCTCACTTCAAGCGCTTCCTTGTCAAACTTACGCACATTGGCGATCCGTTTTTCAGCAACCTTGCGGTAGGCTTCTTCGCGTTCGATCCCGATAAATTCGCGACCCAGCATCTTGGCAACTGCGCCAGTTGTGCCTGTGCCAAAGAACGGGTCCAGAACCACATCACCAACATTGGTCGAGCCAACAATCACACGGTGCAGAAGTGCTTCTGGTTTCTGTGTTGGGTGGGCCTTGTCGCCATTGTCGTCCTTAAGACGCTCGCCGCCATTGCAGATCGGAATGACCCAATCAGAGCGCATCTGAATACCTTCGTTCAAAGCTTTCAGAGCTTCGTAATTGAAAGTGTATTTGCTTGTTTCGGTTTTACCCGCCCAAATCATTGTCTCGTGTGCGTTGGTAAAGCGCTTGCCGCGGAAGTTCGGCATCGGATTTGACTTGCGCCACACCACATCATTGAGGATCCAGAACCCTTGGTTCTGAAGTTCGGCGCCCATGCGGAAAACATTGTGATAGGAGCCAATCACCCAGATCGCGCCATTCGGCTTCAGCAGGCGTCGTGCCGCAGCAAGCCATTCGCGTGTAAATTTGTCATAAACTTTGAAGCTGTCAAACTGGTCCCAGTGGTCATCCACCGCATCCACTTTTGAATTGTCAGGGCGATGCAAGTCGCCCTTGAGCTGCAAGTTATAGGGAGGGTCAGCAAAGATCAGATCAATGCTCTCCGCAGGGAGCGCGTTCATGCGCTCAATGCAGTCTCCGTCCAAAATGGTGTTCAAAGGAAGCGACACCGCGCTCTTTGCGTTCGTTTTCGTTTTCATTTTCTGCCTCATTCACGGTGCGTTTTGCACTCATTGGTTGAGGCCTAAGATGAGTCATTGATGATTCGCGGTCAATTTCTTTTTTGAATCAGTCACTTACATTTTTTTGTTGATACAAGATATTGTGCACTGGTTTGAACGAACGTCTATGGTGTGGGGTCACACCAAGATTTTGCAGCGCCAGTCTGTGACTTTTTGATGGATATCCGGCGTTTGTTTCCCAGCCGTAGCCCGGATACTGTTGCGCCAGTGCCGACATGACACAATCTCGCCTGATTTTGGCCACAATCGAAGCAGCAGAAATGCTCACTGATTTGCTATCGCCCTTCACAATCGCCTCTGCCGAGACGGTGAGGCCCTTTGGAATGAGGTTTCCATCAATCAAACAATGGTCTGGCGGTGTCAAAAGACCCGCGACGGCACGCTCCATCGCAAGATGCGAAGCACGCAAAATGTTGAGCTCGTCAATTTCTTCCACGCTCGCACTCGCCACGCTCACCTCCGCACAAGCCAAAATCGCCTCCGCCAAACTTTCCCTACGCTTCGCGCTCAGCTTCTTACTGTCGTTCAGGCCCTCGGGGATACGCGACATATCAAGCACAACGGCACAGGCTGTCACTGGCCCCGCCAGTGGTCCACGGCCCACCTCGTCAACACCCGCAATACGGGCAAATCCACGGTCCATCGCCGCGCGCTCATAAGAAAAATCTGGGCCTGTCATTCTGCCAGATGACAGAGAGAGCAGGCCCAGATCAAGCAGGTATTATCCGTTCAGGCGGTATCCGTTCCGCTTCAGGCAGCCCGCCTGATAGCCCGTGCGCACACCACGTGGCCCCTTCACTCTGATCTCGCAAGCGCGCGGAAGGCTCTCTGACCAGCGGTAATTGTTCTGCAAACAACGCCCGTTCATATAGCGCAGCCTATCACGGCGCGTCTGAACCGTGGTCAGACACCGCTGCGGCAAAGTCATCTTGCGAACACGCTGGGGCAAAGGCTTCGGATCTACTTGGACATGCCGACGCACACCATGACCATGTTGGTTCTGTGGTTTGGCATGATAACTGTGTTGATCACGACGGTCGTCATTGCGATCACTGATCGCCTTCCCCAGCAACACAAGCGCCGCAATCCCAGCAATAGCGCGTGCAGTATCCCGATCGTCTGCACGGGCGGGTGCAGCACTCAATGATGCGGCAACAAGCGCACTCAGAGCAATCGAAGCAATAAATTTACGTGACATTAGAATATCTCCTTTCGGTTTCAGGGCGGCACGCACTCTCTTGTGCAAACCAGCGATGAAGCCAAAATCAGAAATCCCCCAAAGACAGGCAATAACAGCCCTCTGCTATCAGATAGCATCTGCCTCAAGGGCGCATGGATATTGAATATCAATCCCAAAACGCGCAGTCTGACCGCATGAAAAACATCATACTTGCATCTGCGGCCCTCACGCTCCTCTCCGCCCCGCTTCACGCGGCCGATTGCTATGCCGACTATAAGGCCAAACAAGACAATCCGCTCAAGCTCCACTATGGCGTCGCCCAAATCACAGGCGCCTGCACCGCAGCCTCCGCCCGCTCCCAGCTTACGCCACGCCTTGCCAAAGACGGATGGGTGTTGCTCAATGTTGTTTCGGTGTTTGACGCCAGCGGCCTTAATGAGAGGAAAGAGAGTGCAGGACCCTTCTATCTCCGCTTCTGAGCGTATGAGTAATCCAAACCGCACCGTCTTTATCGGGATCGCGGCAATCGTCGCAATCTTGCTCATCGCCGCCGTCGTGCTGTTCTTCACACTCCCCGATGCTGGCGCTTTCAACGCGCGGGTTGAACAGCTCTTTGTCGAAAACGACAATTTGAGCACACAAGCAGAAATCAAATTGCTCGAAATTCTGGCCCAGTCCGGCACAGCCTTCTCAGACACGCTTTCAAGCTACCGCATGGTGATTTTTGTGCTGCTCGTTTTCGCCGCCGCGATGCTTATCGCCGCGTTCGTCTTTCTCATGATGCTCGCCGCCTTCAGCCGCCGCATGGCCACCATTGAGCGCTCAGGGATTCAAGTCAACTCACTCCTCATCAGTCGTGAAGAAAACACCGTCTATCTGAACAACATGGGGTTCAAGCTCACAGGCGCCGCTATGGAAACCCTAAGTGTCCTCGCCGAAGCCCGTATGGATGACGATGTGCTCAACGGCGCTGAGATAGAGGCCGTCATCTCGGGTCGCCTCGCCTCAGATTGCGACGAAGCGGCAGGCGCCACCCGAATCAAGCGCTTGCGCGATACATTGGGCAATCAACTTGTCTCTGAACTGCTGATCAAAAACATTGCCCGCCGTGGCTATATCCTCAGCATCGACAAAAGCGTGATCCAAGTGCTCTAGACCCCGAAACTGCTCTTTTCTTTCTCTTTCCAAAAGTATCCCAGGGGGTGCGGGGGACTGGTCCCCCGCTTCGGTCGGGTTTTCGCAACACGAAAACCCGAAATCAAATCGCCGCGCGTAGATTAGCCATGAGCGCAGTCAAGTTCTTCACATAGAGCTCGCCCTGCAAACGTCCTTCAGCATCAAACTCACTGTAGCTTGCCGCAACTGTCACTTCAGGACCGGCAACGATTTTGGGCTGAAAGGGTGTCATGCAGCTGTGCAACATAACAAGCCCACGGTCGCCGCCGGAGCGCCCCGCTGCTGATGACATCAGCGCAACAGGCTTACCCGCCCACGCGCTGCCCTCAACACGGCTCACCCAATCCAGCGCATTCTTCAAAACGCCCGAAAGGCCGCGGTTATACTCTGGTGTCGAAATCACGATAGCATCCGCCTCGGCAATCTGCGTCGCAAGCTTTTGCACAGCAGCAGGCACGCCTTCAGCCGCTTCCAGATCCCCGTCATAAAGGGGCAGATTGAGGTCAGCGAGCGTAAGCTCAGCATCGCCCATAAGCCGTGCCGCTTCTTGCAGCAGCAAGGTGTTGGTTGAGCCTTTGCGCAGAGCGCCAGAAAGTCCGAGAAGTTTTACATGAGCCATTGTGGCCTCCATTTATGAAGTCCCCCCGCTCCTAAACTGACGTCGCTCCCACAGCAATTCTCACAAGCGCACAGCCCCTGTGCAAAAAAGAAAAGGCCCCGCCGTTTCTGGCAGGGCCGCTTCATGTCGGTGTCACGAAAGTTATACGCTTGGCGTAATCACAATCTCCACACGACGGTTCAGTTGGCGGCCTTCAGGCGTCAAATTCGTCGCCAAAGGCATGTCTTCGCCGCGGCCCACGGCCTGCATGCGGAAGCTGTTCACACCTTCACTCGCCAAGATAGCCGTAACCGCCTGTGCACGGCGTAAGCTCAGGCTCTGATTATAGCCTGCGTCACCAGTGTTATCGGTATGGCCAACCACTTGCACAGTTGAGTCGCCATAGGTGTTCAGGCTGCTCGCCACCGCGCGAATATCGCTTGTGAGGTCAGGGCGCAGGCTCGCACTGTCTGTCGCAAACAAAATATCCTGCGGCATCGTCACAATCAGGCGCTCGCCCGTGTTCACAATCTTCGCATCATTGCCAAGCTTGGCCCGCAAATCCCGCTCTTGCTGATCCAGCGCTGCACCCGTCAGCCCGCCAAGACCTGCCCCGACAATTGCGCCACGAAAGGCGCCTTTCTTGCCGTCACTCTGGGTCAGTCCACCAATGAGCGCCCCTGCGGCCGCCCCAATCAGCGCGCCTTCCTTGGCTTTGCGGTTGGGATCATCAGGGTTCACAAGTCCAGGGTCCGTACACCCAGCAAGCAATACCATCGCGCTCACAGCGCTCACGCCAATAAATTTTGAAATTATCTTCATATCTGCCTCGTCTTTTTTGCCACACACTCTGTGGCTTGTGGCCTGTATATACGCCTTGCCACCGCCCACAAAGAAGCAACACTCGCGTGATCGGCAGCAATTCGCCCATCCGCTCATGCCTCTTCGCGCGCAGACTCCCAAGCAAGCAGCGCACGTTTCACAGGCAAGCCCCAGTGATAGCCTCCCAGCGCCCCTGATTTTCGAAGCGCACGGTGACACGGGATCAACCAGCTCACAGGGTTGCGCCCCACAGCCGTGCCAACAGCCCGCACAGCCTTGGGATGTCCAATCGCTCCAGCAATCTCGCTGTATGTGGTCACATGACCCGAAGGGACTTGTAACAAAGCCTCCCAGACCTTGATCTGAAAAGGCGCCCCGATAAGGTGCAGCGCCGTTTCGCCGCTTTGCTCCTGTCCCGCCTTGACCCAGCCATGAAGCGCAGCCGGTTTCTCTACAAATCCCGCCTTTGGCCAGCGCTGTGCCAGGTCCTCAAAGCAAGCCTCACGGCCCATCTCTTCGGCAAATCCCATGCCGCAAATTCCGCGCTCTGTACCCATCACAAGCGTTTCGCCAAAAGGCGTGTCAAACCAGCCATAATTTACAGTCAGTCCCGCCCCCTTCTTGGCAAACTCCCCAGGGCTCATTGCTTCCCAACGCAGAAAAAGATCGTGCAGCCGTCCGCCGCCCGACAGTCCGACAGATTGCGCTGTTTCAAGCGTGGTAAACCGCTCGCTCAACATCCGCTTCGCCTGTCCAAGCTGCAAATACTGCTGATAGCGCTTGGGAGAGACACCCACCCATGCGGAAAAGACCCGTTGAAAATGTGCCGCACTCATCTGCATCTCACCCGCCAAAGCCTCAAGCGAAAGCGGTCCCTCAGACGCGTCAATCGCCTCCAAAGCACGGCGCATAAGTTGGTAATGATAGCGGCCTTCGGGCTGATCCATCTTCATCATATGTCTCCTTGGCTGATACCCTAGCGCCCAGAACGCCGCCCCGCGACCCGTTTCCTGCGCAAATCAGTATCTTGCCTGTCGCCCCTCTCGCGGGCATACCTTCCTCATGGCCAAGCAACTCAATTATCAAACGCTCCGAGAGATTTTCACCCGCTTTCACGCAGCAGATCCCGCCCCCGTGGGCGAGCTCGATCATGTGAATGTCTATACCCTTGTCGTCGCCGTGGCGCTCTCCGCTCAAGCCACAGATGTAGGCGTGAACAAAGCCACAAAAGAACTTTTCAAAATTGCCGATACACCCGAAAAGATGTTGGCTCTGGGCGAAGAGGGTCTGATTGAGCATATCAAGACAATCGGCCTCTTCCGCAACAAAGCCAAAAACGTCATCAAGCTCAGCCGTATCTTGGTTGAGGACTATGGCGGCGAGGTCCCCAATTCCCGCGCAGCACTTGTCTCGCTCCCAGGCGTGGGCCGCAAAACGGCCAATGTCGTGCTGAATATGTGGTGGCTCATGCCTGCACAGGCCGTTGATACCCATATCTTCCGCGTCGGCAACCGCTCGGGGATTTGCCCTGGCAAAGATGTCGACGCAGTCGAGCGCGCAATCGAAGACAATATACCCGCGGACTTTCAACTCCACGCACATCACTGGCTCATCCTGCATGGCCGCTACCATTGCAAAGCGCGCAAACCGCTTTGCGCCACCTGTATCATCCGCGATCTCTGTGAATTTGAGGACAAGAACCTATGAAGAAATACCAAGTCGTCGGCATCGGAAACGCAGTCGTTGATGTGATCACCCAATCAACCGATGCTTTCCTCACAGAGATGGGCATCGAAAAAGGCATCATGCAGCTTGTCGAAACAGAGCGCTCAGAAGAGCTCTTTTCTGCAATGGACGAACGCGTCCAGACTCCGGGCGGCTCGGTTGCCAATACAATCGCAGGCATCGGCAGCCTCGGCCTCGCCACCGGCTTCATAGGCCGCGTACGCAACGACGAGCTGGGCCACTTCTACGCTGACGCAATGACACGCGAAGGCATCGACTTTGTAAATGCCCCCGTCGCAGGCGGCGAGTTGCCCACATCGCGCTCGATGATTTTTGTTTCCCCCGATGGCGAGCGCTCGATGAACACCTATCTCGGAATTTCCGCCGAGCTTGGCCCTGATGACGTTGACGAGAGCATTGCCGCTGGCGCTGAGGTTGTGTTCCTTGAGGGCTATCTCTTTGACAAAGACAAAGGCAAAGACGCCTTCATCCGCACAGCCCGCGCCTGCCGTGCCGCTGGCGGTAAAGCAGGTATCGCAATTTCCGATCCCTTCTGCGTCGAGCGCCACCGCGCCGATTTCGTCAACCTTATCGAAAACGAACTTGATTTCGTGATCGGCAACGAAGCCGAAATCCGCTCGCTCTATCAAGACAATGATCTTGAGGCTGATCTTGCCCGCGTCGCCGCCGCATGTCCGCTCGTCGTCTGCACCCGCTCGGGTGATGGCGTCAGCATCATTCACAAGGGCGAGCGCACCGACATCCCCGTGAACAAGATCGTCCCCGTTGATGCCACAGGCGCAGGTGATCAGTTCGCCGCTGGCTTCCTCTTTGGGCTCGTCTCGGGCCACGATATGGCCACGTGCGGCGCCATGGGCAATGTCTGCGCCGCCGAGGTGATCAGCCATGTCGGCCCGCGCCCCGAAGCCGACATGCAGGCGCTGTTCGCCGAGCACGGCCTGCTCTAAAGCCTCACGGGGCTGCAAGTACCAAGTCAAGCAGCCCCGCAAACTCCTGCGCATCCAAAGCATCAAACCGAAGACATAGCGCCCTAATTTTCTCCGCGCGCGCACGGCCCAAAACGGGGTCTGCAAACATATGGTATTTGTCGCGCATCTCATCTTCACTCAAAGGCGCGTCCACATCGCCCCTCGCCGAGCGCGGCTCCGCCTCATATCGAGCGCCGCCTTTGGCGATAATTGTCACAGCCGCCCAGCGTTTCTCCACAGAACGCGCCGTCATCTCATCATCGTCAATAAGTTCTGTCGCTTCACTCACACGGATGATGTCTTGATCTGCCAGAACAGCCGCATCCATCTCGCGCGCGCCAAACCCGCCACGCACAATCATCGTCGCAACAGGAAAAGCGATCGAATATGCGAGCTCGTCCATGCTCGCGGGCCTATGCCCCGCCAGCCGCGTGGCATAGTGAAACGTGCGAATTTCAACCCGCGCCACATCGGCGTGGTGTAGCCCGTTTTCCTCCATCAAAGCCTGCGCCGCATCCATCGAAGGGTGCGCCCAGCGGCAACACGGAAACTTCTTGTAATGCGTGTCCGCGAGCGTCATCCACTCAGAGCCTAAGCCAGCCCAAAACTCTGCCGCCTCCTCACTTTCACACGTGAGCGCAGGTGCGCCTGTGAAGCCGTCCAGCGCCAGATAGGCCGCCGTAATACCACTTGGCGCGCCCCAGCCCACACCGTCGCGCAGCATGGTTGGAAAGTCGATACAGCGCATCATCTGGCTCCTAGGCCCATGATATTCGCCAATCCCCGCCGCGTGTCGCACACGTTCGCCATCAAGCCCAAGCATCCGCGCCACGGCCACAGCCACGCCCACGGCGGTCCAGCTTCCCGAGGTGTGATAATCAGGGCAAGTGGCGTGCTGCGCCTTGCCCGCGCGGCTGCTCACCTCATATCCAATCGCCAGCCAGAGGAGAAAGTCTGCCCCCGTCACGGCACGCCCCTCAGCCCGCATAGCATCAGCAACCGCCAGCAAAGCAGGGAAAACAGCGCTGCCCACATGGCCTTTGTTCGGCGTCGTCCCGTCATGCGCATCGACACTATCAACGGTAAATGCACCAGCCATAGCCGCGCCCACCGGGCTCACAGCCCGCCCATCCATCAGCATGCGTGCAAACCCCGCGCTGCCAGCGCCAAAGAGACGAACAGTGCTCTTGCGGGCCGCCTCGGCCATATCAGTTGTTGCGCCAATCGCAGCCACACCCATCGTGTCGGCAAAGCTCACGCGCAACAAAGCCCGCATCGCCTCTGGCACATCTTCATAGGTCAGCCCCGTGGCAAACTCATGCATCGCTTGTGTCATAAAAAACTCCCCCGCCTTTCAGCGAGAGAGTGACAGAGCTAGCGCGTTTGAGAAGCCCTAAAATGTGGCGTCAGTCACCAAGCTTGGCATGAACCTCATCAAGATCAATCTCGCCAATCGGCATCTTGTTGGACGGATCGTTGAAATCATACTTGAACAGCTCGAAGTCGCGTTTGAAAATCTCGTAGACCAGATGCATCGAAAGATCGTCGAAATAATCTTCAACATTGTGCAGCCGCTTCGGCCCATGGCCTTCACTCTCGTTAAAGCGCGGGATCTTCTTAAGACTGACCCTATGAGGCGTCTCGATTGCGTCGAGTACTTTTTGCATCCCGTCATTGAACTGTTCGGTCCAAAAAATATTGTCATAGCGCCCGCCATTGGCCACAAACGTGCCCACATGTCCCGACATGGCACTCCAGTGAATGTCTGGGTCCATCGGGCGCCGCCATCTGATGGTATCCCGAGCAAACAGCAAAAAGCGCCGGAAGCTCTTGATCTGGTCAAACTCTTCCTTGCCATCGTCCCCACCCACTTCGATCCCGTATTTCTGGATCAGAAGGGGCACAAGGTTGCCGCGATAGCGGCGGCCATTGCGTTGAATCCCACAAATTTTGTCAAAAAAGCTGGAAAGAATGCGCGTATAAAGGTTCCGAACACAGGTAAATGCATATGAATTATGGGTTTTCACATTGGCGTTGATCAGCCCCTGGCTTTCTTCGCGCGCCCATTTGTGCAAACCGTCTGTTGCATCATGGATATCACCATCAAAAAACGCGCCGTGATCAGAATAATACATGATCTGGCCGATGGTCGAGCACGCACACTTTGGTACCACGCGGTACACCACGCTCTCACTTTCGGTCATCCACGTTCCGGGAAAGCCCATATTTCGCCTCCTAAAGCTGCGTTACGCAGCGGTACTCGTTATTTTTAATCGCAAAAAAGCAAATATTTCGTGTTTATTCAACTGCACTTCATCTTTATCAAGTAAACAGTGTGTCTAACTAGGGGTAAATGTTTCGAAAATGGCAAAAATAGCTTTCATACTTCTTTGCCATAAAGACCCAGAGGCTATCATCAAGCAGGCCGAGCGCCTTACAGCTGTGGGCGACTACATGTCGATCCACTTTGATGCGCGCGCCAACCCTGACCATTTCGAAATGATAAAGTCCGCGCTTGAGGGCAATCCAAATGTAGCCTTCGCCAAAAAGCGGATCAAATGTGGTTGGGGCGAATGGTCCTTGGTCCAAGCCACACTTTATGCAGTCGAAGCCGCTGTTGACGCCTTCCCCCGCGCCACGCATTTTTACATGCTGTCAGGGGACTGCATGGCCATCAAATCCGCCGAATACGCCCATGAGTTCCTTGATCGTGCCGATGTCGACTATGTCGAAAGCTTTGACTATTTTGAAAGTGACTGGATCAAGGCCGGCATGAAAGAAGAGCGGCTCATCTATCGCCACTTCTTCAACGAGCGCACACAGAAGCGCCGCTTTTACGCCGCCTTCAATTTTCAGCGCAAACTCGGCCTCACCCGCAAAATCCCCAATGATCTCCAGATCCAGATCGGCTCCCAGTGGTGGTGTCTGCGCCGCCGTACTGTCGAATGGATCCTTGATTTCACAAAAAAGCGCCGCGACGTCATGCGTTTTTTCAAAACAACCTGGATTCCAGACGAGACATTCTTCCAAACGCTGGTGCGCCACCTTGTCCCCGAAAACGAAATCCAGACCCGCACGCTCACCTTCCTTATGTTCACAGACTATGGCCTGCCCGTCACGTTTTATAACGATCACTATGATCTGCTGCTCAGTCAGGACTATATCTTCGCCCGCAAGATCAGCCCCGAGGCCAAATAGCTCAAGCGCCGCCTCGGCCTGCTTTACGCGACCCGCGGATTGGATTTCAAAATCTCCAATGAAGGCGCATCTCTCTTCAAGTACCTGACAGGAAGGGGCCGTGTTGGCCGCCGCTTCGGCCTGCGCTTTTGGGAGAACGAAGGCTCACTTGGCCGCGAGCGCGAAATGCTGATCGTCGTCTGCAAAAAATGGCACGTCGCCAAACGGCTTGTGGAGCGTATCCGCAAGATGACAAACGTGCCTTGCATCGAGTATCTCTTCAACGAAGAAGGGACAGCCCTTCCAGACCTTGGCGGTATCCAGTCCACAATGGACAAGCGCCACCGCCGCGCGCTAGTGCGGATGTTGTTTGACTACTACGAAACCAACCAGCTTGTCGTTTGCATTGATCCGAGCAATCTCGACCTCTTGCAAGACTTCTGCGCCGACCGCTCCAAAACGCGCCTTCTCGAAATCGAGTGCCGCTTCTCTGACGAATACCTGACAGGTCACGCAAGGCGCGTTGGCCTTGCTGGCGAAAAAACCCCTAAGGAAACGCTAGAGCGCCTGCTCCCCACAATCCGCGCAGATATGGTTCACGAAAGCGACGAGCTGCGCGACGCCAATTTCGATGGTCACTTCCGTATTCGCGAAACCGAGAGCATCGAGGCCAATGCCGCAGCCATCGCCCAATTCCTCGCTGCCACGCCCGAGAAAGCTTATGAAATTGCCAATATTGGCTATCTCTTTGCCGATTGATCAGGCCGCACGCTCGCCTTATAGTATCGCCAACATCACGCGCGGTAAGGACAAAGCAGCATGACAACCCAAGCACCAGAAACCAAGCTCGTTGACAGCTACCGCGTGGCCTGCGACGGCGGCGAAGGCGGCCACCCCCGCGTATGGCTCCAAATTCCAGGTGAACACGGCTGGGTCGAATGCCCCTATTGCGATTGCAAATATGTGCACAAAGATTTTGAAGGCAAAATCTGAGTTGACGCTCTTATCGTAAGACACAGGTCGCCCACGGGCGGCCTCTTTGTTTGTCCGCTCAAAAGAGAGGCGCGCATGATCAATTCTTGCAGATTGACCCTAGCCGAAGACTTCGCCCTTTAAGCGCAGCCCGCTTCGTGGCAAACCTTAGGGGCATCCAAGGGGAGACACGCGCATGACATTCGGCAAAGGCTGCCACCTTCATCTGATCGACGGCTCCGCCTTCATCTTCCGCGCCTATCACGCGCTGCCCCCACTCACGCGCAAGTCCGATGGCCTGCCCATCGGCGCGGTCGCGGGCTTTTGCAACATGCTCCACCGCTATGTTGAGGGCAACACAGGCCCCGACGCGCCCACGCATGTCGCCGTAATCTTTGACAAAGGCTCCCATACCTTCCGCAACGATATGTATGAGCTCTACAAAGCCAACCGCGAGGCCATGCCCGAAGACTTGCGCCCGCAAATGCCCCTCACCCGCCGCGCAACCGAAGCGTTCAACATCGCCTGCAAAGAGCTAGAAGGCTATGAAGCCGACGACATGATCGCCACGCTGTCTGTACAAGCCCGCGAAGCTGACGGCCGTGTGACCATTATCTCCTCTGACAAAGATCTGATGCAGCTGGTCGGTGGCGGTGTCGAAATGCTAGACGCAATGAAAAACCGCAGGATCGACCGCGACGGCGTGCATGAAAAATTCGGCGTCTACCCGGAGCGCGTTGTAGATGTGCAGGCCCTTGCGGGCGACGCGGTCGATAACGTCCCCGGCGCGCCCGGCATCGGCATCAAAACCGCCGCGCTCCTGATAAACGAATACGGAACCCTCGAAGAACTCCTCGACCGCGCGGGCGAAATCAAACAGCCCAAGCGCCGCGAAACCCTGATCGAGCACCGCGCCCAGATCGAGCTGTCAAAACGGCTCGTTCAGCTCGATTGCGAAACACCGCTCGACTTTGGCCTTGATGATCTTGAAGTCAAAGACCCTGACCCAGACACGCTCCTGAGCTTCCTTGCCGAAATGGAGTTTCGCACGCTGTCCAAGCGCATCGCCGACCAGCTCGGCGCCGAAGCACCAGAGATCGTCAAGCCCGACGCGCCCAGCGCCCCCGCAGGCACGCCCGAGGCGCCCGATTTTGGCGAAGCAACCTATGAGAAGGTCAGCACAGCAGAAGAGCTGCAGCGCTGGATCGCCCTCGCAAAAGCCCGCGGCTACGTCGCCGTAGATACCGAAACCACAGGCCTAGACGAAATGCGCGCCGATCTTGTTGGCGTCTCGCTCTGCGTTGAGGCGGGACACGCCTGCTATATTCCACTGGCCCATAAAGAGGGCGAAGAAGGTCAGCTCTTTGGCTCTGACGAATTGACAGAAGGCCAGATCGGGCTGGAACAGTGCCTATCCCTGATCAAGCCATTGCTCGAAGATCCGTCCGTGATAAAGATCGGGCAGAACATGAAATACGACGCCAAGATGCTCAAGCGTTACGGCATCGATATCGCACCGATTGATGACACCATGCTCATGTCCTACGCGCTCCACGCAGGTGAGCATAATCACGGCATGGACGCCCTCTCAGAGCGCTACTTGGGCCACAACCCCATCCCCATCAAATCACTCCTCGGCGGGGGCAAATCCGCGATCACATTTGACCGTGTCGGGATCGATGACGCCGTGACATACGCATCCGAGGACGCTGACATCACCCTGCGCCTCTGGCAAATCTTCAAGCCACAGCTTCATGCGCAGAAAGTCACGTCTGTCTACGAACGTCTCGAGCGCCCGCTTGTGCCTGTGCTGGCGCAAATGGAAATGCACGGCATCAAGGTCGACCGCGACACGCTCAGCCGCATGTCCAACGCCTTCGCACAGAAAATGGCGGGGCTTGAGGCGGAAATTCACGAGCTCGCAGGGCGCAGCTTCAATGTCGGCAGCCCGAAGCAGCTTGGCGAAATCCTGTTTGACGAAATGGGCATAGAAGGCGGCAAGAAGGGCAAGACAGGCGCTTACGCCACGGGCGCAGATATCCTGGAGGAGCTCGCCACAGAACACGAGCTTCCCGCCCGTGTTCTCGATTGGCGCCAGCTCTCCAAGCTAAAAAGCACCTACACAGACGCGCTACAGGACCATATCAACCCCGAAACAGGCCGCGTCCACACCTCCTATCTGCAGACAGGAGCCACCACGGGCCGCCTCGCCTCCTCCGATCCAAACCTACAGAATATTCCCATTCGCAGCGAGGAAGGCCGCCGCATCCGTGAGGCCTTTGTGGCCGAAGAAGGAAAAACGCTCATCGCGCTCGACTATTCACAGATCGAGCTGCGCATCCTCGCGCATATCGCAGGAATCGACACTCTGAAGCAGGCCTTTAAAGAGGGCCACGATATTCACGCGATGACCGCCTCGGAAATCTTTGATGTGCCGCTTGAAGATATGACCCCAGATATCCGCCGCCGCGCCAAAGCAATCAACTTCGGAGTGATCTATGGCATCTCGGGCTTCGGCCTCGCGCGCAACCTGCGTATACCGCGCGGCGAAGCGCAGAGCTTCATCGACCGTTACTTCGAGCGCTTCCCAGGTATCCGCACTTATATGGATGAAACGACCGAGTTTGCAAAAAACCATGGTTATGTAGAGACGCTTTTTGGCCGAAAAATCCACACACCCGAGATAGCGGCCAAAGGTCCCCGCGCAGGCTTTGCCAAGCGAGCGGCCATCAACGCGCCCATTCAAGGCACAGCCGCTGACATCATCCGCCGCGCCATGATCCGGATGCCAGAGGCGATTGCCGGCTTGCCTGCGAAGATGCTTTTGCAGGTTCATGACGAGCTTTTGTTTGAGGTTGAAAATGAGGCCGTTGAACAAACGATTGCAGTGGCGCGTGAGATCATGGAAGGCGCAGCAGAGCCTGCTGTGAAAATTGACGTGAAGCTGATTGTCGATGCTGGTCAGGGCGCGAACTGGGCCGACGCGCATTAATCTGTTTAGAATTGTGCTTCGCACAATCCTATCCGTTGAGGGGGACCAGTCCCCCTCAAACTCCCCCTGGGATATTTTTCGAAAGAAAAAGGGCTAGGCCTGTTTAGCTGCGTGTTGGCCAGCCCATTTGCCTGTGGCGAGGCAGGCTGTGATGAGATAGCCGCCAGTGGGCGCTTCCCAGTCGAGCATTTCTCCTGCGGCAAAGACATTGGGCTGGGATTTGAACATAAGGCCCGCATCCAGCACATCAAAGCGCAGGCCACCTGCTGTCGAGATCGCTTCATCCATCGGCCGTGGACCCGCGTGAATGAGCGGTAGATTTTTTAGCGTTCTAGCAACAGAAACGTCTCTATCTTTGCCAAACTCGAAGAACAGAGCGCGCTTCACTGGATCAAGCTTGAGGCGTTTGAGAACATTCGGCAAGCTCTGCTTGCCTGCTTTGGCAAGCCGCGCCTCGACTTCGGCCAAAGACACATCTGGCATCAGGTCAAGCCATAGCGCTGCGCCTTCGCGCATAGCTTTGGAAAGTACATATATGCCGCCGCCCTCCAAGCCGCGCTTAGAGACAACAAACTCGCCACGGTGTTTTATGCCGCCTGCCCGTAACTCAACCTGTTTGACGGGCGCGCCAAAGTGCGACTCCATATGCGCCGACCAGTCCACAGCAAAGCCCATGTTTGCGGGCTTGAATGGCGCGGCAAGGTCGGGCATCTGGGCGGCCCACGCGCCATCGGAGCCAAGCCGCGCCCAGCTCGCTCCACCCATCGCCAAGACAGTCACATTCGGCGCAAAACTAACGCGCCCTTCCGGTGTTTCAAACTCGGTGCCACCGATCCAGCGCCAGCGCGTCTTGAGCTCAACACCTAGCGCATCGAGCCGCCTGAGCCATGCACGCAAAAGGGGTGAGGCCTTCATCGCCTTGGGAAAAACCCGGCCCGAGGAGCCAGTGAAGACTTCCTGCTCAAGTGCCTGCGTCCAACGCTTCACATCCTCTGGCCCAAAGGCTTCAAGCATTGGCCGAAGCGCCGGAGCGTCATAGGCCGCAACAAAATCTTCGAATGCCTCGTCTTTCGTCAGGTTCAGCCCAGACTTTCCCGCCATAAGAAACTTGCGCGCAGGCGAGGGCTTGGCCTCCGCAACAACAACTTTCAGACCCGCCAGCGCAAGCTCTTCGGCCGCCATCAGCCCCGCAGGCCCCGCTCCTATCACCAAGGCTTGCTTCATGGTGCACGCTTGTCATGAAGTTCCACAACGCGGTGGGGATAAGGGATCGTGATGTCGTTGTCTTTCAGCGCGTTCCAAATGAGGAAGAGCACATCTGAGGTAAATTTGTTCTCGCCGTCATCCAGCCCATTGACCCAAAACTCAACCGCAAAATCAACCCCAGACTCACCAAAGCCGCGCAGCTCGCAGTCAGGTGGATAGGGCAACGCGAGTACTTTCGGATGCTTGGCCACTGCCGCTTCAACAATCGCAGGCACAAGATTGATATCGGTGTCATAGCTTACGGAGAAAGGCGCCTCATAACGGTTGGCGCTGCCAGCGTCGGAGTAATTGACCACCCGCGTGGTGATGAAATCTTCGTTAGGAACCATAATCCAGCTGCCATCAAACGTCTCTAATATGGCGGCGCGGGCCGTCATCTTGACAATCTTGCCCGCCTCACCACCGTCAAGTTCGACAAAGTCGCCCACAGTGGCTTGTCCTTCCAACAGAAGGATCACACCCGAGATAAAATTTGATGCAATCTTCTGAAGCCCAAAGCCAAGCCCCACGCCAATCGCGCCGCCAATCACAGCAAGCGAAGTAAGTGAGATGCCCATGATGTTCATCAGAAGCAGGAAGGCGACACCAAAAATCACCAGCTCCGCTGTTTTCGCCGCTATGGTGCGCGTCGCTGCAGGCATTTCTTTTTGCTTTTCGATAAAAGCGTTGGACTGATCATTTGACCAGCGCCCAAACCAAAACAGAAGCGAGCCAGCAATCAGGCCCCGCACAACCGACATGAGCGAGAAGCTGATGTTTCCAAGGCTGATCACTGTTGCGCTCAACTTGGCACTCACAACATCAAGCAGCCCGACTGCATAAATCGCCATGACGGGGATCAGAACATAGCGCCCCAACAGCTTCAGGAAGGGATCGCGCAGCGCCTCATTTACAAATGTGCGTGCCGCTAGAAATAGAAACACCCGCTTGCCAAAAGCAATCACAGCACCCGAGTCAAAGAGTGAGCGGACCACACTTTCGCCAACCGCTGTAAAAACATAGGCTAGAAGTGGCAGGATAAGTGGCACAAAAACCAAGAGCCAGCGCCGTCCGCTGGCCAGTATGTTTTGCTGCGCCGCATCAGGCGTCAATAGCTGCGAAAGCTTTGGACGCAGCCGCTTTGTCACGATCACAGCCAGCACGTAGGCCAAAATCAACAGACCAAACTGAGACCAAGCCGCTGGGCTCAAGAGCCAGCTCTGCGCTAAGACCCAGCCTTGTTCCGCATAAGTTAACGCGGTTTTGATGATCTCCGGCTGCCCGTCCATCTCTACATCCCTTACCAACTGGGTTACGACTTCGTCTAATGCCCCGTTCGGCCCCACTTTACAACTGAGCAACTCACCATGGATGACATCGCCCCGATCTGTCCGCTCTGCCTCCGCCCGATTCCTGCGGGCGTGCCACAGAGCCGGCATCACCTTATCCCGCGTCTACGTGGTGGCAAAGGCGGCGAAACGGTGCTGCTTCACCAGATTTGCCACAATGAAATCCACGTCAGCTTGAGCGAAACAGAACTCGCCCGCAGCTATAACACGCCAGAAGCCCTGCGCGCACATCCACGGCTGGAAAAGTTCATCCGCTGGGTTGCTAAGCGCCCGCCCGATTTCAAATCAAAGACTCCAGGCAAGCGGCGGGGGCGATAAGCGGATTTGCGCTGGCTCAATGCGGATAGAGGCAAATGCGCCTATATTGGAGATTGAAGGGAGGGTCCCATGACACTCACATATTCTGAAGACGACAGTACCAAAACCGCCACAATCGCGGTGTCTGGCAAAATCACCAAAGAAGATTATGATGCAGCTATCACTCCGATGCAGGCCTTCACAGACAAACACGGCAGCGTAAACTTCATCGAGATAGTCGAGAGTTTCGCAGGTTTCGAGCCGTCAATCATCTGGCCGGGCTTCAAGTTTGACATGGCCAATCTCAAGCATATCGGCCGCGTAGCCGTCGTCTCCGATATTGGCTGGATCAGCCCGATAACAAAAGCGGCGGGCTATTTCATGTCCACAAAGCTGCGGATGTTTGACATGTCCGAGCTTGAAGAAGCGCAGGCCTGAGTTAGATCATCCGCTTGATCCCCGATATAATCTCAGGTTTCGCCGCCAGCACATCCGCGGCGAGCTCGCGCGCCTGATCCATAAGCGCGTCTGGCGCAACAATGCGATCAATCAGCCCAAAGGCCAGCGCCTCCTCTGCCATGATTTTCTGTCCGCCCATCAAAACAAGCTTGGTCCGCGCGGGGCCGATCAGCGCGCTCATCCGTGCAGGGTCCGACGGCTGCGGCAAAAAGCCAAGCTTCATCACAGGGTAGAAAAACTTTGCGCTCGGCACAGCAAGTCTGATGTCACACGCCAGCGCCATGCCCATAGCGCCGCCAGCCAGTGTGCCGTTGAGCGCGGCAATGCTCAGGCCTTCAAAAGCCGCAACAGCGCCAGACAGCCGCTCCCACAAAGGAGATGTTGCAAGTCCTGCGCGCGCCTCATCAAGGTCCGCGCCAGCCGAGAAAACTTTCCCCTCGCCAGTCAGCACAAGCACCCGCGCCTCACCCGCGCCCTCGATGATCTCGCAGAGCTCTTCAAGCATAGCCGCTGTCAGCGAATTGGCCTTTTCAGGACGGTTTAGAGACACAACCCAAAACGTGCCGTCTTTTGTAAGCGTAATCATATCAAGCCCACCGTTCTGCGAAGCCCCTCGTCGCGCAAGGCCAGTTCCTGTCCAAGAAACGGGTCCGCTGCAGCGCTGCACATCCAGAGCAGTGTGCGCGCGGGCCATTCCGCAGGAATATGGTCTTCCCAGTTCATTTCACTGACGGGGTTTACACCGCTCGCCTTGATCTCGCGTTGCATCTGCGTCGCCACGGTTCCGGGCGAAAGGCCCATCACGCGCAGCCCTTTCGCTGCGCCTTCCACATGGGCCGCTTTGGTCATCATCGCCGCACCCGCCTTGGAGGCGCAATAGTGGCTCCAGCCTTCGAGCGCATTATGCGCGGCACCAGAGCTGATGGTGATGATTGTGCCATGGCCTTGCTTCAGCATATGAGGCATCGCCGCGCGCATCCCATGATAAACCCCCTTGAGGTTGATATCGATTGCGTCGCCCCATGCCTCTGGATCGCTCTCTGCCAGCATCGCCACAGGCTCAATCACGCCCGCGTTGCCAATCAGGATATCAAGGCGACCAAACCGCCCAATGGCGTGCTCCACAGCGTCGCGCATATGGCCGTATTTAGAGACATCACACGGGATGGACATAGCGTTTTCGCCAATATCTAGCGCAATCTCGTCAATCACCGCTTCACTTCGCGCGGTCAAAACCACATTCGCCCCCTCACGCGCAAAAAGCCGCGCCGTGGCTTCGCCAATCCCGCGGCTCGCGCCCGTAATAAGCACAGTTTTGCCCGTTACATCACCCATGTCATCCTCCTGTTTTCAATTATTGGTAATCTGCTGATATGCTAAGGTCCAGCAGGATCACCTCTTGACCCCGCTCCATGCGCACCGACATTAAGACCAACACATTCCCCGAAAGGTTTTTCCATGTTTACCCGTTCCTTGCTTCTCGGAAGCACCGCTCTCGTCTTCACAGCCACATCCGCTCTCGCTGACCTAAAGGCGCAAGATGTCTGGATGGATTGGAAAGATTACATTCAAGGGTTCGGCTATACTGTCCAAGGATCAGAAGCCACATCAGGCGATACCCTTACAATATCAGACCTGAAGCTTTCTGTACCAATCCCCGAACAAGGCGGCAGCGTTGGTCTTGGCATGGGCGAAATGTTTTTCTCAAACCTCTCGGACGGCACAGTCGAAATCAGCCTGCCCGACACGTTTCTAATCACCTTTGATGTGGTCTCAGGTGGCGAAACAGAGATCGCGGGAACACTCAATTATGACACAACGGATCTGTCCATCATCGTCTCGGGCAGTCCCGACGACATGAACTACGCTACCACAGCGTCCACGCTTGATATGAGCCTCGCCGACCTCGTGGTTGAAGGGAAGCCACTCGACATCGGCACAGTGGCCTTCAACATGACGGGCCTCGCAGGCACCTCCAATATGAAGCTCGGCAATATCCGCAATATTATGCAGTCCTTTTCTGTCGATAAACTGAGCTACACTCTCGATATCAATAGCCCCGAAGAAGCGGACGGGCTTGAGGCTTTCAAAATGATCGGCGCGCTCAATGCCTTGTCTTTTAATGGCACAGGCGCATACCCGAACGCTGGCGGTTTTGACGCGCAGAACGTCTCGGCCATGCTCAAAGCGGGCTTCGCGTTTGACGGCGGCTTTGCCTATACTGACGGTAGCACCACTTTCGAAATCACAGAAAACGGCGGGCAAACAGTTGGCGTCTCATCCTCCGAGACAGGCCTCCTCAAAGTCGCAATCAGCGAAGCGGGCCTGCACTACGGCGCCGAGGCCACAGGGCTCAAATCCAACATGACGGGCACCCAAGTTCCATTTCCCATTGAGTTGACCGCTGAAAAAAGTGCCCTCTCTCTGACCATGCCCATCAGCGCATCTGAAAACGCGCAAGACTTTGGCCTTACGGTCCAGCTCGCCAATTTCACCACTTCCGAAATGCTCTGGGCCATGGTTGACCCGACAGGCCAGCTCCCGCGCGATCCTGCCACGCTTCATCTGGACGTCTCAGGAAAAGCGACACTCTTGTTCGATATGATGGACCCCGAGAGCATAACAGGCGTTGGAACAGGAACGCAAAAGCCAGGTGAAGTGAACTCTATCGATATCAACGCAGTTGAGCTCACCGCAGCCGGCGCATCCCTGACTGGCACAGGCGCGTTTCAGATAGACAACTCTGACACCCAGACATTTTCAGGCATGCCAAAACCTGTGGGCGCTGTTGATCTGAAGCTCGTCGGCGGCAACGGCCTCATCGACAAGCTCGTCGCCATGGGCCTGCTCCCCGAAGACCAAGCCATGGGCGCACGCATGATGATGGGCCTCTTTACCATCCCAAGTGGGACACCCGACACCCTAACCTCAAAGATCGAGGTGAATGATCAAGGCCACGTCCTCGCAAACGGCCAGCGCCTGCGCTGACGCACGCTAAAATTGATCCTAACAAGGCGCGCCCCTGTATAGCTTGCAACAGCAACTGACAGGGGCAAGCAAATGCCTGACAAACCCGTCCTCATTATGGGCAGCGCCCCAAATGTCACCGCCTGCGCCGCTTGGCCAAGCTCGCGCTTTTCAGCCATCGTAGCGATCAACAATGCATGGCAAGTCCGCCCCGATTGGACTCACCATATTGCCCCGGATGATTTCCCTCTCGATCGCGCGCCCAAAGCGCTTGAAACAGGCCAGATACGGGTGACTTCCTCCTCCTATGTCCCCGCCAACAACCGCTACGGCGGTATTCTCTATGCGGGCGGCACAATGGCCTTCACGGCGGGCTACTGGGCCCTTGCCGCTCTAAAGCCCTCTGCCATGATCTTTGTCGGTTGTGATATGATCTACCCACAAGACAAGCGCACACACTTCTACGGCACAGGTACAGCCGATCCCCTGCGGGATGACATTTCACTGCGCAATCTTGAGGCAAAATCAGCCCGCCTCATGCTCCACGCCGTCGCCCAAGGCTGCATCTGCCTGCGCGCCGACACGCCCGAAAGCCGCCTGCTTTTTCCAATTAAAACACCCGAAGCCCTCGAAGAAACGGCCTCTCTGCCAGATGCCAAAGCCTTCAACTTCGTGAAAGCCCAAGAAAAAGAACTCGCCTATCATGTTGCCTCAGGCCGCTACTGGGAAAGCGAAACACCTTTCTCTCCCGCAAAGCTCGATGCCATCGATGATCTCTGGCTCGCCGCCCTCGCAGCCTGAGAAACGCAGTCGTGACTTGAACGCACCGTGCTTATGGCCCACAACAGTCTCATGAAAAACACGCTTGAAGCTCTCGCCCAATCCGCTCTCGCCGCCGCGCTCAAAGCTGGCGCAGACAGCGCCGATGTGATCACCCTGGAGGGCCGCTCTGTCTCTCTCGATATTCGCCAAGGCAAGCTGGAACAAGCCGAGCGCGCCGAAGGCACAGACCTTGGCCTGCGCGTCATGGTCGGACAACGCCAGGCAATGGTCTCCTCTTCCGACATACGGCCCGAGTCGATCGCCCAAGTCGCCGAGCGCGCCGTTGCCATGGCGCATGAAGCGCCCGAAGATCCCTATATCGGCCTTGCCGCGCACGAAGAGCTGGCCACATCGTGGGATATCTGTGCATTCGAGCTTTATGACGACACACCCGAGCCAAGCCCCGAAACGCTCCAAGAAGACGCGCGCCGCGCCGAAGCGGCCGCCCTCGCCAACCCGGGTGTTTCTCAGGTCCAATCGGCCAGCGCAAGCTATTCCCAAACCACAGTCCAGCTCGCCACAAGCACCGGCTTCTCTGGTGGCTACCAACGCTC
This sequence comes from Lentibacter sp., assembly GCF_029254145.1. Taxonomy (GTDB): domain Bacteria; phylum Pseudomonadota; class Alphaproteobacteria; order Rhodobacterales; family Rhodobacteraceae; genus Lentibacter. Next base: position 33,487 of record NZ_JAQWYD010000015.1, read on the forward strand.
TTCCCGCTCGCTCTCTTGCGTGGCCATCGCGGGCACAGGCCTTGGCATGGAGCGCGATTATGATGGCGACGGCCGTATCTTTCAGGCTGATCTGCGCTCCGCTGACGAGATCGGAGCACTCGCTGCCGCCCGCGCCATCGCGCGGCTCAACCCCAAAAAGCCCAAGACAGGCAGCTACCCGATCCTCTTTGACGAGCGCATCTCAAGCACGCTCGTGGGCCACCTGCTCGCCGCTGTCAACGGTGCTATGGTGGCGCGCGGCTCCTCGTGGCTGCGGGACGCTCTGGGCGAAGAAGTCCTCCCCAAACACCTTTCAATCGTAGAAGACCCACACCGCCCCCGCACCTCTGCGTCGCGCCCGTTTGACGCCGAGGGTCTGCCCACAGCCCCTCGTCACATCGTCCGCGACGGCGTGCTTGAGGGCTGGACACTTGACCTCGCCAACGCGCGTAAGCTCGGGATGAAAAGCACAGCCAACGCCGCACGAGGCACAGGCAGCGCACCCTCGCCAAGCGTCTGGAACATTGCTCTCACCCAAGGCACGCAAACACACGCCGAGCTTCTGCGCGACATGGACACAGGCTTCCTCGTCACCTCGCTGATCGGCTCCACAATCAACCCGAACACAGGCGACTATTCTCGAGGCGCATCGGGATTCTGGGTCGAAAACGGCGAAATCACCCATGCCGTCAACGAAGTCACCATCGCAGGTAATCTGCGCGATATGCTGCGCACCATCGTCCCCGCCAATGATGCCCGCACACATCTCTCGCGCGTTGTGCCCTCCCTGCTTCTAGAAGGCCTGACTCTTGCAGGATCCTGACCTAGAGCTGCTCATAAAAGCCGCGCAAAGCTCAGGCAAAATCGCCACAGGCTTTGCCATGGACCGCCTCAAAAAGTGGGACAAAGACGAAGGCGCAGGCCCCGTCACAGAAGCAGACCTCGCCGTCAACGCCTACCTAGAAAATACACTTCAAGCCGCACGCCCAGACTATGGCTGGCTGTCTGAAGAAACCGAAGATTCAGAGGCACGCCTCAAAAAATCGCGCGCTTTCGTAATTGATCCCATCGACGGAACCCGCAGCTTCATTGAGGGTTCAACAACATGGGCGCATTCCATCGCCGTGGTGGAAGACGGCCGGCCCATCGCCGCCGTAGTCTATTTGCCCTTGCGTCAAAAACTCTATGCTGCCGCCCTTGGCCAAGGCGCAACGCTCAATGGCAAAGCCATCATGGCGTCCCGGCGCAGTAAACTTGAAGGGTCCGAGCTTCTGGCCGCCCGCCCCGCCTTTGAGCCACATCACTGGAAAAGCGCACCCCCCGATCTCAAGCGCGCTTACCGCCCATCACTGGCCTACCGCCTCGCGTTGGTTGCCGAAGGCCGCTATGACGGAATGCTCACCCTGCGCCGCTCTTGGGAGTGGGATATCGCCGCCGGCGCCCTTCTCATCACAGAAGCAGGCGCACAGGTTAGCGACCGAAAAGGCGCAGACCTACGCTTCAACAAAAGTGATCCCGCCTCAAACGGAGTTGTCGCTTCAAGCGCAAATATTCACGCCGAGCTGATCAAAGCTCTGGCCTGACCCGTCCTTCTTCTTTTCAAAAATATCCCGGGGAGCGCGAGGGGCTGGCCCCTCGCACCGGTCGGATTTTCGCACAGCGAAAATTCGAGCCTAAATACCCGCCTCGACAATTGCTTTCGCCAGAAGCGGAACAGTCTCTTTGTTCAAGCCGGCAATATTCATCCGGCTGTCAGGGATCATATAAATGCCGTTCTTCTCGCGCATGAGTTCAACCATATCTGGCCCTGTTCCAAGCAGCGAAAACATCCCGCGATGTTCACGCAAAAAGTTGAAACGGTCCGAGTTGGTGAGCCGTGCCAGTTCGCCCGCAAGCTGCTCGCGCAGACCGAGCATTCCAAGGCGTACCTCTTCCAGCTCACTCATCCACTCCGCTTTCAGCGCATCATCGTTCAGGATCATGCTGACAAGCCGCGCGCCGTGATCAGGCGGAAAGCTGTAGTTCTGACGGTTGAGAAAGGCGAGGTTCTCCTGCGTTAGCGGCGTTTTGGCAGCGTCTTGAGAGACACACATCAAAAGCCCAGTGCGTTCGCGGTAGATCCCAAAGTTCTTGGAGCAGCTTGCCGCAATCAAACACTCGGGCACGCTCGACGCAACAAGCCGTGTCGCCGCCGCATCTTCCTCCAGCCCGCCGCCAAAGCCTTGGTACGCAATATCCACCATCGGGATCGCGCCCTTGGCATTCATCACCTCGATAACGGCTCCGAACTGTTCCAAAGTCAGGTTTGCGCCGGTCGGGTTGTGGCAGCAACCGTGCAACAGCACGATATCGCCTGCGCGCAGCCCGTCCAGGTCCGCCATCATACCGGCAAAGTCCACAGAGCGCGTCTCGGCGTCAAAGTAGCGATACTGCACACATTCCAGCCCGACATAGTCCAGAATACTGATGTGGTTCGGCCATGTCGGATTGCTCACAAAGACTCGCGCCTCAGGTGTCGCCATCTTGATCATTTCAAACGCCTGCCGCACAGCTCCAGTGCCGCCCGGTGTCGCTGCTGCACCAATGTTTTCGCGCGCCACTGCGTCGCCCAAGACCAACTTGATCATCGCATCACTATACGCAGGATCACCCACAAGCCCGACATAGGCCTTGGTTTCCTGCTCCTCCCAGAGCTTATGCTCCGCCTGCTTGATCGCACGCATCACAGGCGTAACGCCCAGCGCGTTTTTGTAAACACCAACACCAAGATCAATCTTATTGGGCCGTGGATCAGCCCTAAATTTGGCCATCACTTGCATGATCTTATCGACAGGTTGGTTTTTTAGGTTTGAAAACATCAGGCTTCTCCCGTTTTCACTGGCAACGTTCCAAACGCGCCCCACTCGGCCCATGAGCCATCATATACTGCGTGGTCTGTCTTGCCGATCCGCTCAAGCGCGAGTGAGAGGATCGCCGCTGTGATCCCCGATCCGCAAGAGGTGATCACAGGCTTGCTGAGGTCGACACCTGCCGCTTCAAAAACACTGCGCAGCTCGTCTGGTGACTTCAAAGTTTTCTGCTCTGTCAAAAGCTCGCCAAACGGAACGTTCTTTGATTTCGGAATATGCCCGCCGCGCAACCCCGCGCGTGGCTCTGGCTCTGTCCCCGCAAAGCGTCCGCGCGAGCGCGCGTCAACGATCTCGTAATCGCCAAGTTTGCTCGCCGAAGAGACCTGCGTCACATCCTTCACCAGATGGTTTTGAACGCGCACTGTCATATGCCTGTCGCGCACCATCGGCGGAAGGTCTTCGGTATTGCGGCCTTCAGCCACCCACTTGGGCAAGCCACCATCCAGCACCGCAATATTCTCCTGTCCCATGAGTTTGAAGAGCCACCAAACCCGCGGCGCCGAACTCACGCCCACTTGGTCATAAACGACAACCTGATGCCCATCGCCGACACCCATGGCACGCATCCGGCTCATAAACTTCTCAACCGGCGGAACCATGTGCGGCAACTCGCTGCGATGATCGCTGATTTCGTCAATATCAAAGAACCGTGCACCTGGAATATGCGCCGCGTTATAGCCCGCCACAGCGTCAAGCTCGACATGTGGCAAAACCCAGGTTGCATCCAAAATCCTCAGATCAGGATTTTTCAAATGTGCGGCCAGCCACTCTGTGCTCACCAACGTCTTGGGATCATCTTGCGCCATCTTCACCCTCATCTTTCATCTCCCAAATCTCTAGCGCGCAAGGTCAAAAGGAGCAAGGCCGAGCACAGTTTCCTGTACCCGGCCCTCGTTTTGTTTCTCTGAAAAGAGACTTATTTGCTCATCATGTTGCGCACGACACCAACAATCGCCAGCACAGCGCCACCACCAACGCCGCCGCCAGCAACTTGGCCAATGATCGCGCCAATATCGAGGCCTGCCGCTTCGCCAGCAACACCCGCCATGTCAGGCGCGCCCAACATACCAAGGATGGAGCCACCAAGCCCGCCGCCCACAACGCCCGCCAGCGAGTTGATCAGCGTACCTTGGTTGAGGTTCTTCAAAACGCCGCCGGCGACGTTGCCGCCCACAGCACCTGAAATCAAACCGATAATAAGTTCCATACGAAAGTCCTTCCCTACCCTTTAAAATCCAAGCAATTCACTCTGCTTTGGTGGGGTCAGACTAGCGCAAAGACTGAAAATGTCAGAATGGGAAATACCACACGGATTTCCCATGTTAGGGCGGCTCAGTCGCCGTGGCGCAAGAGGCGTTGTTTCTGGCGGCCCCAATCGCGCTTGGCGTCAGAGGCGCGCTTGTCGTGATTCTTCTTGCCTTTGGCGATCCCGATCTTGAGCTTCACCATGCCCCGATGGTTGAAATACATCACCAGTGGAACAAGCGTCATACCCTTGCGGTTGGTCGCGCTCCAGAGGTTGGCAAGTTCCTTACGGCTGACCAGAAGTTTACGGCGGCGGCGCTCTTCGTGCTTGAACTGTCGTGCCTGTTTGTAGGGCGCAATATAGCCGTTCACGAGCCAGAGTTCGCCGTCTTCGACAGTCGCGTAGCTTTCGGCAATATTCGAGCCACCCTCGCGGAGCGACTTCACTTCCGATCCCTCAAGCATGATCCCGCATTCGAGATCATCCTCGATCGCATAATCATAGCGCGCCCGCCGGTTCTCGGCGATCACCTTGTAGTTCGGATCAGATTTTCCATTGCCTTGTGCCATGATCGCCAGATAATCACCTGCGCCGCAAAAGTCGAGAGCGCTTGATGCCCGCTCACAGGATCCGCCTTTACAAAGCGCTGATCCTGCCGATGCCTGAACATTTCGTTAAAATATCTATTTTTGTGTTAACGGGAGTGAAAACCTGATTCAGCCGGTGCACGGGTTGTGCACGCAGTGTGCACGGGTTTCACCCCCCCCCAAATCAGGAATTAACCTGACCGTCCGCTGCGTTCATATCTACGATTTCTGCATCGTCGATTTCGGCGATCGCCTCCTCCGATTTATCCTCAATCGCTCCGACAATCAGCGGCAACATCGCAGCGCTCGAAAGGGCCTGCAATTCGCTCTGTGGCGGGCGCTTCCAAGACAGCGTATCGAGTGCGCCGCAATTGTCACAAGTCGGCGTCCACTCTGCATGAATATGCTGGCAGTTATCACAGACCCACTGTGGCCCGCGCGGTGCGCTCAAAGCTCTGGCAAGCCAGCCTTTGACCACAGTGTCAGACGCTCCCTCGCCCCGCTCGACAGCCGCCATTATCGTCAGTGCACGAGCGTCGGCGTTTGTCTCCACAAGGTCGCCCAGAGCGCGCCGCGCATCAGGAAAGTTTTCGGCCGCAATGTTCAGCTCGGCGAGCAGCATTTTTGTCTCGGGATCATTCGGGTTGGTCTTCGTCAAAGCACGGAAGCGCTTGATACGTTTGTCTGGTGTTTCGTCAGGAACAATTTCAGCAAATGCGCCCGCAAGTTCAGGGTGTGGGCGCGCAGCCCAAGCTTTAGAAATAACGCGCGCCGCGTATTTTGGCTTGCCCTGCTCAATATAGCTTTTCGCCGCCATAACAGCCGCAGGAATTAGGTCTGGCGAAAGCTTATTGGCCTCAATCGCGCGCTCTTGCCCGTCAATGCCACTGTCCTCAGATAGCACGCCTTTCGCCTCACTCAGCGCCAATACAGCATCACGGCGCTTATGGACATCACGCGGCAAAGAGCCGTGCTTGAGCTTGGCTTTCAGTGTTTCGCGCGCACCCTTCCAATCAGCCCCTTGAGCCTGAAGTTTAAGGAGCACATCCTGTGTTTCTTCATGTGCGGGCTTAAGGGCAAACGCCGTCTTCGCCAGCGCAAGCGCTTTATCCGTATCGCCTGCAGTGAGGCGTTGTTTCATGATACCACGCACGCCAACAAACCGCGTACGATCCTCCGTGAGTAGCCGCTTGTAAGCCTCCTCGGCCTTGCCTTTGTCTCCCGCCATTTCCGCAGCTTGCGCTGTCAAAAGATCGGTAAGATCAGGTCGGTCGAGATACTTGTTTGCTCTCGCTGCCTTGGCCATCGCCAGACGCCCCTCACCAGAGGCTAACGCCAACATTCCATCCGCCAAAGCCTGAAAGCCCTTGCGCTCTCGGTTGCGAACAAAATACCGCGAAATCGCAGTTTCATCCCCATTGAGAAAACGGAATGTTGCCAGCAAAAGGCCCATCAGCTTTAGGAAAATCCAAACTGCGATAACAAGCAAAACCAATACGATAACAGCTTGCAATGGCGTCAGGCTATATTCCTGCCCCGCTATAGCGATGCGGATACCGCCCTCCAGGGCAAGCAATTCAAGTGCGCCAAAACTGGCCCCCGCGATAAGGGCAAAAAACAGAAAAATCTTTATCAATGACCAAAGCATGTCTTTACCCTCAATTCGTATTCATCTTCTGGTTCAGCGCCTCAGCAGCCTCTGTCGCAGCTTGCCGCGCTTTCGCCGAATCTAGCCAGTCCTGAAGCGGCGCTTGGGCCTCTTCAGGCAGGCCTTCTGCCTCAGCCATAACATCTCCCAAGCGGCCTTCACGCGCCGCAGCTTCCATCCGTGAAAGCACAGCGTCAGGGTCGGTGCCCTCGCGCGGCTCAAGCGAACGTGCGCCCAGTTGTGACTTCAAGAAAGCGCCAAAACCTCCGCTCTCGCTGCCCTCTGCGGTTCTTGCCGCAGCCAAAGCCTCTCGCGCAGCCTCTGGAAAGTCCGCGCTCAACCCCGCAACCGTGGGCACACCCGCCGCTTGCGCGACAAGAGCTTCAGGCACATTCACACCCGTCGCACTCAGGCTCTCGATAGCCTCCGCAAAGCCCGAACCCGTCTCAAGCGATGTCAAAACTTGACTCATCGCAGAGCGCCGCAAAGCCTCTTGCGCAGTCATCTCTGCCGAGGCCCGCTTGGCTTCCGCTTCAACCGTCATCGCGCCAATCTCCGCGCGCAACTCATCCATCTCACGCTGATACGCCTCAACCGCGACGGGCGACGCATTGGCGACCGGTGCTTTTTCCAAGGCGTCAAGGCGCACACCAAGCTCGGCAATCGCCTCAACAGAGGCTTTCAACGTCGCGATCTCGCCTGCGAGCCCAGAGACCTGCCCACTCACATCGGTAACACGCGCTTCGAGCGCCTCATTCACGCCGGCATCGGCCAGCTCGGCTTTCATGTTGGCAATCTCTTGGCTCTGCGCTTCAAACTTTTGCGCCAATGCTTCCGTCGGGTTTTCGCCCTGCGAGGGCAGCCAAGCGGCTGGCAAATTAGGCAATAAGTACAGCGCAGATCCAAATCCGATCCCAGCAGCGACAACACCACCAAGAACCATCGGCACAAACCCTCCCTTGCGTACAACTGTGGTCTGCTGGGTAGAGGGTTGCGTCTCTGCTAAAGTTGCATCTAGCTCAATCGCACCTACGATTTCTTCAGACGGCTCTTCCAGAGTTTCAAGCGCGGGCTCTATAGCCTCGAACGCCTCTGCAGATGTCTCAACATCCGCCGCCTCGATCACTGCGTCTTCAGTCTCGGGTTTGGCCTCTAGGGTTGGTCTTTTGGTTTTAGTTGTCTTGCGTGCCACGGCGCACGGCCCTCCCGAATCTCACCAGATCTACTATACCAAACCGAGCTTAAACGCCCCTTGCACGAGCCTCAAGCAATCAAACCTTATCAATAAGCTTCAAGGTCGCGGCAACCATACCCTGCGCATCGGGCGTTTCGGCCGTTTCGGCCGCTATAGAAGGCAGTTCCCCCGCCGCTTTCGCCGCCTCGCTGATATATGCGGCATATAGCCCATCAGGCCGCACTGCCTCGGCCGCGAAGGCTCGCACACTGCGCTGCGAAAAGAGCGGTACAACCACAGGCCGACCGCTTGCCAGTGCACCTTTTGCGGCGGCACTCAGCCCAACGCTCGGCTGATCATAAACAATTACACGCGTCACATGGCCAAACTCCGCCACAAGATCAGATGTCGCATGGACACCGCGAACCTGCAAAAGGCTACGTACTTCCTGCCCCAAAACAGGCTTCAAACGCTCAAGATCAGGCGCAATCTGCAAAACATCAAATCCAGCGGCATAAGCACACTCACCTGTCGCAACACCGATACAATATGCCTGCGCAGGTGCGCCACCCGCCGCAATGTAGCCCTTTACCCCATGCGTAGAGCTAAAAATAAGCACTTCTGCCTGCGGCAAGACCTTGGGCTTGAGATACACAATCTCCATAATCGGGCTTATCATTATCTCAATATCAGGCCGCTCAGCCCAAAGCATCGCCGCAAAGCGCTCCGCCGCCGCACGCGGGCGTGTCAGAAGAACGAGAGGCAAACTTGTTTTAACCATGGCTAAGGTGTTACCTGCAGCAAAGCACCCATGCAACGAAAAGACCCATGCAAAAGACACTGACCCTTCTCGGTATAGAAAGCAGCTGTGACGACACGGCCGCAGCCGTAGTGCGCGGCACATCGGGCGCAGCGTCAGTGCTTTCTTCGGTGGTCGAAGGCCAGACAAGCCTGCATGCCGACTTCGGCGGAGTCGTTCCCGAGATCGCCGCGCGCGCGCATGCCGAAAGGCTCGATGGCTGCGTGGCTCAAGCACTCTCTCATGCCAGTCTGACACTCGCCGATATTGACGCAATCGCCGTTACAGCTGGCCCTGGCCTCATCGGCGGAGTTATGTCTGGCGTGGCGCTTGCCAAGGGCCTCTCCGCTGGCTCAGGAAAGCCCTTGATCGGCGTCAATCACCTTGCTGGCCATGCACTCACACCGCGCCTCACAGACGCGCCAAGTTACCCTTACCTCATGCTGCTGGTTTCAGGCGGACATTGCCAATTTCTCGTCGTGCGCGGCCCCCAAGATTTCACCCGTCTCGGCGGCACAATTGATGACGCCCCAGGCGAAGCATTTGACAAAACCGCGCGTCTCCTTGGCTTGCCCCAGCCCGGCGGACCCATTGTCGAAACCGAAGCGTTGAAAGGCGACCCAAAGCGCTTCTGCCTGCCCCGCCCTCTGCTTGACCGCGCAGGGTGTGATATGTCTTTTTCTGGACTCAAAACAGCACTTCTGCGCGCACGTGATACTATCGTTGCCGAGAAAGACGGGATCACGCGCCAAGACCGCGCTGATCTCTGCGCTGGCTTTCAGGCTGCAGTTGGCGATGTCATGGCCGAAAAGGCTCGTCGCGCCATGGCGCTCTACAGTGAGCTGGGCCCTATTCAGCCTGTACTCACCGTCGCAGGCGGTGTTGCCGCCAACAAGAGCATCCGCGCCGCGCTAGAAACTGTTGCCGCAGAGTTTGGCGCCCAGTTTCTCAGCCCGCCTCTTGCGCTCTGCACAGACAATGCCGCAATGATCGCCTACGCGGGCCTTGAGCTTTTTGAAATGGGCCAGCAAAATGACCTAACACTTGCCGCACGCCCGCGCTGGCCGCTTGATACAAGTAGCCCTTCAATGCTCGGCTCAGGCAAGAAAGGAGCCAAAGCATGATCACCATTCTAGGCGCAGGCGCTTTTGGCACATCCTTGGCGATCTCGCTCGCGCGTTCAGGCCAGCCCGTGACCCTCTGGGCGCGCAATGGCGGGGCCGATATGCAAGCAAGCCGCCAGAATGCACGCCGGCTGCCAAAAGCACCCTTCCCAGAGAGCCTCACCGTCATTGAAGTGCTGTCAGACATTTCTCATGACGGGCCAATCATTCTCGCCGTGCCAATGCAGCAGCTGCGGCACTTTTTGACCGAAAACGCAAAGCCCTTTGCAGACCGTACCTTGATCGCTGCCTGCAAAGGCCTTGATCTTGAGACACACTTCGGTCCTGTCGAGACAATCCGCGCATGCCTTCCTCGTGCCAGCGCTGCCCTTCTTACAGGACCAAGCTTTGCGGCCGATATTGCGCGCGGCCTGCCAACCGCGCTCACCCTCGCTTGCAAAACCACACAGCTTGGCAAAACATTGCAACTGGCCCTTACGACGCCCAATTTACGGATCTATCGCACCGCCGACACAACAGGCGCAGAGCTTGGTGGGGCTTTAAAAAACGTGATCGCTATCGCCTGCGGAGCCTGTATCGGAAAAGGTATGGGCGACAGCGCCCGCGCCGCCTTGATGACTCGTGGCTTCGCTGAAATGCAGCGCTTGGCCCTTCGCCGTGGCGCGCAACCGGATACGCTTACAGGCCTCTCAGGCTTCGGTGATCTCGCTCTCACCTGCACGTCTGAGCTCTCGCGCAACTATCGTTTCGGCCTCGCTCTCGGCCGCGAAGAGCCTTTCGATACATCTGTCACAGTCGAAGGCGTGCCCACAGCCAACGCCGTTGTTGCATGGGCCGAAGAACTTCAAATCGACATGCCTATTTGTACAGCCGTTGCAGCCCTCAGCAACGATGACTATAGCGTCTCCGAAGCTCTACAAACGCTCCTTTCACGCCCACTCAAGGAAGAATAACATGCTCATCGCCCTTATCTGCACAGACAAAAAAGGCGGGCTCGATACCCGCAAAGCCAACCGCGACGCGCACCTTGCCTATATTGCCGAGACTGGCGTTGTCGCCATGGCTGGGCCCCTTCTTGACGAGGTTGGCGAAATGGTCGGTTCCCTCGTGATCCTCGATGTGGCCGATGCCTCCGCCGCACAAAGCTGGGCTGACAATGACCCATACGCCAAAGCAGGTCTCTTCTCTGACGTGCGCATCCAACCTTGGAAAAAAGTAATCGGATAATGCGCTATTGGCTCTTCAAGTCAGAGCCCGACACATGGGGCTGGCCCGCCCAAGTCGCCAAGGGCGACGCAGGCGAGGAATGGGACGGTGTGCGCAACTACCAAGCGCGCAACTTCATGCGTGAAATGCGTCTGGGCGATCTTGGTTTCTTCTATCATTCTCAGTCTGACAAAGCTGTCGTCGGGATTGTTGAAGTGATCAAAGAAGCTCACCCGGATAGCAGCACAGAAGACCCCCGGTGGGAGTGTGTCGATATCAAAGCGCTGCGCCCCTTTTTGCAGCCCGTCACACTCGCGATGATCAAATCTGATCCGCGCCTTGCAGAGATGCCACTTGTCAAAAGTCCGCGTCTTTCAGTTCAGCCCGTCGCCAAAGATGAATGGGACATCATCTGCGCGATGGGTAAAACGAAAAGCTAAAATGAAAAGAGGGTTCAAGCCGGACAAACTCTAGCTGAACCCTCTTTCTCCCCACGTGCTCCCGAACCACCACACGCGAATATCAATCTGGGTTCGGCCGTACTGACTCGAACAAGTTATGATTATCGCAAGTTTGGTCCAGACCCAAACCCCAACTGTCTAAAACATAACTCAAATAGCAAACGCCCGCCAAATTGGCAGGCGTTATCTTCTCTGGCGTGTCTGCTTACTTGTAGACAGACTCTTTGCCAAAATGCTTGGTGAGCATGTAGTACACAACAGCGCGATACTTGTTCCGCTCTGATTTTCCATATGTCTCCAAGACAGAGTCGATGGCTTCCATAAGCTTGGGGCTGTCCGCCAATCCAAGCTTTTTCATCAAGAAGTTTACTTTCACAGTCTTAAGTTCGCTCGCTTGCGACCCTGCCACTGTTGAGGCATCTGCGTTATAAATCGCGGGTCCGCACCCAATAGTCACCTTTGTCAAAAGGTCCATTTCTGGCGTCATGCCGCATTTTTTTTCAGATCGTCCGCGTACTTTGCGATCAAATCGTCTCTCTTACCCATCGTAATCTCCCACCAGTTATTTTCACTACAGTCGTAGGGCCCCGATCAGGGCGCTGAAAAAAGCCTAGCGCGCCTCTCGCTTATAAAAAAGAAAAATCTGGGGGAAGGGCGGCCCTCTGTTCCCCTACAGTTCCCGTACCGAGCACATCTTGATTTCAAAACGTTCCCTCACCATCTCAATTCCAAGATGCGTAAAAGTTTGTCTTTTTTGATAGGGTCACAGATGAAAAAGAAGGTTTATACCAAACCAGGCAGCGCCTCCCTCACAATGCCTTGCGGGAACACAGTTGATCTCGCCCGCCCTCGCAGCGACGGTATCATGACGGAACAAGAGCTTGCGTTCTGCCGCGCCAAAGGCGTGTCTCTCGCCTATGATCCTGTGCAGATCGGATGGATTTCCGCTTTGGCAGAAGATGACTTTTCGCCCATATTCCGCAAAAACGAGCGCACCCCGCGCAACACGGTCGCCTATAAGCCTCAGGTTAATGCGCTGCACCCTCAGTACAGCCTAAGACCCTGGAGCAGTGGTGATTTGCCTGTCTACATGTCCCTCCTAGATGATCCAGGCGTCTGGACCTACATGACAGAGGAATACCCAGACCCGCTCACAGAAGAAGAGGCCGCCGCTTTAATCGAGCTGTCCAATGCGAGCAATCATCATCAGGTGTTTGCAGTGTTGCGCGATGCCAAACCAGTGGGGCAAGTGCGCCTCCTGTTTGATGTCGATCCGCTCAATCCTGCCACAGCAGAAATCAGTTATTGGCTTGGCCGTGAGCACTGGGGAAAGGGTATTGGCTCCGACATCGTTCGCCTCTTCACAAAGCGCTGCTTTGCAGACAACATCGGGATCACCAAACTGATCGCTCGCGTCCATCGCAACAATGGCGCCTCAAGCGCGATCCTTACAAAGGCGGGTTACCTGCTCCAAGGCCATGACCCAAAAGGCCAAGGCTGTACCCTCTTCGCCAAGCATCGCACCACATAAAAAAGCCCCACGAGTCTCAAGACGTCGCGGGGCTTAAGTGTCTCGTTCTGTAACGCTTAGTATCGGTAGTGCTCGGGCTTGAACGGCCCTTCTGTGCTCACACCAATATAATCAGCTTGCTCTTTGTCGAGTTTTGAGAGCTTCACGCCGATACGATCGAGGTGCAGACGCGCAACTTTTTCGTCCAGATGCTTGGGCAAAATGTAGACACCGGGCTGATACTCTTCGCCTTTCAACCAAAGTTCCATTTGCGCCAAAACTTGGTTTGTGAACGAAGCAGACATCACAAACGAAGGATGTCCCGTCGCATTGCCAAGATTCAAAAGGCGGCCCTCAGACAGGAGGATCAGGCGGTTACCGTTGGGCATCTCGATCATATCGACCTGCTCTTTAATATTGGTCCACTTGTGGTTCTTCAGGCTGGCAACTTGAATCTCGTTGTCAAAGTGGCCGATGTTCCCGACAATCGCCATGTCCTTCATTTCGCGCATATGCTCAATGCGGATCACGTCTTTGTTGCCTGTCGTGGTCACAAAGATATCAGCAGTCGCCACAACATCTTCCAATGTCGTCACCTGATAGCCGTCCATGGCAGCTTGAAGCGCACAGATCGGATCAACTTCTGTCACAATCACACGCGCACCAGCGCCGCTCAGGCTTGCCGCAGAGCCTTTGCCAACATCTCCATAGCCCATAACAACCGCTACTTTACCCGCCATCATCGTGTCGGTCGCGCGGCGGATACCGTCAACAAGGCTCTCTTTACAGCC
>NZ_JAQWYD010000027.1:0-28452 GCF_029254145.1 Lentibacter sp.
AGCGTTGCACTGGCCCCTCCGTTTCGCGCAGCTCCCAATTTCGATTGTCGAGGCTGGCCACAGTCCCCGTCCGCATCAGCCGTTTCAGCTCGTAACCCTTCAGTTCAGTGACCTCAGCAACAGCCTCTTCAAGCGCAATCTGGATCTCCGCCAGCGCTGGCACAGGCACCCAAACGGGCAAATCGTCATCAAGGACCTTATCTTCGCGCAGATAGGCATGCGCCAAGACAAAGTCACCCAGAAGCTGGCTGTTTCTCAGTCCCGCGCAATGTCCCACCATAATCCAAGCATGCGGTCGCAAGACAGCAATATGATCGGTCGCGGTCTTAGCATTCGATGGACCAACCCCGATGTTCACCAGAGTGATCCCCGAGCCGTCCGCGCGCTTGAGATGATACGTTGGCATCTGCGGCAGCTTGGACGAAGCTTCCAAGGGGGCATCGGCGTCGGCAATCTCTGCGTTGCCCGTACCGACAAAGATCGTATAGCCGCTGGTCTTATCGGCCAGCATAGCGCGATCATAGGCTTCAAACTCGCTCACATAAAACTGGTAATTTGTGAAGAGAACATGGTTCTGGAAGTGCTCTGGCGCTGTGGCCGTATAATGCGACAACCGCGCCAAAGAATAATCGACGCGCTGCGCCGTAAACGGCGCCAGTGGTCCCGCCACCCCTTCGGCAGGCTGGTGAGTTCCATTTACGATGTCGTCGTTTGTCGTACCTAAATCCGGTACATCAAACACATCACGAAGCGTAAATTGCGCTGCCCCCTCTTGGGGTACAGAAATGCGCGAGTCATTGGCCACAGCAAAATGGATCGGCATCGGCGTATCCGAATACCCGATCTCCACATGCACACCATGGTTTTCCATAATGAGTTCGATCTGCTGAATGAGATAATTTCGAAAAAGGTCAGGCCGCGTAATGGTCGCTTCGTGCCGCCCCGGCTGGCTCACGTGGCCATAACTCAGACGACTGTCAATTTGCGCATAACTCGTCGTCTCGATGCGCACCATCGGGTAGTAAGCCCTGATCCGCTTTCCCTCTGGAGCAGCCTTCATCGCTTTGGAAAAGGCCTTACACAAGAACTCGCAAGACGCTTCATAAAGCGCCTCCAGCTGAGCCACAGCAGAGCAAGCATCGTCAAATCTCTGGAATTCACCCAAATCTGGTGTCACAAATTGCGAAGGCATGTGCCACTCCTCGCCAGATACATATTTACCGGCGGCGCCGGATTTGTTCAAAGGTTGCACGAAGCCTGCCCATGTTCAAGGAGAGCCAAATGGATTTCGAAACCGTCAGCCCAGAAGACTTTGGCGCCTCGCTCAAAGGCTTTGGCCTCAACTTGCTGGTCACCGATGTAAAGTGGACAGCAGCTTTTTTAGAGACTGTCTTTGGAATGGCAGCAAAACGTCTCTCCGCGGATTTCGCCATCCTGACACATGGCGAACACGTCCTTCAGCTTCATGCAGACAGCACCTATCACTCCAACCCATTGTTAGGCCTCCTGCACGAAAATCCGCCCCGCGGCGCAGGCCTCGAAATCCGCCTCTACGAGTGTGATCCCGAACACGCTGCGGCCCAATGCGTCGCCGCTGGCGGCACACTTCTCCAAGCGCCCGCTGATAAACCACATGGCTTGCGTGAGGCCTATATCCTCTGTCAGGACGGCTACACATGGGTTCCCTCCAAACCCCTTATTTCAGAGGAAGAACTAGCATGAGCACCTCAAACCTAACCCACTGGCAGGAGCGCGTTGATCTCGCAGCCGCCTTCCGCTGGACCGCACGGCTCAAAATGCACGAAGGCGTCGCCAATCATTTCAGCCTCGCCGTCAATGACGATGGCACACGCTTCCTGATGAACCCCAACCAGATGCATTTCTCGCGCGTCAAAGCCTCCGACATGCTCGAGATCGACGCCAGTAATCAGAGCACTCTGGGAGGCCCAAACGCCCCCGACCCGACAGCATGGGGCCTACACGGCGGCTTGCACCGCGCCTGCAAGCATGCCCGCTGCGCCATGCACGTCCATTCGATCCATGCGACAGTGCTGGCCTCTCTGGCAGACAGCCGCCTGCCGCCTATCGACCAGAACTGCGCCACGTTTTTCAATCGGTATATAATAGATCAGAACTACGGCGGCCTCGCCTTTGAAGACGAAGGCGCACGCTGCGCCGCACTCTTCAAAGACCCCAAACAAAAAGTCATGATCATGGGCAATCACGGCGTTCTGATCATTGGCGCGACAGTGGCCGAAACTTTCAACCGCCTCTATTACTTCGAGCGCGCCGCAGAAACCTACATCCGCGCTTTGCAAACGGGCCAGCCGCTTCGCATCCTCCCTGACGACATCGCCGAGAAAACCGCGCAAGAGCTCGAAAGCTACCCCGAACAAGACACCCGCCACCTCGCCGAGCTCAAAGCCATCCTTGACGAAGAAGGCTCAAACTACGCTTCCTGACCCTTTTTCTTTCTGAAAATATCCCGGGGGAGCGCGAGGGGGCAGCGCCCCCTCGCATGGGTCGGACGCGAAGCGTCCGAAGCCGCTAGCCCGAACGCTCGCCGCTCGGTCTCAAACCAAACTCTGCCTTATACGCCCGCGCCATCGCGCTTGCGTCCTGATAACCCACACGCAAAGCCACTTCGGCCATCGGCAAGTCGCTCTCCTTCAAGAGTTTCCGCGCAACCAAAAGCCTTATACGGCGATAGACAGCGCGCGGTACCGCGCCCAGCTCGCGTTTCATCCGCGCCTCGAGGTCTTTCTGGCTGCGTCCAATCTGCCGCGCGATCTCGCCCATCGGCAAGGGCTGCTCGACATGCTCCTGCATCAGCCTGATCGCCCGTGACACGCTTCTCCCCCGCGCCACAGGCACGTCTTGTGGCGTTCCTTCATCAGGACTCATGAACAATGACGCCAGCTCCAGTCTGAGCGCCTGCCCATGCCGCGCGCCAATACGGTGGCTCATAACGTCAAACGCGGCCTGCGCGCCCGAACATGTGACACGGTCCTGCTCCTCAACAAATCTCGCCCGCTCGGTTTGGACATCTGGAAAGGCTTCGCCAAAACGCTCCAACTCCTCCCAGTGAATGGTCGCACGCCGCCTGTTGAGAAGTCCCGCATCCGCCAAAAGCCAGCTCCCCGTGTCAAACCCCGCCAAGACTGAGTAGCGCCCCGCTGCGGCCCGCAAGGCACGGCGCGTGGTCTCATTCGCGTGGCGAGCGAACTCATAGCTCGGCATAGCAATCAGCATATCCCCGCTCTGCCCGCTCAACGCGCCATGCGCAGCAACAGACATCCCGCTTGAGGAGGTTGCAGGCGCGCCATCCACTGTCAGCAAGCGCCAGCTATACAACGTGCGCCCCGTCAGCGTATTGGCCGCGCGCATCGGCTCGATCGTGTTCGCAAGGCAAAGCCCTGAAAACGCATCAAACAAGAGCACGTCAATCTGCTGCACTGCGGCGGTGTGATTCTTCCAAATCTGCATGAATACTTCTAAATCTGCACGACACCGGCGCGCAAGCACCCTAAGCTTTGATCAACCAGCAAAAGGACAGCGCCATGCACTTCGCCCCGACCGAAGAACAACAAATGATCATCGACACCACACGCGCCTTTGTCGAAAAAGAGCTATATCCGCATGAGGCGCTGGTCGAGCGCACGGGGCATCTGCCGATGGAGCTAATCAAAGAAATTCAGCCCAAAGCCATGGCTGCAGGGCTCTACGCAGCCAATATGCCCGAAGAGGTCGGCGGCGCAGGCCTCGATACGCTCTCATGGCTGATGTATGAAAAAGAACTCGGCCGCGCCAACTATGCGCTCCATTGGACCTGCGTTGCGCGACCCTCAAACATCCTGCTCGCAGGCTCGGACGAACAACGCGAAAAATATCTCTACCCCTGTATCAAAGGCGAGAAATGGGATTGCCTCGCTATGACAGAGCCAGGCGCAGGCTCTGATTTGCGCGGCATGACGGCGACAGCCAAAGAAGATGGCGACGACTTTGTTTTGAACGGGACAAAGCACTTTATCTCCCACGCCGACATTGCCGATTTCGCCATCGTCTTTATGGCGACAGGCGAAGAAGAAACGCCGCGTGGCAAGAAAAAGCTGATCACCGCATTTTTTGTCGACAAAGGCACACCCGGCTTCACTGTCCGCGAGGGCTACCGCAACGTTTCGCACCGCGGCTACACCAACGCAGTGCTCGAGTTTGACAACTGCCGCCTGCCACGCTCTGCCGTTCTGGGCGAGGTTCACAAAGGCTTTCAAGTGGCCAACGACTGGCTCGGCGCAACGCGCCTACAAGTCGCCGCTACGTCATTGGGCCGCGCCGAACGCGCCTTTGAACATGCGCTCGCCTATTCCGCCGAGCGCAAGCAATTCGGACAACAAATATCAAAGTTTCAAGGCGTGTCTTTCAAGCTCGCCGACATGGCGCTTGAAATCAAGGCGGCCAACCTGCTCACTTGGGAAGCGGGCTGGAAGTTTGATCAAGGCTCAGTGACCGAAGCTGATATGTCGATGGCCAAACTGAAGGCGACAGAGGTGCTCGCCATGGTTGCGGACGAAGCGATCCAGATACACGGCGGCATGGGCCTTATGGACGAACTGCCGCTGGAGCGGATCTGGCGCGATGCACGGGTCGAGCGGATCTGGGAAGGCACATCGGAAATCCAACGCCACATCATCAGCCGCGATCTGCTGCGCCCGCTCGGTGGCTGAGGTTTTGCGCTTAGGCTTCGCCAAATCGCGGCAGCGGGGGCCAGCCCCCCGCACCCCCCGGGATATTTTTAAAGAGAAGAAGACAATGGGTTGCGATCTTTCCAGACTTTTGAATCCACGTGCCATTGCTGTGATCGGTGGTGGAGCATGGTGCGCCTCGATCATCAAAGCCGCCGAGATGATCGGCTATGACGGAGAGATTTTCCCAGTGCATCCCGAAGGCAAGGTCATTGCCGGGCGGCAGGCCGTTCGATCGCTAGCTGAATGGGATGGCCCGATTGATGCGGCCTTCATTGGCGTCAATCGCACGGTAACGATTGATATCGTGCGCGAGCTTCGAGCGCTCGAGGCGGGCGGAGCGGTTTGTTTTGCCAGCGGGTTTTCGGAGGCAGGCGCGGAGCTTTCTGACGGGGCAGATTTGCAAGCCGAACTTGTCGAGGCCGCAGGCGACATGCCCATCCTCGGGCCGAACTGCTATGGCTTCATCAACGCACTTGAAGGGGCCGCGATCTGGCCAGACCAGCATGGATGCAGCCGTGTTGAGCGCGGCGTAGCGATCCTTGCACAAAGCTCCAACATCGCCATCAACCTCACCATGCAGAAGCGCGCCTTGCCGATCGCCTATGTTGTGGCCTGCGGAAACATGGCGCAAACATCGCAGGCAGAGATTGCCATGGCCCTGCTCGATGACCCTCGAGTCACCGCGATTGGCCTTCACATCGAAGGCTTTGGCGACACCGCAGAATGGCACGCGCTGGCGCTCAAGGCCGAGGGCAAGGGCATCCCACTCCTTGCGCTTAAGGTTGGTAAATCGGAGCACGCTCAGGCGGCGACGGTCTCGCATACAGCTTCTCTTGCGGGCAGCCATGCAGGCGCCAATGCTCTGCTGGCCCGTCTCGGTATCCCGCGTGTTCCTGACATCCCCAGCTTTCTGGAAACACTCAAACTCCTACATACTGTTGGGCGACTTGACCGCGCGAGCCTTGCGACTGTCTCATGCTCGGGCGGGGAGGCCAGTCTTGCCGCAGATACAGCCCACGGCCGCGCCCTGAGCTTTCCCCCGCTTTCTGGGCCACAGCGCAAAACACTTTTCGAAGCGCTTGGCCCCAAAGTGGCACTTGCCAATCCGCTCGATTACCATACCTACATATGGCGTGACACCGCGCGCATGACAGAGACCTTTGCCGCCCTCGCAGGCCCCGAAACAGGCATAACCCTGGCCATTGTCGACTACCCACACACCGATGCGACAGACTGGGCCTGCGCAACAGATGCAATCCTCGGTGCGGCGCAGCAAACAGGGCGGCCCTATGGCGTTGTGGCGACATTGCCAGAACTCCTGCCACTTGATGTGGCAGCGCGATTTATGGCGGCAGGCGTCGTGCCCTTCATGGGACTCACCGAGGCAATCACCGCCGTAGAAGCTGCTGCGCTTCCCGCTGTCGTAAATCCGCAGCCGCCACTCCGGGGCGGCGCGCTTGGCCTCGCAGAGACGCTAAGTGAACACGCCTCAAAGACTGAGCTTTCAAACGTTGGTGTGCCTGTTCCTGCATCTTTGCGATTGACCTCGCTTGAAGGCCTTGCCGCTCAGCTCGCAGGCCTCGTCTTCCCTCTCGCGCTCAAGGCTGAAGGGATGGCGCATAAGTCTGATGCAGGCGGTGTCGCTCTTGGCCTGATGTTTGCGGAAGAGGTACAGACTGCTGCTGAAGCAATGGGAGGGGTGAGCTGGCTTGTCGAGGAGATGGCAACAGGCGCTGTGGCCGAGCTACTTGTCGGCGTGACACGCGACGAGGCCCATGGCCTCTTGCTTACGCTGGGCGCGGGTGGTGTCCTAACAGAACTTTTGCAAGATACTGTTTCCATGCTCCTGCCTGTGACGGACAACGACATAAAACAGGCTCTAACAAAGCTCAAATGTGCGCCTTTGCTCACAGGCTACCGCGGCAAACCTGCCGCCAATATAGAGGCGATCGTTGAGGCGATCCTGAGCGTTCAAGACTATGTCGTTGCACATGCGCCGCATATTGGCGAAGTTGAAATCAACCCGCTCCTCTGCACGCCAACCCGCGCCGTTGCTGTAGATGCCCTCATAAGAAAGGCCAGACCATGAGCCCCATAAAGACACGCCGCGACGGTGGCATCCTCGAAGTCACACTGGACCGGCCCAAAGCCAATGCAATCGACCTTGCCACCTCACGCATCATGGGGGACACATTTGCCAGTTTCCGCGATGACCCTGATCTGCGCGTCTGCATTATCACAGGCGCTGGCGAAAAGTTCTTTTGCCCGGGTTGGGACCTGAAAGGCGCAGCCGACGGTGACGCCGTTGATGGTGACTATGGCGTGGGTGGCTTTGGCGGGCTGCAAGAACTGCGCGACCTCAACAAACCAGTCATCGCTGCGGTCAATGGTATCTGCTGTGGGGGCGGGCTTGAGTGGGCGCTCTCTGCCGATATCATCCTAGCAGCCGACCATGCCACCTTTGCGCTGCCCGAAATTCGCTCAGGCACGGTGGCCGATGCGGCGAGCGTTAAACTGCCCAAACGCATCCCCTATCATATTGCGATGGAACTTTTACTTACGGGCCGTTGGTTTGACGCCGAAGAAGCAAAAGGCTGGGGCATCGTGAACCATATTCACCCAGCCAAAGAACTCATGGACCAGGCCTGGGATATGGCGCGCCTGCTCGCGTCTGGACCACCCCTTGTCTATGCCGCAATCAAAGAAATCGTACGCGACGCCGAAGACAGCAAGTTTCAGGATGCGATGAACCGGATCACCCAGCGACAGCTCTCTAGCGTAGACATCCTTTACGGCTCCGAAGACGGACTAGAAGGCGCCCGCGCTTTTGCCGAAAAGAGAGACCCTGTCTGGAAGGGGCGATAAACACCCGCAAGGAGGCTAGTCTTCCGTGCGAAAGTAATCGCGCCGCCCAACAGAAACATAAGCTTCAAAGCCCGCCTTCTTGGCGTCACGCTCTGAATAAATATTGCGCAAGTCGGCCAGCTTGGGTGTATTCATTTTCTTGGCTATCTTTTTCAGATCAAGCGCGCGGAACTCGTTCCACTGCGTCAGAATCACCATCAGGTCAGCGTTCTGCGCTGCCTTATATGCGTCTTCTGCCCATTGCACGCCAGGGAGCTGAGCCTCGCCTTCATGCCTCCCCTACGGGTCAACGACACGCACTTTGGCTCCGCCACCGATCATCGCTGGTACAATCTTTAGCGCGGGACTCGCGCGCATATCATCGGTGTTTGGCTTGAAAGTCACGCCAAGCACCACAACGATCTTGCCGTTGAAGCTCCCTTCCACAAGATCGAGCAGCTTCTGAATCATGCGATCCTTGATCTCTTCATTGACCTTGATGACCGTCTCGGTGATCTGCATTGGCAGGCCGTGCTCCTGCCCAATCCTCGCAAGCGCCTTCGTATCTTTAGGAAAGCACGAGCCACCATAACCTGGACCCGCATGTAAAAACTTATTGCCGATCCGCCCGTCGAGCCCAATCCCTTTACTCACCTGCTTCACGTCCGCTCCCGTCAGCTCACAAAGCGCGGCAATCTCGTTGATAAAAGTGATCTTTGTCGCCAAAAACGCGTTGGCTGCGTATTTAATCATTTCAGCGCTCTCAAGATCGGTCGTTACGATCGGAAAGTCACGCAAGAACAGTGGCCGGTACACCTCACGCATGATCTCGTCGGCACGGTCCGACTGCACGCCCAAAACCACACGGTCAGGCTTCATAAAGTCATCAATTGCCGCACCCTCCCGCAGGAATTCGGGGTTTGACGCCACATCAAAGTCAAGCGCAGGGTTGGCCTTGCGCACAGCCTGTTTCACTTGCCGGTTTGTGCCCACTGGCACCGTCGACTTCGTCACAATTACAGCATAGCCCGTGAGGGCCTGAGCAACCTGTTCAGCCACAGCCATCACATAGGTCAGGTCGGCATGGCCATCGCCCCGCCGCGTCGGCGTACCCGCAGCGATAAACACCGCTTCTACCCCCTGCACGGCTTCTTCAAGATCGGTGGTGAATGTCAGCCGCCCAGCCGCTACATTCTTCGCCATCAACGTATCGAGACCAGGCTCAAAGATAGGCACTTCGCCCCGTTTGAGCATCTCAATCTTGGCAGGGTCCATATCGACACAGACAACGTCATGCCCAAAATCGGAGAAGCACACCCCCGAAACAAGACCCACGTATCCCGTGCCAATCATCGCGATCTTCATAAAACTGCCCTTTACTCGCACAAACTTTTAAAGCCTTGTCGCAGTGCCCAAAGTGCCTGTCAACGCAGCCTGAAAACCTCAATTCAGCTTGGCACAAAAAAGTAACGATCCCCTAAAGCGGTTCGGAAAGCTCAATTAAATTACCGTCTGGATCCCTAATGTAGATCGAATTGATCGGCCCCCGCGCCCCCGTGCGCCAGATTGGCCCATCCTCAATGCTGACACCGAGCGCCTCAAGCGCGGCAACTGTCAGGTTCATTCGACCCTCAAGCAAAAAACAAAGATCCGCGCTCCCCACCGTGGGTCGCCGCGCATGTGGGGCAAATTCTACTCCGGCCTGGTGCAGGTTGATCTTCTGCCCGCCAAACAAAAGCGCGTGCCGCTTCGTGCCGTCAGTGCCTGTAAATGTCTCGTGTCGCATCCCAAGCGCAGCCTCATAAAAAGCTGCGCTGCGCGCCAAATCCGTCACTGTCAGAACCAAGTGATCAAGCGCCGCAATTTTCACGCTCATCTTGTCATTCCCCCCAAGCAAGCTAGTTTGCCCATAAACACTATAGGTCACCTTGATGGAACACAGAACAGATATCCTCGATCCAGCCCGCGCAAACGCATGCGCCGCCAGCTTGGGCCTGTCCACGCGCCTTCAAGCGGGTGACCCTCTCCCACCTTTCTTCCACCAGCTCTATTTCTGGCAGGCCGAGCCGCCCGAAGCCTTGGGCCGCGATGGTCACCCCGCCAAGGGCAGCGCGCTCATCCCTGATTTCGGCTTGCCCCGCCGCATGTGGGCTGGTGGCCGTCTTGCCTTTCATGAAACACTCATCACAGGGCAAAGTGCGGAAAAACAAACAACACTGGATACCGCCAAGCAAAAGCAAGGCCGCACAGGGCCACTCGCCTTTGTCACCCTGCGTCATGATATCCTGCAAGACGGCGCGCTCAAGCTCACCGAGTATCAAGATCTTGTCTACCGTGAAGACGCTTCGCCTGATGCGCCCGCGCCGATCGTGCCCCAAGCCGCCAGAAACGAAACCCACCTTGAGTCGCACAGCTTTAACGCAACGCTGCTGTTTCGTTACTCGGCACTCACTTTCAATGGTCATCGCATTCATTACGACGAAACATATGCCCGCGATGTCGAGCACTACACAGGTCTTGTTGTTCACGGGCCACTGCTCGCTCAACGTCTTATGCTCATGGCCACGCAACACCTCGGTCCACTCAAAGCCTTCTCTTTCCGCGGGAGCTCTCCACTGATGCACACCGAAACAGCCACTCTCTGCCTGAACGGCAACACCCTCTGGGTCCGTGCTGCAGATGGCCGACAAATCATGACAGCCGAAGCTGAAGTCTAAGCCTTCCTCTTTTTAAAATATCCTGGGGGGTCTGGGGGGCAAAGCCCCCCAGCGGGTCGGATTGGCGCAGCCAATTCGAAGAGACTAGAGTGAGGCTTCTGGTGTAAACTCTGCTGGAATAGTGTCTATTTCTTCCAGAATCAGTGAGGCTATCACCCGCCCGACTTCAACTGCCATACCAAACCCGATCTTAAACCCGCCATTCGCAATATACGCCCCCTCAAAGAGCGGATGCCGTCCCAGCATAGGCGCACGGCTCTTGGCGCGCGGCCTCAGTCCTGCCCAGCGTTCTAACACTTCGGCCTCACGCAAGACTGGCAGCGCTGCACAAGCCTTTTCCAAAACCAAATCAAGCTGCGCATCGGTATCGCTTGCATGCTCGAAAACCCGCTCACTTGTCGAGCCAATGGCAACAGTCCCGTTCCAATGCGGTACCATATGAACCGTATTCGCAAAGATCTGCGGTCCGTCACGCATATCAAACCTCAGCAAAGCCCCTTGGCCCTTCACAGCATTTCCAACATCTTTGTCAAAATGCGCCGAGAGCCGCTCAAGATCATGTACGCCGCTCGCCCAGACAACAGAGCCTTGGTCGTCGCCCTCGAGCAGAACCTCCCCGCCCCGCGCCACAATCGCTGCCGCTAGCGCTTTGCAAGCCTGCCGCGGAAACATCCGCGCCGTCAGCGTATCAAAGACATAAAGCCCCGTTTCACTCTCAGGCAACGGACCGCTGAGCGCTTCACGGCCTACGACCTGCCATTCTGCCTGACCGCGCCACAGCTCTTTTGCGCTTATGGCCCGTGCTCGTGCAAGTGCCACAGCGCGCTCGTCGGCCAAGGGTTGAACCCTGCCTGTGCGAGCATAACTAGTTTCTAACTTGGCCCAATTACCAACATTTTCCCAAAAGGCCTCTGCTGCGATCAGACTTTGAAACTGGAACTCCTTCTTCTCGTTCCAATTCTCGGGCACATGAGGCGCAAGGGCTCCTACAATGCCACCACTCGCCCCGCCGCCAACACCGTTGGGGTCAATCACGCGCACGCGTGCGCCCTTTTCCAAACAAGCCCATGCCACCGACAGGCCAAATATTCCCGCGCCGCGCACTGTTACGTCTGCCATTGCCATTCCCTTACAGCGGTTGCATGGTCCTTCAATTACGTCTCTATCGGATTAGCCCCAGATGAACCAGCCAGCCGAGCTTACGTGGCGCGAAGGCCAAGTGCCCGTGTCCCAGCGCTTTGATGACCCCTATTTCAGCCTTGAAAACGGGCTGGAGGAGACTTCCTACGTCTTTCTGGACGGGAATGATCTCCCTGCGCGCTTCCGTGATGGCTTTCATATCGCAGAGCTCGGGTTTGGCACAGGGCTCAATCTCCTGGCCGCCCTTGCGCTTTGGCGCGAGAGCAATCAAAGCGGAAAACTTCACTTCACTAGTTTTGAAGCCTTCCCCATGGCGCCCAAAGACATGCTCGCGGCCCAAGCCGCTTTCCCCGCGCTCGCAGCGCTCAGTGCCGAGCTTGCGCCACACTGGACCGCTGGTAAAACTGCCTTTGAAACGGATGATCTGGTCTTCACTCTTATACTTGGTGACGCGCGCAATACAGTCTCTAATATGGCCCAAAAAGCTGATGCGTGGTTTCTTGACGGATTTTCACCTGCCAAAAACCCGGAGCTTTGGGAGCCCGCACTGATGACGCAGATTGCAGAGCAGACTGCGCCTCAAGGCACAGCCGCGACTTATACCGCAGCAGGGTTTGTACGCCGTGCCCTTGCAGAGGCGGGTTTTGATGTCACCCGCCGCACGGGCTTCGGCCGCAAACGCCACATGACCACAGCAAGGATGCTTTAACATGGCCGACAGCAACAACACTCGCCTCGGCGTCCTGCTGATGATCGCAACGACCTTCGTCTTTGCGGTGCAAGACGGCATATCGCGGCACCTCGCCAGCGAATACAACGTGCTCATGGTTGTGATGGTGCGCTATTGGTTCTTCGCGGCCTTCGTCACAGCCATCGCCTATCGCAAAGCAGGCGGCATCCGCGCCGCCGCGCGCACAGAACAGCCGCTCTTGCAGATTTTACGAGGCCTTATCCTCGCAACAGAGATCTGCGTGATGATCTATGCCTTCACTCTCCTTGGCCTTATCGAATCACACGCCGTTTTCACAAGCTATCCCCTCCTTGTCGCCGCGCTCTCTGGGCCAATTCTCGGTGAGGTCGTCGGCTGGCGGCGCTGGACAGCAATCTTTATCGGCTTTGTCGGTGTCTTGATCATTCTGAAGCCAGGGTTTGGTGTTTTCTCACCCGCCGCCATCGTCCCGCTCGCCGCAGCACTGCTCTTTGCGCTCTATGGTCTGCTCACGCGCTTTGCCTCACGCAAGGACACAGCCGCGACATCCTTCTTTTGGACAGGTGTTTCTGGCTCCGTGATGATGACAGTGATTGGCGCCAGCTATTGGGAGCCGATGATCTCGTCAGATTGGCTATGGATGGGCACACTCTGCATCACAGGGGCACTCGGCCACTGGCTCTTGATCAAAACATATGAGGCCGCCGAGGCCAGCGCCGTTCAGCCTTTCGCATATCTTCAGCTTGTCTTCGTGAGCTTCATTGGCGTTTTGGTCTTCGGTGAAAGCATCGAGCTCAATGTCGCCATCGGCGCGGCAGTCGTCGTCTGCGCAGGCCTCTTCACACTCTGGCGCGCACGAAAAGCGGCCTAATTATTTGCGCGCAATGTTGTTCCAATAAGCTCTTCAGTAAACGGCACAGGATGCGCAGGCTTGCCGAGCCGTGCGCGATAAACTGGCAGGCTCTCTGCAACGCGCATCACGTAATTGCGCGTCTCATTGAAGGGGATCGCCTCAATCCAGTCTATCACATCCATCTCGCCTTTGCGTGGGTCTCCCTGCTCGCTCATCCAGCGGTCAGGCCGTGATGGCCCCGCATTATAAGCTGCAGAAATCATCACAACGTTCCCGTCATAGCGCTCTGAAAGGGTCGCAAGGTAGGCCGCGCCGAGCTTGGCGTTGTAGGTCCAGTCGTTCAGAACACTGTCGCGCGCGTAGTCTATGCCAAGCCCTTCAGCAACTTCCTTGGCCGTCGCAGGCATCACTTGCATTAGCCCGAGCGCGCCAACTCCACTGGCAACAGAAGGGTCAAACTCGCTTTCGCGCCGCGCAATCGCCAGCGCCATTTCCATCGGAACAGGCAAGCGCATTTCCGTCATCGGGTGCAGCGCATAATAGTGCGCAGGCAAAACAATCCCTCGCCCCGCGGCGTCCTTACCCAGCATCACGGCAAGATGCGGCGCCCCAAGATCCGTTACAAAGTTGCCCAATTGTCCAAGTGTGCTGCGGTCCGCTTCCGCCGCCATCGCAAGGACAAATTGCTCCGCCAGACTCAACATATCATTCTTGATTGCCAGTTCCACAATCCGCGCCAGATCGCTCTTGTAGAACGCGGCATCTTGCCATGCGGGGAAATACTCAGCCCCCTTTAGAGCAATATCAGAGCCTGTTTTGGCCCGCTCAGCCGCCAGAAGCCCGTAGAAGCTGGTCTGATGTTCGGCCCCCGACCGATAGGCTATGAGCGCCTCATCGGTCCGGCCCATCTGCTGCAAGGCCTCACCTTTCCAGAAGCCCGCGCGCCCAAGAGATATAGGCGACTCAACCGTTTCGTTCATCCGCTCAAAATGAACAAGGGCCTGCGCGGCCTTCCCCAGTTTTCGAAGCGCAATATAGCCCGCAAGCCACTCAAGATCTGCATAGGCGCTGCCGTCGTGCAGCCCGTGGTTTGCAGCAAGCTGATAGGCCACCTGCGCATCGCCTTCGCGCATCAGCTGGCGAACAAGGCTGCGGCGCCAGCCAGACCAGCGCAACGGCTCGCCAAGATTTTCAGCCGCGCTACTGGCCATCATCTTGGCCACAGCTTCGTCTTTTGTCCCGCGATGATAGGTCCAGAGAAACTCTTCATACCCAAGCCCCGGATGCCCGAGCAGCGCCGCAGGCACAGCCGCAATCAAAGCCGCAGGATCAGATGCACCCGCGCGCAGCCCTTGCCGCGCCTCCGCCAAAGCGCGCTGCTCGACACTCACCAAAGGCAGCATGCGGCTGACATCGTCAGACAGCCCGCGCCAAAGCGCCATATCAAGCCGCGCCTCATGATGCGGGGCCAGCAAATCGGCATAATTCTCCAAATACTCGGCCTGCAAAGCACCGTCCATGTCATAGCTACGCCATGCCATCACAAGAGTTGCCTCCGCTTCGCCACGCTCGCCCGCAGCCATCAGCGCCCCAGCATAACTCAGAACTCCACGATTGCTTTGAGGTGAAAACGCACGAAAAAATGCGATGCGCTCAGCACCGCCAGCCTCAGAAACAGCCGCTTCGCTCATCTGCGCCAGCCGCGCAAGACCAGGCCAATGCGGGTAGTCGCGCACAAAGCCAAGCGCCTCTTCGGCGCTGCCTTTGCCTGCGCGCAACTTTACCCATTGCATCAAAACCTGCGCTTCAGGAGCAGCCTTTGAGGCCAGAAGATCGGCCATCGCCCAGTCGCCACGCCCCGCCGCATGAAACGCAGCACTCAAAGGCCGCGGCGCAGCAAGCCTGTCTGCCAAGCTAGCAGACGGCAGTAGGGCAAGCCCCACAAATAAGGCGATATAGCGAAACATCTCTTGCATTTTTCCTTATGAAACAGGATAGAACAGGCCCACCATACCCTGCAAACAAGCGCCCCTCCAATCACGAAAGGCGGCGCACTGCATAAGAAGCGAAAAGGAGCGTATCATGTTCAAGGGATCTATGCCTGCACTGGTCACGCCGTTCAAAAACGGCGCACTGGATGTTGATACACTCAAACAATTGGTCGAATGGCACATCGGAGAAGGCTCGCATGGCCTCGTTCCCGTGGGCACAACAGGCGAGAGCCCGACGCTCACACATGCCGAACATGACAAAGTTGTACAAATCGTGGTTGAGGCCGCAGCTGGCCGTGTCCCTGTGATCGCAGGTGCTGGCTCAAACAATACACTAGAATCGATCCGCCTTGCCCAAGCCGCCGAAAAAGCGGGCGCAAACGGCATCCTCGTTGTCACACCCTACTACAACAAGCCCACACAGTCGGGCCTCATCGCGCATTTCCGCGCCGTGCACGACTGCTGCGATCTTCCGATCATTGTTTACAATATCCCGGGTCGTTCGGTTGTTGATATGTCACCCGAGACAATGGGTGAGCTGGCAAAACTCCCGCGCATTGTTGGTGTCAAAGACGCCACAGGCGATCTGAGCCGCGTCCCACAACAGCGCATCACCTGCGGTTCAGACTTCATCCAGCTCTCAGGCGAAGACGCAACCGCACTTGGCTTTAACGCGCACGGCGGTGTCGGTTGCATCTCGGTCACGGCCAATGTTGCACCAAAGCTCTGCGCAGACTTCCAAAACGCTACCCTTGCAGGCGATTATGACACAGCGCTCACGCTGCTCGACAAACTCATGCCACTGCATATCGCAATCTTCAAAGAGCCCGGTGTCGCAGGCGCAAAATACGCCATGTCCCGCCTTGGCCTTTGCAATGCGGAAGTGCGCCTCCCGCTCACAGCGGTCAGTTCCAAAACGGAAGCATTGCTAGATGATGCCCTGCGTCACGCAGGCCTGCTCAACTAAAACTGGGTCAAAGTGACACCCGCCGCGCTCAGCTTGGTTCTGAGCGCGCGGGCCATCTCGACAGCCTCAGGCGTATCGCCATGCAAGCAGATTGTATCGATCTTCGCTGGAATACGCTTCCCACTCTCAGCAATAATCGCATCTTCGCGCAGCATGTTGAGAATCCGCTCAGCCGCCATATCCGCGTCATGCAAGACAGCACCAGCCTTTGAGCGGTCAACAAGTGTCGCATCGTCCTCATAGGCGCGGTCGGCAAAAATCTCGCCCGCCCAGTTTGCTCCAAGCTCCTGCACTACAGCCTGCTGCGCGGTCTCTGCCAAAACCATCAGAATAATTTCAGGGTTCACTCGGAGCGCCGCGCTGTAACATGTTTTTGCCAGTGTCGCGTCTTCCGCACACATGTTGGCCAATGCCCCGTGCAGCTTGAAGTGGCGGATGTTCGCGCCCACGCTCCTGGCCATCCCTTCGGCAGCGCCAAGTTGATAAGCAATCATATTGCCCAACTCCTCCGCGCCGATATTGAGCCGCCTGCGCCCAAAGCCCTTCAGGTCCGCAAACCCTGGATGTGCGCCAATGCCCACACCGTTCTTGGCAGCAAGCCGCATCGTCTCCGCCATCACATCAGGGTCCCCCGCATGAAAGCCACAGGCGATATTGGCCGAGGTGATAACATCAAGAAGCGCCGCATCATCGCCCATGCGCCAAGGGCCAAACCCCTCACCCATGTCTGAATTGAGATCCACTTTCATGACCATGTCCTAGTCCTCCTGTCCTGTAATCATCCCGCTGATCAGCTGATAGCCCAGCAGGTCGTTCATATCATATGGGTCGCGCACGAGTGGCTCAGATGTGTCTCTAATCCTGCGCAACAGCTCCTTTTCTGTGAGATAAAGCCCATCAGCCTCCTCAAGCGAGATCCGCTCAAACCAAAGTTCGGCCCCCGCATTCGCCTGCGCAATTCGGGCAACATCCTGCGGGATCACAGCGCCAATCCGCGGGTAGCCCCCCATGGTCTGATGCTCGGCCAAAAGCACAAAAGGTTCGCCTTGCCCCGTCATCTGGATATCGCCCAAAACAATCACTTCAGAAACAATCCCGAGCTGCCCCTCAGCAGAAAAAGGCACGCCATCATGCTCAAGCTTGGCCGCCTGTCTGTTTGCATGTCCACTTTTTCTAAAGCGCGTCGCCTCGAAAGCGGCCAGCATCTCTTCGCTATAAAGCCCTGTCTGCGGCCCCGTCACAAAACGCAACCGCCCGCCATCAAACCGCGCATCAGGCTTTAAGCGGCGCGGCGGCGCATCCGCCTTAGCGTCTGCGCCCAGCGGCAGGACAGAGCCCGAGACGAGCGCTTGCCCAAGCCCGCCCGTGAAGTGCGTCGAACGACGGCCTAGCGTAAAATCAGTCTCTATTTCACCACCAAATGCAATATATCCGTAAAGTCCCCGCCCCGTGGGGCGCACGCTCAGGATCTCACCAGCTTCAAGCCTATGGCTCGCGCCCCACTGAAGCGCACGGCCATCCACTTCCGCCAGCATCGGCGCGCCCGTCAGCGCAACACGCTGCGGCGCACTCAAACTCAGCCTCACAGGCGCACTCGGCAGCTCAATAGCGCAGATATCAAGCCCCTGCCCCAGCAGCGCCGCCGCTTCAAGCAACGCGATACGGTCCATCGCGCCGCCGCGCGACAGCCCAAAGCGCAGATAGCCTTCGCGCCCAAGGTCTTGCAGGCTCGCGTTCGGACCAATCTGATGCAGTGTCAGCTCAGGCATCACGTCGCCTCCTCAAGCTGCGCGCCGCCCATAGGATCAGTCTCTAACATGGCCCAATCATGCTCGGAAACAGCCGGAAAGAGCAGCTCATCCCCGGGCCTAAGCACAAAGGGCTGCGGCACATCCGGTTGAAACAGCTTCAGATGCGTGGTCGCAATATGGCGCCAGCCTGTCGGCGTCTCATTGGCAAAAAGGTTGAACTGCCTCACAGCCAGCACAAGCGCGCCCTGCGGCACACGGGGGCTCAGCGCGGTCTGGCGCGGCACATCCCAGCGTTCAGGCAACATCCCAAGATAAGGCTGCCCAGGTGCAAACCCGATCGCCAGCACCCGAACACGCGCAGCACTCAGCTCGCGCACAGCAGCCTCTTCAGTGACACCCACAAGCTTGGCCACTTCGCCCAGCTGCGGACCCGCCGCCCCGCCATAAAGCGTCGGCACACGCCAAAGCCTCGGTGGCGCCGCGCTCGCTGCAGTCAGCCAGTCGCGACTGTCGAGCAAAGCTTGCAAGCGCAGCACAAGATCTGCACGCGCGATCCGCGTCACATCAAAGCGCACAAAAACAGACGCCAGCGCCGTAGCAATCTCAACAAGCCCCGCGACATCTTCCGCCTCAAGCGCCGCCGCAAAGCCGACAAGCGCCCGATTCGCCGCGTCATCAAGACGGCCGGCAAAGCGCACAAGATAGCCCTCGGTCCCGATCGGCGCGATATGCGGCAGCTCAGCCATAGTTTTCCTTTACGAAACTTTAAGACCCCAATCTCACGTATGATGTCGCAATTGAAAAGCGCTTATCCGCAATCCGGCCCATGGCTTTCATCAACTGGCCCCACTATGCAGATGAAAAGGAGCGCCCATGGCCGAAATCTGGCAAGGCATCACAGCCGCCTTCTGGCTGATCGTCACAATTGACGCCGATCTTTACGAGATCGCGGCGCGCTCGTTGCTTGTCACATGCTCGGCTGTGGCGCTTGCAGCACTTGTTGGCCTGCCGCTCGGCGCGTGGCTCGCTGTCTCGCGTTACCGCTTTCGCCGCCTTGTCATAGCGCTGCTCAATGCGCTCATGGGGCTGCCCCCTGTGGTCGTTGGCCTTGTCGTATATCTTTTGCTGTCGCGCTCTGGCCCCTTCGGCGTCATGGGGCTGCTCTTCACGCCTTGGGCCATGATAATCGCCCAAGTCGTCATCCTCACGCCGCTCATCGCCAGCATCGCGCATCAGTCCATCCGCGATCTTTGGGCCGAGTATCATGACCTGTTGATTTCGCTCAATACAACCCGACCACAGCGCATCAAAACACTCCTCTGGGATAGCCGCCGCGCGCTTCTCACGGCCGCGCTCGCTGGCTTTGGCCGCGGAATTGGTGAAGTTGGAGCGATCATGATCGTCGGCGGGAATATCGACCATGTCACCCGTGTCATGACAACAGCCATCGCGCTCGAAACCTCCAAGGGCGATTTTGCCCTCGCCATAGGCCTCGGCTTTGTCCTCATAGGGCTTGCCGTCGCAGTCAATCTCGCGCTGCACATGCTCTCAGGCACAGAGGTCCGCGACAGATGGTAAATATCCTGCCCCTTTTTGTCCAAAGTGCCTCCGTCAAGAAAAACGGCAAGTGCCTTCTTGGCCCCGTCGATCTTGAGTTAGGCGAAACAGGCCTCACGATCATCCTTGGTCCTAACGGGGCGGGCAAGAGCACACTTCTGCGCTTGCTGCACGGGCTGGAAAAACCCTCCGAAGGCCGTGTCCGCTTTGCTGCGCCACGTGCCGAGGCCTACGCACAGCAGGCCTTTGTCTTTCAGACCCCCGTGATGCTGCGCCGTACAGTGCTCGGCAATCTGACATATCCACTCACGGCCCACGGAACGAAGCGCCCCGAAGCCCAAAAACAGGCTCTAACTTGGCTTAAATCCATCGGTCTTGCTGGCCACAAGCACCAACGCGCCAGCCAGCTTTCGGGAGGCGAGCGCCAGAAACTCGCCCTCGCCCGCGCCCTGATCCGCGCGCCACAGCTGCTCTTTCTCGACGAGCCCTGCGCCAACCTTGATGGCGCTTCCACCCGTGACATCGAAGGGCTTATCCTCAAAGCCCGCGAGACCGGCACACGCATTCTCATGGCAACACATGATCTCGGCCAAGCCCGCCGCCTTGCCACAGATGTGCTCTTTCTCAACAAAGGCAAAGTGACAGAAGCCGCCAGCGCTGACAGTTTTTTTAACAGCCCTCAAACCCCAGAGGCACAAGCCTTCCTCAAAGGAGACCTAGTTATATGATCCGTTCGCTCTTTACCGCCGCAGCGCTTTTTGCGTCGGCCGGCACCCTCGCCGCCGACACACTCAAAATGGCGGTAACGACCTCGTTTCACAATTCGGGCCTCTCTGATGTCCTCCTCCCAGAGATCCAGAAAGACCTCGGCCTTGAAGTCCAGCTCATCGTTGTTGGCACAGGGCAGGCGATCCGCCTCGGTGAAGCAGGTGATGTCGATGCGATCCTTGTGCATTCGCGCAAAGCCGAAGAGAAGTTCCTTGAAGGCGGCTATGGCACGCACCGCCGCGAGATCATGTATAACGATTTCGTCCTCGTCGGCCCCTCTGATGACCCCGCCAAAATCGCAACAACCAAGACAGCCAAAGATGCCCTGATAGCGATCGCCGAGGGCCAAGCCCCTTTCGCCTCACGGGGCGACGACAGCGGGACACATAAGATGGAGATTGCTCTCTGGACAACCGCAAGCATCGACGAAGCGCAGCGCAGCCCAAGCTGGTATAACGAAGCAGGCGCAGGTATGGGCGCGACCCTCAACACAGCGGCAGGCCTCAACGCCTATGCCCTGACAGACCGCGCGAGCTGGCTGAATTTCGGCAATAAACAGTCTCTAACCCTAATCTTTTCGGGTGATCCTGTCTTGTTCAACCAATACGCCTTTCTTCCTGTGAGCACCGATATGCACCCCCACGCAAACACCGAAGCCGCGATGAAGCTTGAAACCTGGCTGACAAGCGCCCGCGCAGCAGATCTGATCAACAGCTACGCAATCAACGGCGAAACCCTCTTCACGTTCAACGCAGGTCGGATGCTCAAAGTCGCCGAATAAGCGCTTTGCACTCCTACAGAGCCTCGCCTAAAGTGAGGCCCTGTTCCGGAGGCGCATATGGTCGGTTATCTCACTCTCATTCTGTCTTGTCAGCTTCTCGGCGAGGTCATTGTCGGCGCACTTGGTTTGCCTGTGCCTGGCCCTGTGCTCGGCATGGCGTTCCTCTTCGCTTTTCTGCTCATTCGCGGCCATGTTCCCGACGCCCTCGGCGCAACAGCTGACGGCCTTCTGCGCAATATGTCGCTTCTGTTTGTGCCTGCGGGCACGGGCGTGATCATGCATGTCACACTTTTATCCGAAGCGCTCGTGCCGCTCTCTCTCGCCGTCGCCATAAGCACCTCCGCGGCCATTGTCGTGACGGCTCTGATGATGCGTGTCCTAAGCAAAGGGGCCCCCAATGAATAATCTTGCCGAAACGTATGTCTATCTCTCCGCCTCCCCGCTCTTTCATCTCACGCTCACGCTTGCCGCCTTTCAAATTGCGAGCTTCGTGTTTGAAAAAGGCGGGCGCAATCCACTGCTCAATCCAGTGCTTGGCGCGGTCGCCCTTGTTGTGGCTTTACTCGCGCTCACAGGGACAGATTACTTCACATATTTTGAGGGCGCACAGTTCGTGCACTTCCTTCTTGGCCCCGCCACAGTTGCCCTCGCGATCCCGCTGTATCGCCAGTGGCATCATGTGCGCGCATCGTGGCTCGCCATCGGCGCCAGCATGCTCACTGGCTCGCTTGCTGCTATTGTATCGGCGGTGGCAACGCTCTGGTTCGCAGGCAGCTCCGAGGCGCTCATGGCCACGATCGCGCCCAAATCAGTCACAGCCCCTGTCGCAATGGGCATCGCCGGAGAGCTGGGTGGTTTGCCCTCGCTCACGGCCGTTCTTGTCATCGTCTCGGGCATTTTCGGCGCCATGTTCGGCCCGCTGCTGCTCAATCTGATCGGCGTAAAAGACTGGCGCGCTCGCGGCCTCGCCATCGGCACAGCCAGCCACGGCATAGGCACAGCCCGCGCGCTTCAAGTCAACGAAACAGCAGGCGCGTTCTCTGGCCTCGCCATGGGTCTCAATGCAATGGCAACAGCGCTCTTGCTGCCGCTCCTATGGGGCCTGTTCTTCTAGCGCTCCCGCGCGGCCATCATCTCGTGGACAGCCTCCATTCCGCGTTCGACCATCGCGCTCACTTCGGCAGCATGGGTGTGAAGCGCAGCGACAACTTCGGGGTCATCCGAGGTCTGGATCACAACGATCCCCTCGTCAGTCACATCCATCTCGGTCACGATGCTGGCGCGCCGCTCAAACAAAATATCAAGTGTAGGTGACTGGATAATCACCTCAGGGTCGCGCCCCATATCGACACGATCAATCATCCCGATCACATGGCTGGTGACAACACCCATAAGCTCTTCATTCGCCACAAAAGTCACAGTGCGGATGCCATTGGGCAGGTTTTCAACCGTGCGTGTGATCTCCTCAAAACGGCGGAACATGACGGCGAGCTCTTCGCTTTCCTGCGCCGTCGCATTGCGCCCCCGAAGGCCAGGCATATTCACCATGTCATGCTCTTGGTGCATCCCGCCCTCACCGTGCATTTTCGCGTGCATCGCCGCATGCGCATCATACCCGCGCATCTGCGCAAACCAGAAGCCGATGGTCATCGCCAAAAGCACAGCGACAAAGCCCCAAAACAGTTTTGATTTCACAACATTCGGCATCATAGCCCTCATTGGTTAAACACACGGCTCGGGTGCAATTCACCCGCTTTGTATATGCCCACGGCCACAGCCTTGCCGTCAAGGCTCGCCCAGCATTCGTCGCCGTATTCCGCATCACTGGCAAAGACCATTCCAGGGTTACCATTGCGCAGCTTGGCCGCCCCTTCTGCGGTGGCTTTCACTTCGGGCAAGTCCTCAAGTCCCATCTCAAGCGGCTGGATATAGCTCTCAAGCTCTGGCGTCTTCGCCATTACTTCAATCTGCTCATAGCTCAGGCCTTTTTCCGCTTCAAACGGCCCAGACCAGACCCTACGCAGGCGCAAGACATGCCCCTTGCAGCCCAGCGCTTCGCCCAGATCGCGCGCAATAGAGCGCACATAGCCGCCTTTGCCACAGACCATTTCCAGTCGCACATGGTCAGCGTCCGTACGCTCCACCATGGTCAGCTCATCCACATACAAAGGTCGCGCTTCAAGCGTGATATCTTCGCCCGCACGAGAAAGCTTATAAGCGCGCTGCCCGTCCACCTTAACAGCGGAAAACTTTGGCGGAACCTGCTCGATATCGCCAACAAATTTCAGCAGCGCTTCCTTGATCTCATCGTCTGTCGGCCGCGCCTCCGAGGTGGCAATCACTTCGCCTTCAGCGTCGTCGGTGTTTGTCGCTTCGCCAAGCTTCACATCAAATACATAGGCCTTGAGCGCATCGGTGATGAAAGGAACCGTCTTCGTCGCCTCCCCCAGCGCCACGGCCAAAACGCCTGTCGCCTCGGGGTCAAGCGTGCCAGCATGGCCCGCCTTGGCCGCACCAAGCGCCCAGCGCACCTTGTTCACCACAGCGGTTGATGTCGGCCCCGCAGGTTTATCCACCACGAGCCAGCCCGAAATATCGCGCCCTTTGCGTTTGCGTCCCATGCGTCTTCCTTAAGTAAAAATGCGCCCTAGCCCAGTGCCGCGCAGGCGTCAATCAGCCGTTTCAACAACGCCCACGATCGGTCCTAGCAAAAACCCTGCATCCGCGCGGTTCAGTTCAGGTGCATAAAGGCGGCTCACATTGCCGTCAAAGTATAGCGCCTGAGGTAGTTTGAGCCCGTCGCGCACAAATAAACCCATCTCATAAAAGGTGACCCGCTCGTTTGAGATGATAAAAACAGCGCGCCCTCCGTCCTCAGACGTTGCAACGCCATTTCGGACATAGCGGCTGTCACTGTCGCGCAGAAACCGCGGGTGCAAGGCCCCATCAATCACAAGCATCGGACCGCTTTGCGTCGCATGCCTGCAGTCAGGAGCCTCACGCAAAAAGCGCTTCGTTTCGACGACATCGGCGCGTCCCTCCTGCACACAAAACACACCGTTCGGGAGCAATCCAAAGTTACCTGGCCCCGCATTGGGAATCACCCGCATCAGCTCTTCGCCGTTTTCGCGGTAATGTCCCACAGGCGAGCGGTCTTCGTGATACATTCCCGCGTTCATAGCAAAGCCAAGGCGCGCGCCCTGCGCCTTCAAGCGATCATCCACAGTGAAAAATTGCCCCAAGAGCTTGCCGTTCTCATCCTTGAGAAAAAGCCTGATCTCTTCTTGCGCCGGCTTTGCCTCGCAGATCGTATAAGAGCGCCCGTCAAAGCTTCGGTCTTCACAGCTTGTCGCCAAGGCGGGCTGCGCGGCAAAGCCCAGCAACAGTGCCAAAGCGCAGGCGGCTTTAGTCGTCCAAGTCACGCTTCACCTCGTCGCGCGAAAACATCTCGCGCGTGGCATCCATCTGATCAAACGTCTCATCCAGACGAAAGCGCAGATCAGGCGTATACTTTAAGCCGACTTTCTTGCCGATCAAACGGCGCAGCTCGTGCTTGTTGCGCGCCAAAAAGGCCACAGCATCGTCGCGGCCAACGCCACCAAGCGGCATTACATAGGCCGTTGCGATCTTCAGATCGTTCGAACAACGCACCTCGCCCACGGTGATATAGAGGCGGTTCAGGTCAGGATCATGAATATCCCCCTGCGCCAATACCTGCGCAAGCGTGCGGCGGATAAGCTCGCCCACCCGCAATTGTCTTTGTGTGGGGCCCGCCCCGTCTTGAAAACTGTTCTTTCCCATAAGCCTCCCCTAACCTCTCAGCAAGGTTTTGCCAAGCGTCCATGGCTGCGCTATGAGCAGACACAGAAGAATTTATGAGAGCACAGATATGTCTGACCTGCCGGGAATCGTTATCACAGGAGCCACGGGCCGTATGGGCCAAATGCTCGTCAAAACAGTCGTCCAGTCTGGCAAGGCCCGTCTCGTCGGCGCCATAGAGCGCGAAGGCAATGAGGCCGTCGGGCAAGATATCGGCGCGCTCTGCGGCCTCGGCCCCCTCGGCGTCCTCGTCGAAAGCGACCCGCTGCCAAGTTTTGCCCGCGCCCAAGCGGTGATTGATTTCACAGCGCCTGCAGCAACGCTGGAGTTTGCCGCCCTCGCAGCTCAGGCCCGCGCCGTTCACGTGATCGGCACAACAGGCATGACGGAGGCCGAAATAGAGCAGCTCGCCCCTGCCGCACTCCACGCCGTGATTATCCGCGCAGGGAATATGAGCCTCGGGGTCAATCTGCTGACACAACTTACAAAAAAGGTCGCCGCCGCACTTGATGAAGACTACGACATCGAAGTGATCGAGGCCCACCACAACCAAAAAGTCGATGCCCCCTCAGGCACAGCGCTGATGCTCGGCGAAGCCGCCGCCGAGGGCCGTGGTGTCTCGCTCAAAGACGTATCTGATTCAGGCCGTGACGGTATAACAGGCGCGCGCAAACGCGGCGACATCGGCTTTAGTGCCATCCGCGGTGGTGACATTGTCGGTGAACACGACGTGATGTTTGCCGCCATGGGCGAGCGCATCATCCTGCGCCACATCGCCTCTGACCGCTCGGTGTTCGCCCGTGGCGCGCTCAAGGCCGCGCTCTGGGGCCAGGACAAATCCCCCGGCCAATACGACATGATCGACGTTCTGGGCCTATAAAAAAGCCGCTGGAACCCGTTCTTTTTCTTTCTCTAAATATCCTGGGGGTCTGGGGGCAAAGCCCCCAGCTGGGCGGCGCGCGAAGCGCGGCGCAATCCCTCCTCAAAAATCGATAGCGATGCCCTTTTTCTCCCAGTCGCCGTAGCGTGCCGGGTCGGGGCCGTCGCGCCCGCCCAGCTCTTTGGGCCGCGCCTCAAGTTCTGCCTCGCGCGCCATACGTCGCTCTTCCGCTTCGGCCAATGCGCGTTTGGCGGCCTCTGGTAGCTCTTTCTTGTCTGACATCAGATATTCCTTTCAGGCTCGCCCTGATATATGCCCCAAGCAACCCATTGCCAAGGATGCCTTATGCCAACCCCCCGTCAAGCCGCGCTTTCTATGCTCAATCAGGTGCTCGCTGAAGGCCGCCTCATGTCCGAGCCCGCCGCCCTGCGCGCGCTGGAAGGGCTAGATGCCCCCTCAAAAGCCCGCGCTCTGCGCCTGGCCAACGAGACCCTGCGCAACCTTGAGCGCGCCGACAAGCTTCTCAAGCCACACCTGCGCAAAGAGCCCGCCCCCTATGTCATGAATCTTCTGCGCCTCGCGACAATCGAGCTCGCCCAAGGCGGTGATGCCCATGGCGTCGTCAATGAAGCCGTGGCCCTCCTCAGCAAACACAAAAAATATGGCGCCATGAAAGGGCTGGCCAACGCTGTCCTGCGCAAAATCGCGGCCGACGCTGTCGAAAAGATCAAGATCCTGCGCGCGCCGCGCCTGCCCAAGTGGCTGCGCGGCCCCCTGACAGAGGCTTATTCCTCCGAAATCATGGGTCAGATCGAACTCGCTCACCTCGCAGGCGCGCCGCTCGATATCTCAGTCAAATCCGACGCACCCGCATGGGCCGAAAAACTTGGCGGGACGCTCACGCCCTTTGGCTCCGTCCGCCTCCAAGATGCAGGACAAGTGACGGCGCTTGCAGGCTTTGAGGCAGGCGAGTGGTGGGTTCAAGACACTGCCGCCGCACTCCCCGCGGCCCTGCTCAAGGCCAAGATAGGCGAAACAGTGCTCGACATGTGCTGCGCGCCGGGTGGCAAAACCATGCAGCTCGCCGCCACAGGCGCCACCGTCACAGCGCTTGACGCTTCCGAGAGTCGCCTTGCACGCGTGCGCGAAAACCTGACGCGCACCAGGCTTGCTGCGACACTCCTTTGCGAAGATGCACTCACTCACGAAGGCACATATGATGCCGTTCTGCTCGATGCGCCCTGCTCCGCAACAGGCACAATACGCCGTCACCCAGACCTCCCCCATGCCAAAACTGGCGAAGAGTTTGGCGCGTTGATCGAACTTCAGGCCCAGATGCTTGCCCACGCCGCCGGCTTGGTCAAAAGCGGTGGCCGCCTTGTGTTTTGCACATGCTCCCTGCTGCCCGACGAGGGCGAGGTTCAGGTAGAGGAGTTTCTTGACATGCACCCCGACTTTACAGCCGATACGTCCGTGCTCGCCCACGAAGGGGTCGATCCCGCGTGGATCACAGAAGAGGGCGGCCTGCGCCTGCGCCCGGACTATTTTAGCGCGATCGGCGGCATGGACGGCTTTTATATGGCTGTGCTGAATCGCGCCTAATTCACTCTGCCCGCATTTGTATGGTGACCGACGCGACCTTGCGGTGTAAGCTTGCCTCTCAAGTCGCCGCAAGAGCGCATGAGGCAGTGAAGTATGTCAAAGCAAGACCCGCTAAGCGCATTTTTCGCGCGAATGTTCAACAAGATCGCCGCACGCTCGGGGGCGTTCTCCTCTGCGCCCACAGCATTTGTCTCTTCTCCTGAGCCCCGCACCATAGGGCTTTATGCCCGCGGCAAGCAGCTCGTCGCAGGCAATTACCTCTTCGCAGGGCAGCTCCTCTCCGGCGCGCGCCTTGAGTTCTGGGATCTGCCGCAAGCCAGTCCAGAGTTTCAGGACGAAGCCCAAGGCTTCGCATGGCTGGATGATCTAGCCTCAGTGGGTGATGCCTCCGCGCGTCAGGCTGCGCAAACTTGGGTCTGGCAATGGCTTGAGCGCTACGGCCGTGGCAAAGGCCCGGGCTGGACGCCCGATCTCACAGGCCGCCGGCTCATCCGCTGGATCAATCATGGCTTCTTTCTCCTCCAGAACCGCGAAAAAGAGCAATCCGATCTGTTCTTTCGCTCCCTCGCGCATCAAACACGCTTTCTTGGCAAAAGATGGCACGCCGCCCGCCCTGGAATTGCGCGGTTTGAGGCGCTCTCGGGCCTGCTCTACGCCGCCCTCTCACTGGAAGGCATGGAGCGCTTTATCGCCCCCGCGCAAAAGGCTCTGTCACGCGAATGCGCCAGCCAGATTGACAGCATGGGAGGCCTGCCCACGCGCAATCCTGAAGAGCTTTTAGAGGTTTTCACCCTCCTGTCATGGTCCGCCGTCGCCCTGAGCGAAACGGGCCATCCCGTCACGCCAGAACATGAGACAGCGCTTCTACGCATCGCGCCCACCCTGCGCAGCCTGCGCCATGCTGACGGTGGCCTCGCCCGCTTCCACGGCGGCGGCAAAGGTATCGAAGGCCGCCTTGAGCACGCCCTCGCCGCCTCAGGCGTCAAAGCCAGCGCGCCAGAGGGGTTATCGATGGGTTATGCGCGCCTTTCTGCGGGCCGCACCAGCCTGATTGTAGATGCAGCGCTGCCGCCACAGGGCCGTGCCAGCCACAACGCACACGCCTCCACGCTGGCGTTTGAGCTCACATCAGGCCGCCGCCCTCTCATCGTGAGTTGTGGCTCTGGCGCATGCTTTGGAGCCGACTGGCGCCGCGCAGGCCGTGCCACACCCTCTCACAGCGGGCTCTGTATCGAAGGCGTTTCCTCTTCCCGCCTCACCAACACCGCCCGCGACGGAACCGAGCTGATCTCCACAGGCCCAACCCATGTTCCAATCGAAATCAGCTC
>NZ_JAQWYD010000044.1:0-43246 GCF_029254145.1 Lentibacter sp.
CCAAATCACCAGCCCGCGGGACGGTCTGGCGATGCACGGCGCCTTCGGCTTGATTCCGTGTAGGGTTAAGAACAAACGTCCCGTTTGGGCGCAAACGCGGCATTCGCGGCGTGTTGTGCAAACATCCAGTCTGTGTCCACTGCCCCGCCCACCGAACGCCCCGTTAACTTAATTTCCGTTCATACTTTTCCAATCAAGCGGTGCACGGGTTGTGCACGCATATCACCCCCCTGTTTTGGCCGATTTGAAAAGTGTTAACACGGCAAAACGCTGCGGCAACCAAAGCAAAATACGGGCATGATATGCTCACACCCGTGCTTACTAATTATCTGAAAAATATATGTTTTTTCCTTAGTAATCCGTCGGCGCGCCGCCTTCTTCCTTGCGGCGGGCAACAAAGGCTTCAAGCTCCTCACGGATGCTGTCTTCCATATGCGGCGCCTCAAAGCTCGCCACGATCTCTTTATAGAGGTGATGCGCCCGCTCCGCGGTCCAGACAGCGCCCGCCGCATCCCAAGCCTCAAAGTTGCGCCAGTCGCTCAGGAAGGGCTGGTAAAACGCTGTTTCATAGCGGTCTTGCGTGTGCTGAAGCCCAAAGAAATGCCCCTGCCCGCCCACTTCGGCAATCGCCTCGAGTGCAATATCATCAGCCGTTGTCGCAAAAATTTCGGGCTCCATATAGCGCTGAATTTGCTGCAAAATTTCGCAATCCATGATGAACTTTTCGGGGCTGGCAATCAAGCCGCCCTCAAGCCATCCAGCTGCGTGATAAACCATGTTTGTCCCGGATTGCACTGCCGCCCAAAGGCTGTTGGATGTTTCCCAGATCGCCTGCCCGTCAGGCACATTGGCCGCACAAACCCCCGATGAACG
The DNA here is from genome assembly GCF_029254145.1 of Lentibacter sp. Lineage (GTDB taxonomy): Bacteria > Pseudomonadota > Alphaproteobacteria > Rhodobacterales > Rhodobacteraceae > Lentibacter. The sequence goes on from NZ_JAQWYD010000044.1 coordinate 874, forward strand.
CATCGGTAGATCATAAAAACGCGCAAGCTGACCTGTCATCTGCGTGGCGCGAATATACTCTGGCGTGCCAAAGGCTGGGGCGCCGGACTTCATATCAACATTCGATGTAAATGTCCCGATCGCACAGGCCGCACCCGGGCGGATATACTGCGCCAAAGCCACAGCAATCAGCCCCTCAGCCAGCGATTGCGCCACAGCGCCAGACATCGTCACAGGCGCCATCGCACCCGCCAGAGTAAACGGCGTTACGACAAGCCCCTGATTGCGCCGCGCAAGCCGCATCCAGCCGTCAAGCATCGGCTCGTCATGCTTCAAAGGCGAGGTGGAGTTGATGTTTGTGTACATCCGAGGCTTTGCCTCGAACTCCTCGTCCGTCAGCCCGCCAGCAATCCGCACCATCTCCATAGCATCCTCGACACGCTCCTTGCCGAGTGAATAAGTGTGCACCACTTTGTCTGTCAGAGTGAGTTTGTCATACAGCACATCCAAATGGCGGATGCTGGCATGAATATCCTGTGGTTCAACGGGATAGCCGCCGCAGAAGTGAATGCAGTTAAAGTATTGGCTCAGCTTGATAAAATCTTTGCACATCTCGCGTGTGCCTGTCATCTTTCGGCCCGTTTCTAGCGTCCAGTAGGAGGGGGGTGAGGAGACGTTACCAAACAGGATATGCCCGTCCCCCATCACCAGCTCATGGTCAGGGTTGCGCGGCGTCATGGTCCAACGGCCTGGAGCCTTGCCCACCATTTCCATCAGCCAGTCACGGCCCACGCGTACATTTGTGCCATTGATCGCTGCACCAGCTTCTCGGAAAATTTCGAGCGCTTCGGTATTGAGAATCTCAATCCCGATCTCTTCGAGAATACGCATCGCACCCTCGTGGATCGCCTGCACGCCCTCTTCGTTCAAAGGCTCGGTCGGCTTATCGAGGTTTTTGGGCAGCCGCCATGGCATCTGCTCAATCACTGCCGCACCGCGCCGCTCGGCTGCTCCTGCTCGCCCGCCGCCGCGCCCCTTACGTCCTGCCCGTGCCATGCTGTTTCTCCCTTGGAATGACAGCCCAATCAAACAATGGGGCCTCCCCCTCCGCCTGTCTATCAGCGACGGAACCTGTCGGATTCAGAGCATGATGTGCCGTTAAAAGAGCGAGCCCTGATCCGTCGGCGTACGGCCCGCAACTGTACGCTTCGGCTTGCCCGAAAGGCTCATCCGCCCGTCTGAAAACTCAATCTCAAGCGCTCCCACCTTTTGCGCCGCTGCTTTGGTGGTCAAGACCCCGTCCTCACCATGCACAACAGCATAGCCCCGTGCCAGAGTGGCTTTGTAGCTCAGCGTCTCGCGCAAACGGTCTGTCGCCTCAAGCCGCTCCGAAAGCGCCTTGATCTGGCGCGAACCGCTGTCCGCCATCCGCTGCGCTAAACGGTCAAGCTCAACACGTTTGCGTCCCAGATCACGCACAATCGCCTCAACATTTAGCCGTGCCCCAACACTCTCCACATGCCGCGCTCGCTCATCAAGCCCGCGCAGTCTCAAGCGCGCACCAAGGCCCGAAAGCCTTTGAAGATCGCCCCGCAAAGCACGGCTGAGCAGCGAGGGTCGAAGACTGCCTGACGCATCAGAGAGCACGACACGCCGCAGCTGCACCCCGCGCTGAAGCGCCGCAGGCAGGCGGTCATTCGCGCGGTCCAGCCGTTGACGTGGGGCTTCCACAAGGCTTTCAATGCGTGGCATCGCACGCGCCAGATCGCGCAGCCTCTGGCCACGCCGGCTCACCCCATTTGAAAGCGCATAAGACATCCGCGAGCCCTGCTCACCGACCCAAGCCAAAAGCTCGAGCCGAACAGGCACAGCAAGCTCCGCCGCCGCCGTCGGTGTCGGGGCGCGCTTGTCAGAGACGAAATCAATCAGCGTGGTGTCCGTCTCGTGGCCCACCGCCGAGATAAGCGGAATCTGCGACGCCGCCACAGCGCGTGCCACAATCTCTTCGTTGAAACCCCAAAGATCCTCGACAGAGCCGCCACCACGCGCCACGATAATCAGATCAGGCCGTGGCAGCGCCCCGCCTGGACTCAAACCATTGAAACCGGCGATTGCGCGAGCGACTTCGCTGGCGCATTTTTCGCCCTGAACCGCCACTGGCCAAACCAGAACCTTGCGGGGAAACCTGTCACGTAACCGGTGCAGAATATCTCGAATAACGGCGCCAGAAGGTGATGTGACCACGCCAATCACGTCTGGCAAATAGGGTAGCTCCTGCTTGCGCTCAGGCGCAAAAAGACCCTCCGCCGCCAACATCTGCTTTCGCTTCTCAAGCATTGCCATCAAAGCGCCAACACCCGCAGGGCGGATCTCTTCAATAATTATCTGATAGCGCGATTGGCCGCCAAATGTCGTCATCCGTCCAACAGCAACAACTTCCATACCCTCTTCAGGCTGCACCTGAAGCCGCGTCGCCACACCCTTCCAGATCACCCCATTGATGACAGATCTGTCGTCCTTGAGATCAAGGTATATATGCCCCGAACGCGGGCGGGACACGCGGCCAACCTCGGCTCTGATTCGAACATGGCTAAACTCGCCCTCGATCACCCGCTTGATGGCGTTTGAAATCTCCGTAACCGAAAATTCTGGGGCATTGCCCGCCTCTTGGCCATCATCAATCAGATCGGACATTTCGCCTCGCTTGTATCTCTTTGCGCGTCAGCTTAGAACGCGAGCAAGTGAAGGCCAAGCAGGAGTTGCACAGATGAACATCCTTATTCTTGGAAGCGGAGGCCGTGAACATGCCCTCGCGTGGGCGACGGCGCAAAACCCGAAGTGTGACAAACTCTTCGTCGCCCCCGGCAATGCCGGAATAGCCGAGCTGGCCACATGCGTAGCGCTCGATATCAATGATGGCGCAGCCGTTGTCACTTTCGCCCAGAAAGTGGCCATAGACTTCGTGATCATCGGCCCGGAAGCCCCCCTCGCGGCAGGCGTCTCCGATACGCTGCGTGCAGCAGGCATCCTGACCTTCGGCCCAAGTGCCGCTGCTGCCCAGCTTGAAGCCTCCAAAGCCTTCACCAAGGAGATTTGCGATGCCTCGGGCGCGCCCACAGCGGGCTATGCCCACTTCACCGAACATGCGCCCGCCCGCGATTATGTGCAGGCACAGGGTGCACCGATTGTCATCAAGGCTGATGGCCTCGCCGCAGGCAAAGGCGTTGTGGTCGCCATGACCCTTGAGGAAGCGCTTGATGCTGTTGATGATATGTTCGGCGGCAGCCTTGGAGCAGCCGGTGCGGAAGTTGTGATCGAGGAGTTCATGGAAGGCGAAGAAGCCAGCTTCTTTGTACTCTGTGATGGCGAAGAGGCCCTCCCGCTTGGCACAGCGCAAGACCACAAACGCGTGGGCGAAGGCGACACAGGACCAAACACAGGCGGTATGGGCGCCTACTCCCCAGCCCCCGTGATGACCGATGAGATCATCGCCAAGACAATGGACGAGATCGTGCGCCCGACCCTGCGCGAGATGGCGCGTCGTGGCACGCCGTACCAAGGCGTCTTGTTCGTCGGCCTCATGATCAAAGACGGAGCCCCGCGCCTTGTCGAGTACAACGCTCGCTTCGGTGACCCTGAATGTCAGGTCCTCATGATGCGGCTCGGCGCACAGGCCTTTGATCACATCCAAGCCGCTGCCGAAGGACGGCTCAACGAGGCAAAAGTCCACTGGGCAGACGACCACGCCCTCACGGTGGTCATGGCCGCAAAGGGCTACCCCGCAGCCTACGAAAAAGGTACGGTGATCAAAGGCTTGGAGGCATTGCCACAGTCGAGTTCACAGATGGTGTTCCACGCAGGCACAGCACGCGCTGCAGAGAACGTCACTGCTGTGGGCGGGCGCGTGCTCGCGGTCACGGCACGGGCAGATACGCTTGAGGAGGCGCATAGACTGGCCTACAGCATGACGCGCCAAATCGGCTGGCCAGAAGGGTTCTTTCGGTCCGATATCGGCTGGCGTGCTTTAAGATAATTTCGAATTTGCTTCGCAAATCCGACCGATCGAGGGGGACGCTGTCCCCCTCAAACTCCCCCTGGGATATTTACGGAAAGAAAAAGGAAAGACCCGGTTAAGCGCTCGCCAGCATCCCGCGATCCTTTGCCAAATCGCGCATACGCTTTTGTAGCTTTTCAAACGCGCGCACTTCGATCTGACGGATGCGTTCACGGCTTACGTCATATTGGCTGGAAAGGTCTTCAAGCGTAATCGACTCTTCGCTGAGGCGCCGCTGCGTGAGAATATCTTTCTCGCGTTCGTTCAGCACATCCATAGCCTCAGCCAGCAGCTCACGCCGCGCAGACAACTCGTCACGGGCTTCATAATCACCCACCTGGTCCGCATCTTCGTCCTCAAGCCAGTCCTGCCATTGCATCGTTCCTTCGCCCTCAGAACCAACGGTGGCATTGAGAGAGGCGTCTCCGCCCGACAAACGGCGGTTCATCGAAATAACCTCCGCCTCGGTCACGCCAAGGTCCGTCGCGATGCGTTGCACGTTTTCAGGGCGCATATCGCCTTCTTCTAAAGCCCCAATACGGGCTTTGGCTTTGCGCAGGTTGAAGAAGAGCTTCTTTTGCGCAGATGTCGTGCCAAGCTTCACAAGGCTCCACGAGCGCAGGATATACTCCTGAATGCTCGCGCGGATCCACCACATCGCGTAGGTCGCAAGGCGAAATCCTTTTTCCGGATCAAAGCGCTTCACAGCCTGCATGAGGCCCACGTTTGCCTCCGAAATGACTTCGGCTTGCGGCAGACCATAGCCGCGATAACCCATGGCAATTTTAGCCGCGAGCCGCAAATGTGAGGTCACCATACGGTGCGCCGCCTGCGTGTCTTCTTGCTCAACCCAAGCCTTGGCGAGCATGTATTCCTCTTCAGGCTCAAGCAAAGGGAACTTGCGGATTTCTTGCATATAGCGGTTCAATCCGCCCTCTGGCGTTGGAGCAGGTAAATTCTTGTAGTTACTCATGTTCTGTCCCCTCCCATTATGTAACAGTGCTTAACATCGATCTAGGTATTCGACCGAGCAATTTCAAGTCTGCCGCCTCTTAACGCTTATGTATGACCGATCTCATAACAGTCTAAATTTGTTACGCAGCTTCACGCATTTGGGATCAATATGACAGGGTCACACCTGACCAGTGGCATAAAATGGCTCAGCAAAGCCTAGGGAAACAGCCCGCTCAGTGCCTTTGGGGAGGGCGGTATCCAGCAAACCGACAAGATCCCCAAGCAAACCCTGCATAAAGGCCGCATCGCGGTGGGGCTTGTTCAGCACTTGAACCTCCAGCAAAACATGGCTGTGATGTGCCGTTTCCGCAGGGTATGCCCGCCCTTTACAAGCGCCCGCCCCACCATCATGGCGCAGGATTAGCGCCTCGATCTCGGCCAGAAGATTGGGCACATCCAGCGAGAGATCGGACGAATATTTTAAATCAGCTTGTGGCATCAGGCTTCTCCCTCAACGGCCTGAATGAGCGCGGCCATATCCTCTGGCAACTCCGCCTCAAAGCGCAGCATTTCTCCGCTAACAGGGTGCTCAAAGCCAAGGCTCGCAGCATGAAGTGCCTGACGATCAAAACCTTTCACAGCAGCAACCGCCCCAGCGCCAAACGCCTTCTCGCTCAGCTTGCGGCGCCCGCCATAAACAGGGTCGCCGACAAGCCCGTGCCCCGCATGAGCCATATGCACACGGATCTGATGTGTCCGCCCCGTCTCAAGCCAGCAATCCACAAGCGAAAGACATTCAGGTGTGCCAAAGCTTGCAACGACACGCGCCCGTGTCACAGCGTGGCGCCCCCCATCAAAGAAAACAGCCTGACGTTGGCGGTCATGCTTGTGACGCGCGAGCTGGGTCTGAATTTTCATCACCCCCCCCTGTTCAAAGCTCACACCCTTTGTGCCCCGCAAGCGCGGATCAGAGGCGTCAGGAATCCCATAAACAAGCGCGCGATAATGCCGCTCGACGGTGTGTTTCTCAAATTGCGCTGCAAGCCTGTGGTGTGCGACATCCGATTTTGCCACAACAAGAAGCCCGCTCGTGTCTTTATCGATTCGGTGCACGATCCCGGGCCGTGCAACTCCGCCAACGCCACTCAAAGACGCCCCACAGTGATGCATCAGAGCATTTACAAGCGTGCCGTCAGGCGTGCCTGGCGCGGGATGAACAACCATGCCCGAAGGCTTGTTGATGACGATAAGCGCGTCATCTTCATAGACGATCTCAAGCGCTATCTCTTGCGGCAAGATGTGGCTCTCGGTCGCCGCCGCCAGCACGATCTGTACCAGATCACCCTCTGCAACCTTGGCCTTCGGGTTCTCGGCCACCGCACCATTGATGCGCACTGCTCCCTCTTCCATAAGCCGTGCCAGCCGCGTACGGCTTAAGGAAGCCGCCTCTGGCACATCGCGGGAAAGCGCCTTATCAAGGCGTGCAGGCGGATCCTCAAGGATCCTAAATTCTAGCGAGGCATCTGCCATGAGTGAAACCCCCGAAGGTCTTGAAGAAAACGAAGTTGACCCGAGCCTCGTGCGCTACCTCAAACTTCTGGTAACAACCCTTGCTGGGGTAATGATTGTCGGGCTTGTAGCGGTCATTGCCCTGCTTGTCATCCGCTTGAATGCTGATGTTCCGCCCTTGCCTTCGCGGATGACCCTCCCCGAAGGCACAAAAGCTCAAGCCTTTACCCAAGGCGAAAACTGGTTTGCCGTCGTCACAACAGACGAGCGCATTCTCATCTTAGCCCGCGATGGCGAGACGCTTCTCCAAGAAATTCAAATTTCAACTGGGGAGTGATGGTACCGCCTCCCCGGCTCGAACGGGGGACCCCTGGTTCCACAAACCAGTGCTCTAACCAACTGAGCTAAGGCGGCATTGCGGCTGATTTAACTTTCCATGCGGATGAATGCAAGAGCCTTAAAGCTCAATTTCCCAGCTTTGTTCAACAAGCTCCACACCAAAGCTATGAACAGGTTTCGAAGAGACAAGCGACCACCCCGACTTTGCGTAAAGCGCACAGGCAGCCTTGTGGCTCTCATGCGTCCAAAGCTGCATACTGCTGTAGCCCTTGTGTTTGGCGTAGGTCATGCAAGTCCTAAGCAATCGCCCCCCAAGCCCCTGACCACGCGCTTCAGGCACAAGCAAAAACAATCGGAGCTTGGCTCTGCGCTCACTCAAGCGCACACAAAAGATCGAGCCCAGCCGTTCGTCCCCCGCCTGCGCAATCCAGCCTTGCTCACAGCTTGGGTCGTGCTGTGCCACAAACGCGCTCAAAATATCGTCGACAAGCGCTTCAAAGCTTTCGTCAAAGCCTTCGTCTTGCGCATAAAGCCGGCCATCCTGCGCAACCAACCACGCCCTATCGCTGGGCTCAAACGCCCGTATCACAACATTCTCCATCCCCAGAGCTTGCGCCCAGCCCGCTTGCATCACAAGTCAAAACTCGCTAGCTCAAAGAGAAGTCTGAAGGAGAGCCACCATGGGCATCAACACCGAACGCGACATTGAAGCCAACATGCAAATCGGTCCAACCGATCAAGGCATGGTGCGTATCTTTATTGAGGCAGATGGCGTCGAAATTCCGATGGATTTCACCTCAGAAGAAGCCGAAGAAATCGCCGAAGAAATCTTGGCCGCCGCCAAGGCCGTCAAAGGCTAGATCATCGGATCACGCATACGATGATGGCGCAGAGCCACGTCGCGGGCAAACTTGAGCGTGATTTTCTTTCGTCGCGCGCCAGCTAGCTTGGCTTCTGGCCCCATGCGCACAACTTCTGCACCATAGGTGTCTGCGATAATCAGTCCCGTATCTTCTGGCAAAAGCTCGAGCGGAAACCTGTCATCCACGGCCCAAAAAAAGCGGTCACACCACTCAAGATAGCCCTGCCACTTGTGATCGCTTCTGAAATCTTCACGGCCTGATTTGCATTCAATCACCCAAATCTCACCCTTTGGACCAATCGCCATCACATCAACTCGCTTACCCCGCTCAGGGGTAAACTCTTCCAAAGATGTAAAGTTATGAGTGAGCAGATGACGGCACACTCCGCGCGCCAAAAGCTGACCCGCTTGTAATTTTAGGCTCAGATTATTCATGCTTCAAATGTGAACAAATAGTGAACAAATGTCCAGTCACAATTGCCGCAGAAGCCCACTTGCGCCGCGCCTCAACAAGCCCTACCTAGAAGCAGACGGCTTCTGCCCTTCTCGTTTTACGGTTGCATTCCGGTGGCCTTAAGCATTCCGAGGGAGTTGGCTCTGTCATGGCCCTGGCCATGTTACCTGACGCCCACCTGTACATACAGGTCCTCGGGAATGAGATAACCCAACGGCTGCGGTGGTTCCGTCACCTTTTCCCTGATGTAATCAGTAAGATTGCTCTAGTAGCGGCGCGACTGTTGCTGCGGCTTCTTGGCCTTCACACGCACAAGCACGGGCTCTGCAAGGTGGACAAGGCTCGGCGCACGGTTGCCACCGCGCGGCTCATCGTCGTCATCATCTTTCATCCGCATGACAGCAATCCCAAACTGTACGCCAGCGAAGATAACACCATTGGAAATCCACAAGACAACGACAGCCAGAAGGCCCTTGTCCGAGGTGCTGACCAAATGCCAGAGATTCGCGATGTTAAACCAGAGCAACATTCCAACAAATAGCCCCGCGAGCGCAAACCCGATGGCAACGTTGACGATATAGAGCTTGATGAGCTTGGGCATAATCCGAATCCTCTCTGCACCCTGAACGTAACGTTTAAAAAAAGGGTTGCAAGCGGCGCGCATGAATTCTTTCAACTGAGCCAAACGGCGCTCACCCACCAGTCGGGTCGCTGTGCAGACAGTGCGGCCGCAGCCGTTTCAGCCGCGCCAATCTCATCAAACAGCGCAAAACATGTTGCACCTGAACCAGACATCCGCGCCAGCCTTGCCCCCTCCAGCCCCCAGAGCCGATCAAGCACCTCACCAACCACAGGCGCAAGCGCCAGCGCAGGCGGTTCAAGGTCATTACGGGTCTGCTCTCGCAAAAATTCAATCAAATCTGAAGCGCTCCTCAGCGATGGCAGCTCTGGCAACGGCGCATTGTTCTTTGCGGCCAACTTACCAAAGACATGAGGTGTTTCCACTTCAACGCGCGGATTGGCCAAAACTGCCGCCACGCGCGGCAGGTCCACAGCCTCGATTTGCTCTCCAACGCCCGCCATCCGACACGCACGGCCAAAATAGCAGACAGGCACATCGGCGCCGAGTTCAGCAAGCCGCCCCACGTCGACCGATTGCCCTGTCAGCGCCTCAAGCACGCGCAACGCCGCCGCCGCATCAGACGATCCACCGCCAATCCCTGCCGCGGCTGGCAGGTTTTTCTCAAGCTCAAAGTCCGCACTCTGCCCCGCCCATACAGCGGCTTTCAGGACAAGGTTCTCAGGCCCCGTTGGCACAGCTTCCGCCAAGGGCCCCGTCACGCTCAAACGGGGCTGATCCGCCAAGCAGGCACTCACTCGGTCGCCTAAATTCGCAAACATCACCAAGCTATCGAGCAGATGATACCCATCAACCCGCTGCCCTGTCACATGCAATGCTAGGTTCACTTTGGCTGGCGCAAAGGCCTCGGCCCGTTCAGCTGTCGTCATTCACAAGCTCAAGCGGTTTGGCGCCTTCGTCAGCCAGCACTTGATCCAAGCCGACATCAAGCTTACGGCGGATACGCTCTGGGTCTGCATCCTGACTGACTTCACCATATTCGATAAAAGACAACGCGCGCTTCCACTGAAACTCCGCTTCAAGCTTGCGCCCAACGGCCCAGTACACATCGCCCAGATGGTCGTTGATCACAGGATCAATCGACATCAGCTCCGCTGCCCGCTCCATATGCGGCACAGCCTCCTCATATCGGCCCAGACGGAAGAGTGCCCAGCCGAGACTGTCGATGATATAGCCGCTTTGCGGGCGCGCTGCCACGGCCTGCTCAATCATCTCAAGCGCCTCATCAAGCTTTCTGTGCTGCTCGACAAGAGAATACCCAAGATAGTTCAAGACATTCGGCTCGCCAGGGCTGATTGCAAGCGCCGCGCGAAAATCGGCTTCGGCCTTGTCCCAATTGTCGAGCCGCTCATGCACAATGCCACGGGTGTAGAGCGTGCGCCAATCGGTATTCTCGCGCCCTTCCCAGAGCGCAAGCGAACGGTCATATGCCTTCTCGGCGTCCTCAAAGCGGTCCGCACCACGCAAGAGATCGCCCATCGCGCTATGCACAACAGGCAGGTTTGCGTGGCTCACCGAGAGTTTTTCCATAACCTCAAGCGCCGCGTCCATCTTGTCCGCCGCGCGCAAAGCTTCCGCGCGGCCCATCTCGGCCACATGGAAGGCGGGATGATCACTTGGAACAGAACGATAGGCCGCCACTGCGGCATCAAGCCGCCCTTGATCCTCAAGCAACTGCGCCAAAAGCAAGCTCGCATCGACCATTTCTGGGCGCAAATGCTGCGCCACCCGCGCAAACAAAAGCGTGTCCGTTCCACGCGGCTCAGCGGCCAGCGCGCCCGCAATCGTAAAATTCACTTCAGCCAGCCCATCTTGCGGCGATGTGATCAAATCGAACTGAAGCGTTTCTCCTGCGTCCAGTCGCGTGCGCATCTGAACAATCTCTGGGTCCTGCGTCTCGCCAAAGCGCGCCCTGAGCATTTCGGCGGCATCGCTGGTGCGCCCAAGCTGGCTCAGGATTTGAACATGTGCAAGCACACCGCGCCGAGTCTGCATGATGGTGCCCGGTTGCGATGAGCCAAACAAAGCGTCCGCGCTCTCAAGATCGCCGACATGCGCCAGCGCCAGCGCCTTGTGGTAGAGCCCAAAGGCCCGTGTGCCATTGCCATCCGCGATTTTGCCAAATTCGGCCAAAGCCGATGTCATATCGCCCTTGCCCACAAGCGCCCAAGCCTTAAGAAGCCCATCGACAAGCTCGCCCATCAAACGCCCCTCATCGGCACGCTTGATCAGCGCAGTATAGTCACCCGCCGCGCCTTCAAGGGCCGCAAGCGCCATCTGTCCGATCTGGCTCTTGTGGCGGTCGGCCTCTAGTTTGCGCGCAACAATTCCTGCACGCTCAAACTCTCCCAGCGCCACTTGCGCAAGGATCAATTCGTCCATGATCTCAAGGTTGCTAGGGTCGCGCGTCAGCGCAATCGTGAAATACCGCGCCGCCGTCTCATAATCGTTGACATATTGCGCTTGCCGCGCCGCCAAATATGCGCCCGAGAAACTATTTGCCAAAACAGGCATCGGAAGGCTCATAGCCCCACTCAACACCGTAGCCAGACAGAGCCGTTTCCAATGTTTCATCATCCTCACGGACCTCTCGCCAAATCTCTTGGAGACCAACCTAAACATGAGCACGGTAAAAGCAAGGTGAAGGCAGCCCCACGTGCTGAAATCATCCGTCAGAAGACGCGCAAATGCTCAATTGGTCTGTTCGTCAAGAAGCCGATCAATCAAAAGGCTCAAAACATCCCCTCGGCTGTGCGCACCCGACTTTCGGTAGATCGCGTTGAGATGCGCCTTCAGAGTGCCCTCCGCCGAACCCCGCAGTGTCGCAATCTCTGCAATGCCAAATCCTTTGACCAGAAAGCTCGCAACATCAGCTTCCGCAGGCGAAAGCTTCCAAGCCTCAAACTCTGCCTCAATCACGTCATAGACAGCCAGCTTGGTCACAGCGAGCCGCCCCTGAAGATGCGCCGCACGGCGCAACATCCGCATTAACAGTCCGGCTTCAAAAGTGATCGTGACCACCAGGCTTAACGCAGCAAGCATCTCAAACCAGAAGTGAACCCCACCAGTAAACCCGCCCATAGCACGGTAATCAGCAACGACATCGCCGATAAAAACACGGCGCAAAAGAACTGCACAACAATCAGCCCGAACAGCCCGAGGGGAACTTGAAACTCTTTATTCCATGGCATCATTCTATCTCTCGCTTAGCCCTCTGGCATATCCTTATACCCGCTAACCATTGAGCGTGGCAGGTTCACACCCGTGCGTTTGCTTTCAAAGATCACAGCAAGAATATGCATGACCACTGAGGCCTCCGTCCAGATCGCAGCAAGCTCATGCAGCTCTTCCGTCCACTCCGTGCCCCAGAACATATCCGTGGTCATCAGATAACCTGACAGACACAACACCAGAAGCGATATAATGAGATTATAGATCATCAAAGCCCCAAGGGGCGAATGTCCAACATGTGCATGACGGCGCTGGGTGGCAATATCGGTCAGCTGTTCCTTGACCCCGTCCACACTCGGCGGAAAACTCGCAAACCGCGCATAGCCACGGCCGACAAAGCCCCAGACAATGCGCAAAAGCACCAGCGTCAAAACAACATAACCGACCTGATTGTGCAGCTTGCTGTCATCATCAATGACAAGTGCATTGGCCGCAAAAGCGATCACAAGCAGCCAATGAAAGCTGCGCACTGCGATGTCCCAAACAAATATGCGTTTCATAGTTCACCTCAAAGGTTAGCGAAGGGCGCACCACTTGCGCGCCCTTCAAGCCGATCAATCGTCGCGCTCGATTTTCACAATCTTGAAGCCAGCATCAAGATAGATTTCGTAGCGTTCGCCGTCCTTGCGCGCATAGGCTTCATACTTGCCATCGTCGAGCTTGATCTTGGCCACTTCATAGCCTTGCTCAGTCAGCATCGAGTTGATTTTGGCGCGGTTCTCTTCATTCAGCTCTACGGAGCCGCTCGAGCCATAGTCGCTCGCAAAAGCAGGTGCCGCCAAAGCGCTCATCAAAACAGCGGGGAGGATAAACTTACGGATCATGTTACTCGTCCTTTTCAAATCAGAGGTTAGCAAGACGCGTCTCGCTCTTGCCCCCTCAACATGACCACCCTGCACTGAAATCCTATTGGCCCAAAGGTCTAATCCACGGCTTTCATCCCAGAGATATAGCCCCCTATACCTCTGGTTTAGGCTTTGAGCCCTCGAAATGAAAAGGGCGGGGAAATCCCCGCCCGCCTCATCACATATTTGGATAGTTCGGCCCGTCCCCGCCCTGTGGCGTGGTCCAGTTGATGTTCTGGCTCGGGTCTTTGATGTCACAAGTCTTGCAGTGGACACAGTTCTGGAAATTGATAACAAACTGCTGCTCGCCCTCTTTCTCCACAATCTCGTAAACACCCGCAGGGCAGTAGCGCTGCGCTGGCTCCGCATATTTCGGCAGGTTCACAGAAATCGGCAGCGATGCATCCTTCAGGTGAAGGTGCGCAGGCTGGCTCTCTTCGTGATTGGTCATAGAGAAGCTCACGTTGGTGAGGCGGTCAAAGCTCAGCGTCCCGTCAGGCTTGGGATAGCTGATCTCTTTATGCGCCGTCGCAGGCTCTGTGCTGTCCGCGTCGTTTTTACCGTGCTTAAGCGTCCCAAAGAGCGAGAAACCGAAGGTGTTGGTCCACATGTCCAAGCCGCCGAGCACAAGCGATGGCAGCAAGCCCCACTTGGACCACATCGGTTTCACATTGCGCACTTTCTTCAGGTCTTTACCGATCGCGCCTTTGCGCACTTCCGTTTCATAGGCCGTCAGCTCGTCGCCCTCGCGGCCAGCTTTGATTGCCTCGTGCGCAGCTTCCGCTGCCGCCATGCCCGAGAGCATCGCATTGTGGTTGCCCTTGATACGCGGCACGTTGACCATACCAACAGAGCAGCCCAGAAGCGCCACACCAGGCGCAACCATCTTCGGCATCGACTGATAGCCGCCCTCAGAAATCGCCCGTGCACCGTAAGCCACACGCTTGCCGCCCTTCAAAAGCTCGGCAACCATCGGGTGATGCTTAAAGCGCTGGAACTCCATGTAAGGGTAGAGATGCGGGTTCTTGTAGTTCAAGTGAACCACAAACCCGACATAAACCTGATTGTTCTCAAGGTGATAGATAAATGAGCCACCGCCCGCATTGCCATTGAGAGGCCAGCCCATTGTGTGGGTCACACTGCCTTCTTTGTGCTTTTCGGGGTCGATCTCCCAAATCTCTTTCATCCCAAGCCCAAACTTTTGCGGCTCGTGGCCCTCGGCCAGATTGTACTTTTTGATCACCTCTTTTGAGAGGCTCCCGCGCACACCTTCCGAGAGGAAGACATATTTACCGTGCAGCTCCATGCCCGGCTCGGTGTTTTCGCCAATGCTGCCATCGGCCTCAAGCCCGAAGACACCCGCGACAACGCCTTTCAGACGATCGCCCTCATAGACAAGCTCCGAACAAGCCATACCTGGGAAAATTTCGACACCCAACGCCTCAGCCTGCTCCGCCATCCAGCGGGTCACATTGCCCATCGAAACAATGTAATTGCCGTGATTGTTCATAAGCGGAGGCATCGGGAAGTTGGGAATACGGATTTCGCCCGCTTCACCCAGCATGTAAAAGTTGTCTTCCTTCACAGGCACATTCAGCGGCGCACCTTTTTTCTTCCAGTCAGGGATCAGCGCATCAAGCCCGCAAGGGTCAAGCACCGCGCCCGACAGGATATGCGCGCCCACTTCCGAGCCCTTTTCCAGAACCACAACCTGCAAGTCAGCATCCAGCTGCTTGAGACGGATCGCCGCCGAAAGGCCCGCAGGCCCCGCACCAACGATAACGACATCATACTCCATGGTCTCGCGGACAACTTCGGACATGTTCTTCTTCCCTCTTGCGCGTTTGGGTAACAAAATTTCACGAAGGATTACATGCCCAAACACAAGGGCGTCAATCGCACCTTGGTCAAATGCTCACATTTGCCGCAAGTTTCTTAACGTCGCGCGCAGTTAAGCTGCAGATTTTCCGAAACTAGATGTTTCACGGCCACGAAAGCGGCGCAAAAGCGCGGGCGCAGCACAAACAAGGCCCATAGCAGCAGCCGAGGCGATCCCGTCGACCGCGTAGTGCCAGCCCGTATAGACCGAAAGATAAAGAATAACCGTCAGAAAGCCGAGGCCGATAGGCGCGAGCCAGCGGCTCCGCTCGATAAGATAGCCCGCCCAAAGCGTCGCCATCGCCGCATGCATCGACGGAAAGGCAGAGATTCCACCGCCGCGCAACTGTTGGCCTCCGTCCATCTCATAGACACGCCAAAGCCCCTCCTGAAGACGAGTCACCCCAGTGATATCCAGTCCCACAGCGGCAAGGCTCTCAGGCAAACCAGCAAAGTCCTGCGCCCCCAAAAGGCGATCATAAAACACAGGCCCCGCCGAGCTAAAAACAGTCGCCGTCAGCAGGCCAAGCCAGAGCCACATATAGAAATAAAGCTTCAAATACCGCGCCTTGCGGCCCTCGTCCTGCTCCAAAACCACAACAAAGGCTGGGAAAAGCAGCATCAGCGCCACCCAGACAGGCATATAGATAATCGCCACCCACACAGGGCTGAGGTTCGGCGTGAGCCCATGCGCCCACTCATAACCATGCAGCCCGCCAAACAGCATGAGGTCCATCTCCGCAAACATCGGATCGGCCCAAAACGGCACAAGGCTCGGGATCGTGGTCTTCACCAGCATAAAGGCGCTGCTCAAAAGCCCTGTTCCCAACAAGACGCCAAGAAGCTCGAGCCCTTTGGCGCGGTTCAGACAAAAATATGCCCCAAGCAGCGGGATCAACAGCAACCCCATATAACCAGAGGTCATCTGTTTGCTCAGCGCCACAGATTCGGCCACAAACTCAGGCAAAAACGCAAAGGAAAACCCCCGCACCACAAAAGTAAATGCGAAGGCCACGGCCAAAAACCGCACAGAATATCGCAGAAAAAGGGTGGCCTGATACGTCATGCTGCTGTCCTCAAGTCTTTTGTTGCAGGATTTTAACCAAAGAAATGTGGCATCAGAATGGCCCGTTTCTGGCCCCTTTTGCGCCTATTGGCTGCACACCCCGCGGCTATAATTCCCCACCTCGCGGATCACTTGTCCGCCAGAGGCCTCTTGCCGCGCCCCCGAAAGCTCGCTCGCCAGCACCCGCACCAACAAGTCCTTGAGCTTGCTCACGCGATAGCAAGAGATCGTCGGCTCCGCATGGGCGTTGCCCACCCCGCTGTCGTCGGTCAGAAACAGATAGCGCCCTCCCGAGACAAGCGCCGCCTGACGCATCAGAAACTCGCTCTCCTTGGCCACACCGCTCGCACCAAGCCCGAAGATCTGCACATTCTGCCCCGCCGCTTTTGAGGCCGCCGCGAGAAAGCGCTTGGCCTTGTTGCTATGTGCGGGTGCATCGGCAATGTGAAACACGAGCCGCTCGCCCTTCCCGCGCCGCCACTGCATCGCTGCCGCCGCTTCCAGCGCTTCCGCCGCCGCCTCGGGGTAGTCTCCGCCGCCGTTCGCATCAAGCCCTTTGAGCGAGCGCTGCATTTCGGGCTGGCTCTTGGTAAAGCCAAAGGTCTTCACCTTATAAGCGTCGCCATCGTCGCGGTAAGCAATCAGCCCGAAGCGGATGTCCACACCCGGCGCGGCCCGCTTGGCCTCGCGCACAATCCCCTGAAACTCCTTGGTCAGCCATGCAAGCTCGTCGCCCATGCTCCCCGTCGTGTCAAAAACGAAGGTGAGGTCCAGAAAATCAGGGGTCCAACCGCCTGATGTCGGCACAATCAAGCGCGACATCCCCGTGCTCCCCGTGCGCAGCTCGTCCCCCAGGACCTGAACACCGCCGTCAAACACCTTGAGCATCACACTCGAAGGCCTGCCCGCCCCCAGCGCCGCAGGAAACGCGGTGATCACCCCATCAACGCCTGAGTATCCCGCATGAAACGGCTCTCGCGCGCCCATTTTGGTCAGCGTGTAGGCCATCCCAGCCGCTGGCGCGCCTGTCGCGCTGACAAGACGCGCTGATACCATGCCATCAAGGCTCACCCGCGGCAGCTTCAGCTCTTTTGCAGCGCGCGCCTGATAGCGGGTGAAGGCCGCAAGGTTCAACGTATCGTCAATGTCCCCCGCGGTCACAACGCCCCGCTTGCCCCGTGGGCTCCTGCGCGCTGGCATCACTGGCATAGGCGCAGGCGCTTCCATCACAATCGCATCCGCCATCCGCGCTGGCTTTGCGCTTGCCTCAGAGCGCATCGGCGCACCCTCCATGCTCATCGCCTCGGGGCTGACGCTGCTTTCGCAAGCACTCAGCGCAAAAGCCGTCAGTCCAGCAAGCCAGAATCTATTCTTTATAAGGGTCATGGCGATTCTCCAAAATAATGTGTAATTTACACATTAAAAACACACACCCTTGCACACATCAACATAAATGTGCAATTTATCCATTATGCTGCAAACACTTGATCATATCCTCGCCCCACTCGCCCGCCTCCTTGTCGCGCGCGGGATACCCTTTGGCGACCTGACAGAGCGCCTGAAAGGCCATTATGTGCAGGCCGCATCCGAGCAATCAGATGGCAAAATCACTGATAGCCGCCTCTCCGTGATGACAGGGCTTCAGCGCCGCGACATCGCTCGCCTGCGTGCCTTTGAGCACAAGGCCCCGAAGCCAAACCCGCTCACACGGCTGGTCGCGCTCTGGCAGGCGCACCCCGATTACAGTCACAATGGCAAAGCCAAGCCTCTGCCTCGCACAGGTGACGCCCCCAGCTTTGAAAGCCTCGCCCGTGAGGTCCGCCAGGATGTGCACCCCCGCGCCATGCTCGACACACTCTTCGCCGCAGGCACAGTGAAGCTTGATCAAGACACGGTCGCCCTTGCCCAAACGGCCTACGTGCCCCTTGCAGGCTCGGAGGAACAACTTGATTACCTGGCAGAAAATGTTGGCGATCACCTCGCCGCAGCCGCCGAAAACGTGCTTGGCCCTCACCCGCGACACTTCGAGCGCGCCGCCCATTACACGGGCCTCACCGCGGCACAGATCAAATCTCTCGCTGAGCGCTACAACGCGGCGCAAATGGCGTTGCTTGAAGAGATTGCCGCCGAAGCCGAAGCCCTAAAAGCCCGCGCACCCTCTGGTGCATCTGGCAAGTTTCGGGCAGGAGGGTATTTTTACAGTTCAACAGGCGAGACTCCCAATGACTAAGCGCGCGCCCCTTTTCCTTGCAGCCCTGCTCGCCCTTGCGGCCTGCGCCGCACCAGACGAAACAATGCTCAAAAGCGCCCCCAGAGCAGAGGCAACAGTGGCACTGGACGCTCCCGTAATGGTACAAACCTCTCCGCTGCCCGCCCACAGCGCCACAAGTCTTGAAGAGTGCAGTGGCGACGGCATAGGCGGAACAGGCTGCCCCGACCAATAAGCACGCTCGCAACAAAGGCAAAATCCGCCCATTGATGCAAAATGCCCTTTACTCTATTGCAAGACAGCCCCTCTCTGGGACAAAGTGACGTAACAAAGATCAAAGCGTGCCGTTGGCGCGCTGCAAAGACCAAGAAGGCAGTGCAATGGACAAATTCCCGATGACCCGTGGCGGACACGCCGCGCTCGAAACCGAGCTGAAAAAGCTCAAATCCGTTGAGCGCCCCTCGGTGATCAAAGCCATCGCCGAAGCGCGCGAACTGGGCGATTTGAAAGAAAACGCGGAGTATCATTCGGCCCGCGAAAAGCAGGGCTTTATCGAAGGCCGCATCCAAGAGGTTGAGGCCGTTCTCAGCCTCGCCGAAGTGATTGATCCAACCAAGCTCTCAGGTACGGTCAAGTTCGGTGCAACTGTGACGGTTGTGGACGAAGACACCGACGAAGAGAAAACATGGCAGATCGTTGGCCAGCACGAAGCCAGCATCGAAAAAGGTCTGCTCAACATGAGTTCCCCCATCGCCCGCGCCCTGATCGGCAAGGAAGAGGGCGACAGCGTCGAAGTCCGCACCCCAGGCGGCGAGAAAAGCTACGAAATCCTCAAAATCGCCTTCATTTAAGAAAAAGAGCGCAATGGCCGACCAAAACGAAACACGCCCAACACCGCTCGGTATTTATGACCGTGCCGTGGCCGACAAAATCACCGCGATCGAGATCATCGCGCTAAGCCTTTCGGCTGTCTGGCTTTTGGGCGCGGCTGTCTTTTTTCTCACCCTGCCAACCGAAGCATCTGCTGAGGATACAACCAATACATCACTGCGCTTTATGATGACGATGCTCGCTGTGTTCATGCCCGTTGGAATGATCTGGGTGGCCGCCACAGCCGCGCGCTCCTCCAAGATCATGCGCGAAGAAAGCCAGCGCCTCCAATCCGCGATTGATGCAATCCGCCACGCCTATATCGTTCAGAGCCAGAGCGGCAGGATCACAGCGGAGCCATCCGTTGCCCGCAAGCTCGAAGAAATCGCGGCAGCACAGCGCAAAACCGAAGCTGCGCTGGCCACATTTACATCGAGCCGCGAGGCCCAAAGCGCGCGCGCTGCGGCCACGGAACCCGCACCACAAGTCGATGAACAGACCACTCTACCGCTCGGCACAACAGCCGAAGACATGGCCGCCTCGATCAGCCGCGAAGAATTCATCCGCGCGATCAACTTCCCCGAAACAGCAGAAGACACCGTCGGCTTCAACGCGCTGCGGCGCGCCCTCAAAGACCGCGCTGTTGCGGGCCTCGTGCAAGCGGCCCAAGACGTGCTGACATTGCTCAGCCAAGACGGCATCTATATGGATGACTTACGCCCTGATATGGCCCGCCCCGAAGTCTGGCGCCAGTTCGCCCAAGGCACACGGGGCCGCCAGATCGCCGCACTCGGAGGCGTCCGAGACCACTCATCGCTCGCGCTCGCCTCTGGCCGTATGCGCGAAGACCCAATTTTCCGCGACGCTGTGCATCACTTCCTGCGCCGCTTTGACAAAAGCTTCACCCAGTTTGAATCTGAGGCAAGCGACACCGAAATTTCCGAGCTCGCCAACACCCGCACGGCGCGCGCTTTCATGCTCTTGGGCCGTATCGCAGGCGTGTTTGACTAAAGAAAACTGCTATAAGGGATATAGCGCACTTCTGTGCCACGCGTGACGTTCAGCGCGCCGTCAGGCAGCTCAACAAGCCCATCAGCCCAGCTCAGCCCACTGATCCGTCCCGAGCCTTCGCTCGCAAAGACTTCAACAGCCCCATCGCGCACACGCGCCCGCAAAAACTCGCGTCGGCCGGCCTTCTTGTTTTTCTCAAATGCAGCTGGCAGCAGATAGCCCTGCGGCACCTCCCATTCGCGCCCTGCCAACACGCCCATAGCTGGGCGCGCAAAGACAAGCGTACACACAAGCGCCGCAACAGGGTTCCCCGGCAGCCCGAAAACAGGCGTGCCATCCCACATTCCAAGGGCCAGAGGCCGTCCTGGCTTGACAGCAATACGCCATTCCTGCTTTATCCCCGCCTCGCTTAAGAGCGCGGACATGTGGTCCTCATCGCCATTGGATGCACCACCAGAGGTCAGGATCACATCCGCCAGTTTTGCCGCCTCATTGAGACGCTGGCGCAGCGTCTCGCGCACGTCGCCCACGCGCCCCAAGTCGACAGGCACAAAGCCCATCTCGGCCACGAGCCCCAATAGCATCACCCGATTGGCATCATAGATCTGCCCTGCCCCCGCCACCTCGCCTGGCTCGACGAGCTCATCACCCGTCGAAAGAACGCCGACGCGCAGGCGCTCGAAAACAGTCACAGCGCCGAGCCCTGTCGCCGAGGCGAGCGCAAGCTCTGCAGGTCCAAGCCTCTGCCCTTGCTGCAAAATCAGATCGCCCTCGGCCACATCTTCTCCCGCCTTGCGCGTGTTGGCGCGCGGCTTCACACCTGCGCGAAAGGCAATCTCGCTTGAGCTGGCGTTCACATCCTCTTCCAGAATGACCGTATCAACCCCCTCAGGAAGCGCCGCACCCGTCAGGATGCGGACCGCCGATCCATACGGAACCGCATGGCCAAGCGGAACACCCGCCGCCGCGCGCCCCTCAATCAACGGCAAGACCTGATCCCCCGTTCCCAATGCGTCATATGCAAAGCCGTAGCCGTCCACAGCCGCGTTCGGCAGGGGTGGATTTGATCGCTTGGCCACAACATCCGCCGCCAACACGCGCCCTAAAGCTGCATAAAGCGGAACACTCTCCTGCCCCACCACGGCGCGAAGCCGCGCCCGCAACCCAGCCAAAGCCTCCTCCACAGGCGTCCAGTCCACACCCGCAGGCAGTGCAAAACAATCGTCGCGCAGGGGCGGTGGCTTCAATCCTGTCTTATTCTCAGCAGTCAAGGTCAGCCTCCCGTCCCAGCCCTAGAATCCAGCCTTCTGTTAAGGCGCGCGGCTCCGTTACATCCAACATGGCCGCAAACACAGCGTCAGACAAGCCCGCGATCTTCCCCGCAAGAACCCGTACCTGTGCCGCATCCTTGATCTCACCTTCCGCCTGCTGGCGTACAACACTCTGCGCAATCAATGAGGGCCAGACTTCCGCCAAAACGACACGTGCCTCCCGCCAAGGCTCAAACGGCCAAGCTGCTGCGTCAAACCGCGCGCGCAGACGCGCCAGCACAGGCAGCCCCATCATCGTCTGCCCACCCACAGAGCCAGCCCCAGACATCTGCCAACAGGCAAACGCCCCCTTGGCTTGCGCCTCCGCGGCGCGCTTTTCGCGCATCCCGTGGCCATATCGCGAGCGGCCCTTGCGTGGCAAATCCACAATTTCGCGCGCCAGAGCATTGCCCCAAAACGGCCCCACGCCCGCAAAGTGGCGGTTCAACTCCCCCGCCAAATCGAACCGATTGTTCGCCTTCGGACTGTCCTCAACCCGCGCCTCAAACCATGCCCAAAGCGCCAGCGGATCAGCCTGCCCCGTGACGGCCTCGGCAAACCCGTCAGGGTACCCAAACGGAAAGTCAAAGCCGATCAGCACCCGCCCCTGACAGGCCGCAATCTGTGTTCCGATCCAGTCTTCCGCGAGTGTCCTGTTGCGTAAATATACAGGGCTCTCCCCCGCCACACAGGCCCAGATCGCATCTTTCTTTGGGCTTGCTCCACGATCGTTTCCGCCCGACCAATCGACAATAATAACCTTGTCAAAAAGGCTCAAAGCCCGACCTCTGCCAAGATGAAATCAGCAACCGCTTTGGTGTCATTCAGGTCAAAAACAGGCCGGTCCAGCACCATCGGTGTGTCTGAGGCAACAGCCCTCACCGTCGGGTCATCCTTCGCGATCAGGCTATTACCCGTCTCGGCGCGAAACGCCTCCACTTTGGGGTGGCTGTCGCGCTTGTACCCTTCAATCAGAACCAGATCGACAGGCGAGAGCCGCGCCAGAAGCACCTCAAGGCTCGGCTCAGGCGCGCCGCGCATCTCCTGCATAATCGCAACGCGCTTGCGTGACGCGAGCAACACTTCGCTCGCCCCAGCCGCGCGATGGCGGAAGCTGTCCTTGCCCTCATGGTCGACATCAAAGGCATGATGGGCATGCTTCACCGTCGAGACAGTAACCCCACGCGCGCAAATCTCCGCCACCAGCCGCTCCATAAGCCCTGTCTTGCCTGCGTTTTTCCAGCCGACGACCCCGTATAGTTTCATAAGCTCGCCTCTGCCTTCGCCAGATCCTCTGGCGTATTGATATTAAAAAACGGATCGCCCGCCCCGTCAAATTCCGCCACGCGCCCGCCATGTGCATCAGTCCACATCACGACCTTGCGCAACCCGCCCTCAAGTGCTGCGCGCAGATCATGACGCAGCGCCACAGGCCAAAGCCCAAAGGTTGGCTGCCGTCCGTCAGGCGTCGCGGCGAGTGCGAGCGGATGCTCCATGCCCTCAGTGGCCGCAAGAAGCCGCACCACAAGATCCTGCGGAAAAAAGGGCGTATCCCCCGCTGCCGTCACAATACTCTCAATGCTCTGTTCCGCCGCCCAATCAAGCCCCGCCAAGACGCCCGCAAGCGGCCCCGCAAAGCCGTCGACACTGTCGGCCACAACAGGCAGCCCAAAACGCGCAAGCCGCGCCGCATCTCCATTGGCATTCAAAGCCAAAGCGCTCACTTGTGGCTGAAGTCGCGCAATGATGCCCTCAAGCATCGGCGCCCCTCCAAGCGGCAAAAGGCACTTGTCCCCGCCCCCCATCCGCGTGGCGAGACCACCCGCCAAAATAACGCCTGCTGGCTCGGTCATACCGCCCCCTTACGTCCGCTTTTCCGCGGCTCTTCTGGCACAGACGCGGGGTCCGCATCCCAAACAAGCCGCTCATCGCCCGAAAGACACACAAAGCGATGCCCCCGCATCCGCCCCACAAGCGTCAGCCCCACCTGCCGCGCAATTTCAACGCCCCAAGCGGTAAAGCCCGAGCGCGATACCAGCGCAGGAATACCCATCAGCGCAGTCTTGATGACCATCTCGCTGGTGAGCCGCCCCGTGGTGTAAAGAAGCTTCCCTTCAGGCGAAATTCCCTCGGAAAACATCCACCCCGCAACCTTATCAACAGCATTATGCCGCCCAACATCTTCCATATAAACAAGAGGCCTGCCGCCTTCGCACAGCACAGTGCCATGGATCGCGCCTGCACTGAGATAGATCGATGGCGTACGGTTGATCTTCCCACTCAGCGCATAAAGATCAGACAGCTTCACTTCGCCCGAAGGCAGCGTCAGCCCCTCCAGACCCTCCATCATATCTCCAAAAACAGTCCCCACAGCGCAGCCAGAGGTGCGTGTCTTTTTCTCAAGCTTGTCCTCAAAGCGGGTGCGCTGGTCCGTGCGCACAACAACAGCCTCGGACTCCTCGTCATACTCCACACCAAGGACTTTGTCGGCATCAGTGATCATGCCCTGATTGCGTAGAAATCCCAGCGCCAGATACTCTGGGTAATCCCCAATTGTCATCGCTGTAACAATCTCACGCGCGTTCAGAAAGATCGTCAAAGGCCGCTCTTCCACCACGTTGATTTCGGTAATCTCACCGTTCTGGTCGCGCCCTGTGACGCCCCGTGTGAGGCGCGCTGCATCCGGATCAGGCGCAAGAATATAACTCTCTGTCTCTATCTCTTTGCCCATTTACCTTGCCCCCCAAAACGCGCTAGCCCGATTGCACCCAATGTAGAGGCAAGCCATGCGCTCAACCACACCAAAAACGCCGCTTCAGCAAGGCATACGCGACGCGGCGCCGTTTATCCTCGTGGTCACGCCCTTTGCGATCGTCTTTGGGGTCGTCGCAACAGAAGCAGGCCTCAGCATCGCCGAAACGCTCCTCTTCTCAATAGCGGTCATAGCCGGTGCGGCCCAATTTACCACGCTTCAGCTTCTCACTGAAAATGCCCCCGCCGTGATCGCGCTGCTCTCTGGCCTTGCGGTCAATCTGCGCATGGCAATGTACTCGGCCTCCCTCACGCCCCACTTGGGCGCCGCGCCCCTCTGGCAGCGCGCGCTGGTGGCCTATCTCACGGTGGATCAGTCCTACGCATGCTCTGTGGCAGCATTTGAGCGCAACCCGAGCTGGAGCCTCAAAGAGCGCACAACCTACTTCTTCGCCACCTGCATCCCCGTAATCCCAATGTGGTATCTGATGACCCTCGTGGGCGCCTTAATCGGTGAGAGCATCCCAGAGAGCTTCGCACTCGACTTTGCTGTGCCGATCACATTCCTCGCCATCATCGCCCCGATGATGCGCACACCCGCCCATCTCGCCGCCGCGCTTGTTGCCAGCCTATCCGCCCTCAGCCTGACATGGGTTCCCTTCGACCTTGGCCTCATCATCGCGGCCAGCTTGGGGATGATCACAGGTGCACAAGCCGAGCTCATGCTCACCAAACGGGGGCTTTTCAAATGATCGAACGTCCAGAACTCTGGTATGTGATAGCCGCCCTTGCCGCGGGTAGCTTTATGCTGCGCTTTACGTTTCTCGGACTTGTCGGCGACAGGCCGCTGCCAGAATGGCTCCTGCGCCATCTGCGCTATACGGCCGTCGCTGTGCTCCCCGCGCTCATTGCCCCGATGATCATCTGGCCCGCCGCCACAGGCGGCAGCTTTGATCTGCCCCGCGGTCTCGCCGCCTTGGCGACGCTCAGCGCAGGCCTATGGTTCCGCTCAGTGATTGTTTCCATCACCGCGGGCGCAACCACGCTCTACTTAGCGCTCTATCTTTTCGGTTAGTTGATTTTCACAAGTGCAGGATCGTAGGCGCGCAAATCAGCGTTGTCATATTCATAAAGCTTGCGCTCGGTCACACCTGGCAAAGCCCCGAACTGTTCGGCGAGCTTTTTCGGATACCAACCAACACTGACACTCTCCAAGCCAGAAAGCTGGCTCAAAATCCCCGATGTCGAAAGCGCACATTGCGCATCTCCGACATTGCCCCTTGCAAGCGCCAGTTGAAGCGCTTTTTCCGCCACATCAGGCGAGACTTCTAACTCTTGGACAATCACATGAAACGTCTCACGCGCGTGATACCGCGTGTAGACATCAGCCACCCGTGGGCTGATGCCAAAGAGCACATCGTTGCGCTCAGGAATAGACGGGTGATAAAAACTTCCTGCAGGATCCCAGATCACGCGCTGACTCGCTGAGATCATCAGGGATGTATGCGCCCCCACTCCGGAACGGTTGTTTATCATCGTAAACAGCGTGAGCTTTGTGGGCCCAGCATCACGATACTGCACTTTCGCAAGGTCTTCGTCAGAGGCCCAAGCTGCGGGCTTGGAACACGCCGACACTGTCAGCGCCAAACACAGCGCCACAAAAACCTTGAAAAAACAACGCATTAAATCAGCCGTTGACTATGTAAGCAAAGATCAACAAACCGATGCAAAAAATGGCCGTACGCGTCACCCAAGTCATGAAGCCGCTAAACGTTTCTTCTTGAACTTTGGTATCCATTTCGCCGTGCTTGTGGTCGCTCATAACTGTCTCCTAATTCGCGTTTGCAGCTAGATACTTTATTTGCGCGAGCCTGTCACTAGATTGCCGTGCAGTAGCTGCATTTTTACGCCTCGCCCTCTTCCAGCGCTTTGGCAAGCCTGAAGCCGATACGGTTTGGCGCCGCGGCAGGCACTTCTTTTGGGAGCGCCCGCAGCATAACATTAAGCTGGCTCACATGCTGCACCAGCTGGGTCTTGGCCCCGCTCGCATCACTTCCGTAAAACGTGACCATGTCAGGGTCAAAAAAGCCCATACCCTCGATCCGGAGGACACCAGCGTCACCGCCCGTAAAGCCCATGGCCACTTCGTGTTCGTTGTCGAGCTGTTCTTCAAAATTCTGAATATAGAGAATCAGCCGCTCATGTGCCCACTCGGCAGGGCTCTTCTGTGCAACAGGTTTATGGGTCACTGTGCTGGGCATTTCGCCCGCCTTGTTCTGCGGCTTACAATGCGCCTCGTGCCGCTTGGGCAGGGCTTCTGCCTCCATCGCTTCCGCCGACGTGACAATCATATCGCTCATAAACCTACCCCTTGCTACTCCACAACCATGCGCCATTTTCACAAAGCTTTCGCTCTGCAAGGCCTTCTAATAGCAAATGATTAAGGTGCGCGACAGCTTCCACAAGGGCCAATCCGTAAGTGCCGTGGTCAATTTTTCGTTTGAAAAGCACTGGAAAGCACTCAACAGCCGTCTTAGGCTCCTCAATAAAGGCGGCCAGACGGTCAAGCCCATGAACATGGTTTTCCCTCAGTTGTCGCATCCGAAATGGCAGCCCCGTAAAGGGCCGCT
Source organism: Lentibacter sp. (assembly GCF_029254145.1). Classification (GTDB taxonomy): domain Bacteria; phylum Pseudomonadota; class Alphaproteobacteria; order Rhodobacterales; family Rhodobacteraceae; genus Lentibacter. The sequence continues at coordinate 27,466 of NZ_JAQWYD010000044.1, forward strand.
TATGCCCTGCGAGGACAATATGGTCCTCATGGGCGAGCTCCGCAAATTTCTCGCAAGAGGCGATCCAGTCACCCACAGGGTCCGCCATAGGCTCGGTCGGATAGACGCCAATGTTAGGGCTGATCGAACAGATGATCTGATCGCCCGACAGAACAAGGTTGTCTTCACGGCTCCAAAACGTCAGGTGCTCTGGCGCATGGCCATTGCCCTCGCGCACATCCCAGCTGCGCCCACCCGCATGGAGCACATCGCCTTCTTTGAGCCGCGTATAGCCCACAGGAATAGGCGCGCAAACATCGGCAAAGTTATAAGGCCGCTCGCTCATCCGTTTTGCAAGAATCTCAGAGTCCATCCCCGCTTCACGCCAAAAGGCCTCTGCCTGCGGCGTCGCCTCATCTTCAACATCGAGAATAAGCATCCTCGAGAGCAGCCAAGCGGTGCGCGAGGCCCAGAGGCTTGCGCCCCGCTCCATAAACCAACCCGCCATCCCGATATGATCAGGGTGATGATGCGTCAGGATAACACGGCTCACAGGCTTGCCACCCAGCGCCGTCTTGAGAAGCTCTTCCCACATCAGAACAGAGCGCCTGGTGTGAAACCCCGTGTCAATCAGCGTCCAACTGTCGCCCTCATCAAGGGCGTAGACATTGACATGATCCAACACCATAGGAAGCGGCAAGCGTATCCAGAGCACCCCCTCGGCCACTTCGATCCACCCGCCTGGTTCGGGCGCGTCCGGCCACGGATATCTTATGCCCTGCAAATCATCTCTCATGCGACGTCAAAGTCCTCGATATCAAGGGCGTAAAGGTCTGCATCGCCCTGCATGGCATGATCCAGTAGCGCCTTATACTCTGGCAACAAGCGGTTGATATAAAACCGTGCAAGCTTGGTGCGCGGGCCATTGGAGCCTTCGGAGACAGCGGCGCAGAGATGGTAATACCCGCCCAATACGCGCGCATAAGCCGCCAGAAAGGGAACAGACCCAGCAAACCGCGCGGTCATACTTGTCTGTGACACCATCCACTCGGTTGCTTCGCGCAGGGTTTCGGTCGCGTTCCAGATCAGCCCCGCCATAAGCGGCCGCGTGGCGCGCGCCTCTTCGGCAAAACGCTGCATCTCGTCTATCAGCGTATGCGCTGCCTCGCCCCCATCCATCAGCTTGCGCCCAACAAGGTCCATAGACTGGATGCCGTTCGTGCCCTCATAAATCGCGGTGACACGCACATCGCGCGAATATTGCGCAGCACCCGTCTCCTCAATGAAGCCCATACCACCATGCACTTGCACACCGATCTCAGCCACTTTGATGCCCGTATCCGTGCCAAAAGCCTTGGTGATCGGCGTGAGCAAAGCCGCCCGCGCCGCCCAGTCGGGCTCGCGCGTGGCATGGCTCATATCAATCGCCACAGCATTGGCCATCGCAATACAGCGCGCCGCAAAAAGCTCGGCGCGCATTGTTGCCAACATCCGCCGCACATCCGCATGATCAATAATAGCGCCTGTGCCGCCTGCAACAGGCGTGCGCCCTTGTTTGCGGTCTTTGGCATAAGCCAGCGCCTTTTGGTAAGCGCCCTCGCCCGCGCCAATCCCCTGACAACCAACGCCAAGCCGCGCGTTGTTCATCATCGTAAACATCGCGGCCATGCCGCCGCCCTCAGGGCCGACAAGCCAGCCGGTCGCACCGTCATACTGCATCACAGCCGTGGGACTGCCGTGCAGACCGAGCTTGTGTTCAAGACTGACAACATGCAGGCTGTTCGCCTCGCCCACCTCACCAGAAGCATCCGGTAAAAACTTCGGAACTAGAAACAGGCTGATCCCCTTTGTCCCCGCAGGTGCCCCGGGAAGACGGGCCAACACGAGATGACAAACATTTTCGCTGAAGTCGTTGTCGCCCCAGCTGATGTATATTTTCTGGCCCGTGATCGCATAAGTGCCGTCGCCATTGTCCTCGGCCTTACTTGACAAAGCGCCCACATCGCTACCCGCTTGCGCTTCGGTCAGGTTCATCGTGCCACACCACTCCCCCGAAACGAGCTTGGGCAGATAGATCGCCTTGATCTCCTCACTCGCGTGATGCTCCAACGCCTCGATCTGGCCCTGCGTCATCAGCGGGTTGAGCGCGATACTCAGGCAGGCCGCACTCATCATCTCGTTGACAGCCGTGGTCACTGTCATTGGTAGCCCCATGCCGCCATACTCCGGGCTCGCCGCCACCGAAATCCAGCCACCCTCACGGATCGCTTTGTAGCCCTCAGCAAAACCTTTTGAGGTGTGCACAACACCGTCTTCAAGGCGCGCAGGGTCCAGATCCCCGTTGCGCTGAAGCGGAGACAAAACCTCTTCACAGAGCCGTCCCGCTTCGGTCAAAATAGCCGAGGTCAGCTCCTCTCCCGCCTCCTCAAAGCGCGCAGTGGCGCTAACTTTGCCATATCCAACAATATGGCGCATGATGTATTCATAGTCTTGAACGGGGGCACGAAAGCTCATGGTCTTCTCCTTCTTCGGCCAGCAAAGCACAGCTTGGCAAGCCCTCGCCCCTGACCTACAAGCTTTCAAACCCCAATTCTGCAATAACGCGGCGTCATGACTTTATCATCTACCCTTCTTCTTTCTGCCGACGCGGCTGGTATCGCAGAGGCAGTCTCCCTTCTGCGCGCGGGCGAGCGTGTCGCGCTGCCCACAGAAACAGTCTATGGCCTCGGTGCAGATGCGCGCAATGGTGCGGCTGTCGCTGGTATCTACGCTGCCAAAGGCCGCCCAAGCTTCAACCCGCTCATCGTCCATGTTGCCCACCCGACCGATGCCGCGCGCTATGTCGAATGTTCTGACATGGCCGCTCGCCTCGCCGCCGCCTTCTGGCCTGGCCCTCTGACGCTGGTCTTGCCTTTGCGGGACGGCCACGGCATTGCCAGCCTTGTGACGGCAGGTCTTGATACTCTGGCCATCCGCTGCCCTGCACATCCTGTTGCGCAAGCGCTTCTGGAAGCCTTTGACGGCCCTGTGGCCGCCCCGTCTGCCAACCCCTCAGGCAAGATCAGCCCTACCACAGCCAACCACGTGCTTCAGGGGCTGGAAGGCCGCGTCGCAGCCGTTCTAGAGGGTGGTGCAGCCGAGATCGGGCTAGAAAGCACTATTGTCGGCCTTGCGGACAGGCCCACGCTTTTGCGCCACGGCTCAATAACACGCGAGATGCTGGAAGCGGCGCTTGGGACCCCCCTCCCAGAATCCACAACGCCCGCCGCCATAACGGCACCGGGCCAACTCGCCTCGCATTATGCCCCCGACGCCGTGCTGCGCCTCAACGTGACAGACCCTGCAGCCGACGAGGCCCTGCTCGGCTTTGGCCCAGTCGAGAACGCTGCGCTTAATCTCTCCCCTGCAAGCGACTTGCGCGAAGCCGCGGCCAATCTCTTTGCAATGCTGCGCGCGCTGGATGCGCAAGCCAGCAAAATCGCCGTTTCGCCTATCCCCGCTCGCGGCATCGGGCTTGCCATCAATGACCGGCTCTCCCGCGCCGCCGCACCACGCTAGACCTGTTCAGGGTTTGCGCTTTGACTGCGTCAAATCGCGGTGGCGCGAGAGGGGCCAGCCCCTCTCGCGCTATCCCCGGGATATTTCTGGAAAGAAAAAGGATCAGGCGCGCCCAGCCGTCGCAGACAGAAGCAGGGGATTGACGCCAAGCCGTTTCAACGCCGCGCTCCACATGTCTTCGCCCCCACCTCTGAGAACAAACGCCGCATCAGCTGGTCCGCTTAACCAGCCATTGGCAAGGATTTCGCCTTCAAGCTGTCCCGCGTCCCAGCCTGCATAGCCCAGCATCAAGAGTGCCGCGCTCGGCCCTGTGCCCGTGACCATATCTTCCAGCACATCCAGAGATGTGCTGAGCCGCAGCCCCTCCAGAACCAGATGACTGGAGCGCCCTGACACATATTCGCTGGAGTGAAGCACAAATCCGCGGCCCATCTCGACAGGCCCGCCAAAATTGACCTGTTGCGCAGCTTCAGGCGTGCCCAGCTCAAGCTGTTCGGCAAGGTCATGGAATGAGACATCACTTGACGGCTTGTTCAGGATAAGCCCCATCGTGCCCTCCGCCGAATGCTCACAAATCAGGATCACAGAGCGCTCAAACCGAGGATCGCCAATATCGGGCATCGCAATCAGAAGTTGCCCTGTCAGATCGCTATCGTCACGCACGGTTTTGCTCCATTTGGCTTTTGCCTCATTCTATCCAAGCCGCCCCGCCGCCCACAAGGCCCGCGCCCGAAATCTTTCTCGCTCTATTGTGAGTTGTCGTTTCGCGCGCTTTGGCCCATCTAAGGCAAATGACAAAAACGCTCGCACTCCTCCTTGCCCTCCTCGCGCTCCCTGCGCTGGCCAACCCCTATGCCGACAAGGCCCAAACCCGCGTCTTGCATGGCTGGGTCGAGCCTGACGGCACGCGCATGGCTGCACTTGAGATCACATTGGCCGAAGGTTGGCACACCTACTGGCGTGCACCAGGTGATGCGGGCATACCACCAAGCTTCAATTGGCAGGGATCACGCAACCTCGCAAGTGCCACACCCGCTTGGCCGCGGCCAACTGTCTACAGCCAGAACGGTATGCGCTCAATCATCTACACAGGGCGCCTCGTGCTCCCGATCGCCCTGACGCCCAAGATCTCAGGCAAATCGATCCGCTTCAAAGGCACAGTGGATATCGGCGTTTGCAAAGACATCTGCGTACCCCTTCAAATCGTGGTGGACGAGACAATCAAAGCAGACAGCACAGCCGCCACCCAAGCCATCAAAACAGCGCTCGACACTGTACCGCGCAAAGGCGCTCAACAGGTGAGCTGCGACACGACTCTTGGAACGCGTGGCATCCAGCTCACAGTGACCTCCAGCCTGCCGCATCTGGGCGGAGCGGAAGACGCAGCAATCGAGACAGGCGATCCCCTCGTTTGGGCCACAGACCCGGAGGTCAGCCGCAGCGGCCAGACCCTAACTCTCAAAACAGAGCTCATCCACGCGCTGAGCGGCACCTTTGCCCTCAACAGATCGGCCCTGCGCCTGACGCTGATCGGCGCAGACAATGCTATTGATATTCAGGGCTGCGACTGAGCCCGCGCCAACAGAGTTACGCCCGTCAAGGCAACCAGAGCGACAATCACAGCCACCCCCGCCAAAAACACACCCAGCGCTCCGAGCGCTGTACTGGCCGCGGCCAGCCAACCGATCAGCGGCGCAAACTGCCCGACAACTGCGTACCAGCCCAACGACAGAGCAAACCAAAGCCCGATCAGCGCCGCCCCGATCCCGACAGGGAGCTGAACTGCGCGGGAATCCTTGGCGCGCAAAGCCCGCCGCAAACTTCTGATCTGCTTTGAAAAATCAGCCTGCATCGCGATCAGCGAAGGCACAATCAACAGCACCAGAATCATCCCAAAACCCAGACCATAGACCAGTGTGATCACCGTTGGCTTGAGGAATTGCGCCTGCTGACTTGTCTCATAAAGCAGCGGTGCAAGGCCCAGAACTGTCGTCAAAGTGGTCAAAAGAACGGGCCGCAAGCGGTCCACCGCGCCATCAACAATCGACGGGATCAACCCGCGCTCTTCAGCGTAGTCGTCAATCGTGGTGATCAGTACAATCGAGTCGTTGATGATAATCCCTGTCATACCAAGCAAGCCAACTACCGTGAACATGCTCAAAGGGACATCCCAAGCGGCATGGCCATAGATTGTCCCGACAAGCCCGAAAGGAATAATCGCCATCACAACGGCAGGCCGCGTCCAGCTCGCAAAGACCCAAGCCAAGACAAGATAAATCCCCACAAGACACAGGATAAACCCGGTCAAAGCATCGTTGAGAAAGTCGCCCTCCTGCTCGGACAGCCCAGACAGCCGCCACTCGACCTGATACTGCGAAGCAATATCTGGCAGGATCGTGTCCTGAAGCGCCTGAACAATCTCCGCTGCCCGCGCCGCATCATCTTCGGATATGTCCCCTGTCACAGAAACAGTGCGCAGCCCGTTTTCGCGCCGAATGGTGGAAAAGCCCGCCTGCTCCCGCACGCTCACAACATCCGAAAGCGCAACATATTGCCCGTTCGGCGCGCGCATCTGTGTGCGGTATATAAAGTCCGCCGTCACCTCGTCATCAGGCAGCTCCACTCGGATCGTGGCCGAGCGCGCACCGTCAGGATAAGTCGCCGCCTCAAGACCACTCAAGCGGTGGCGCAACTCGCGGCCCACGCCATCAATGGTAAATCCAAGCGATTGCCCCTGCGCGCTCAAGTCCAGCACAAACTCGCCTTTATCATAGGCCAAATCGTCTTCAACACCGCTGACTTCGGGATATTGAACAACCGCCTCTTTCAAAGCCTCGCTCGCCGCCTTCAACGTATTTGCATCTGCACCAAAGAACTGCACATCAAGTGCTGAGCCCCCTGGCCCGGAACGCCAGCCACGAAAGCTAACGGTTTCCAGAAGCGGATGGGTCGGCAAGCGGTCTTGCAACTCGGCCAGAAATGCAAAACTCGAATAGGGTCGCAAATCCGCGTCAATCAGCTCGATCGCCACTGCGCCAAGCTCGTCTGGCTCTTTGGTATCTGCGCCTGCGAGCGGCGGCCATGTGTTACCACCCACTTGCGCCAGCACATAATCAATCGGGTTTCTGCCGTGCTTGGCCTCATACTCCGCCCCGAGCTCGTTCACCGTCTGCTGAAGCAAACGCATCATCGTGAAAGTATCCTCGCGGCTTGCGCCCGGGACCATGGCAAAATTGCCCGAAATAGACGCTCGCTCAGGCGCATTGAAAAAGCGCCACTGCACATCACCGCGCACAAATAGCGCAACTTGGCTCGCCAGCACAAGGATCACACCCGCAAAAACAGGGTAGCGCAGCTTCACAACCCAAACCATGGCAGGACGGAAATAACGCTCCCGAACATGTTCAAAACCGCGGTTCACAACCCGGCTGGGCAAATCGTACCAATGGGTCTCAAACGCATGCTTGAGAGAGTGCGCCATATGGTTGGGCAGAATGAGGAAACACTCCACCAAACTGGCCAGCAAGACCACCACCACAGTGAAAGGAATATCCGAAATCAGATCACCAAAGCGGCCCTCCACAAAGGTGAGCGCAAAGAACGCAATTACAGTGGTCAACGTGGCTGAGAACACAGGCAGCGCCATCCGCTTCGCGGCGTTTTCTGCTGCCTCCACAGGCCCCTCGCGCAGTTTCCTGAGCCGCGCATCCGCATGCTCGCCAACAACAATCGCATCGTCCACAACAATGCCAAGCGTGATGATCAGCGCAAACAGCGAGATCATATTGATCGTCAGCCCCCATGCAAACATCAGCGCAATCGCAGCCAGCATCGAAACAGGAATACCCGCCGCAACCCAAAGCGCCGTACGTGCATTGAGAAACAAAAACAGCAGCGCCACCACGAGACCAAGCCCCATCAAGCCGTTGTCGAGCAGAATGTCGAGACGCCCCGTAATCGCCTCGGCCCGTGTCCGGATAAGATCAATCGAAACATCGGGGGGAAGCGTCGCCTCAAGCGCCGCAGCAACCTTCTCGACAGAATGCTGAATGCCAATCGCATCCCCGCTCGCCGAGCGATCCACCCGCACAGAAATAGCGGAGTTTTCTCCTACAAAATATGTCTCGCCACGAAGCGCGCCCTCGACCTCAAGGCGCGCCACATCGCCAATCGTCAGCTTGGAGCCATCCGCCAGTGCCTTGATCACGATTTGGGATATCTGCTCAGGGCTGCGCTTCTCCACACCCGTACGCACCCGTGCATTGGCCCCGGTCACATCCCCAGCAGGGTCGGCATTCACCTCTTCCCCAATCGCCCCCGCGATCTGGGCAAATGTAATATCATGTTCGATCAAGTCGCGCGTGGAGACAATCACATTGGTCTTTTGGCCTGCAACGCCGCGGATCGTGGTACGCGTTACACCTTCCTGAAAAAGCCGCGCCACAAATTCATCGGCAAACCGCGCCAACTGGTCCGCGCCCACAGGCCCCGTGATCACGACATCGGTCACACGGTCCCGCCAGACGCCCCGCTCGACTTTTGGATCATCCGCTTCATCGGGCAGAAGCGTGACAAAATCCACAGCCGCCTGAACATCGTCAGCCGCGCGCGCCATGTCCCAGCCGGGCTCAAAATCAAGATCAATCCGCGCTGAGCCTTCACGCGATAAAGATGTCGCCTCAGCCACGCCCTCAACGGTCAGGAGAGCAGGCTCCAAAACCTGCACAATCCCCGCGTCGACATCTTCCGCGCCAGCGCCTTCCCATGTGACACTGACGGAGACATTATCAACAATAACATCAGGAAAAAACTGCGCACGCATCCGTGGCATAGCCACAAGGCCCGCCACAATCAGGCTCACCAAAAGCAGGTTGGCCACAGTCCTGTGGCGCGTAAAATACGAGATAATCCCGCCGATCAGCCCCACATCGCGCATGTCTTATCCCCCCATGCGGCTTTCAATCCGCTCCACCATCTTCAGCGGAACTTCAGCCGCCTGAAGCTGCGTCAAAAGCCGCTCCTGCACATCCTTGGGCATCATCTTGTTGGCAGCAACAGCCGCCACAAGTTTGGCGCGCCGCTCCTCACTGAGTTCGATCATTTCTGGAGCCGCAGGCGCCACAGCTTCTGCCCCAGTCTCGACAGCCGTCACACTGATCCCCGCGCCCAAAAGAGGCGTGCGCTTTGAGACAATAAGCTGCCCTGCAAGTTCGGGCGCTCGGATGATAACGCTGTCCCCCTGTCGCCGCAAAAGCTGCACCTGAACAAGCTCAAGCCGTCCACCCTCACCAATCAGCAGGACAGAGCCGTCGGTTCCCAGTGCCGTTGCCGGTATGGGCGAAACGGCCTCAATCGGCGTCTCTTCAATCTGCACCCCGACAAAGTCACCGGGTTTAAAGCCCTTCGCCTCGGCCAGCTGAGCAAAAAGCGCCCGGCCCGTTTCGCCGCCGAGATTGGCCGCGCCTGCACGGCTTAGCCGCGCTTCTGTCGCAAGGTCGGTTCCGAAATCTTCCAAAATCACATCAAGCTTGGCAGTCTTGAGGCGCCCGTCCGCCTCCAAAAGACGCCCATAATCCTGCGTCGAAACCCGAAACGCCACTTCAAGCGCATCAGGGTCTACGAACTCCGCCAGCCGTTCGTTGGCACTCACAAGACGCCCCTCAACCGCATTCACACTGCTCAAGACTCCGTCAAACCGCGCAGTGATCTCTGTCTCTGCAACCCGCCGCTCCGCCTCGGAGAGCTGGATGCCCGCCCGCGCCAGCCGCGTGGCCGAACTGTCAAGCCGCGCCTCGGCCTGCGCCAAAGCCTGCCTGCGCGTCAAAACCGCAGCCTTGGCCGCGCTCGCAGCAATTTCTGCCGCCTCCACAGCCGCATCTGTTCCCACACGCCGCGCTTTCAGATCCCGTTGACGCACGAGCGCACGCTCGCGCAAGGCCGCCTGCTCCTCAGCATTGCGCAGCTCATCGCCCGCCAAAGCAAGAGCGCGGGCAGCATCGCGCCCCTCGGCCTCAGCATCCATCTGATCAGCCTCCGCCCGCTCAAACGCCGCGCGCGCATCTGCATCATCAATCTTGAGCATGACTTCGCCCGCCGCAAAGCGGCCGCCCTCAACAAATGCCTCACTCATTTCAACGATCGTGCCGCCAACAGCAGGACGAATCTCAAGCGTCCGCAGGCTCTTCACCTCGCCATAAGCCGAAATCACGGGCGTCAGCGTTTCTGTGACAACCCGTTGAGCATTTACAGAAAAGACCCGCTCGCGCGCTGGCGGCACACGCGCCTCTTGGCTCATACGGTCCTCAACAGCACCGCGCACCAAGATCGCCCCATAGGTCAAAAGCCCGAGCGTCACGGCAAAGATAAATAGCCCTGTCAAACCACGCTGTAAAAACCGCATCTATGTTCCTTTTGGCACGTCAGTGAGCCGCAAATTGCAGGCATAGCATTACATATACGCATGACACCTGCGTTTCAGTCGAAAATCTTTTCAAAAAACTGTTTATAGGTCGAGATGAATTCATAATCCCTAACCTGCGCTTCCGTCAAAAACGCAAAGCCAGCGCCCTCGCCGAGCCTGATCTCGTCTGGGCGCACAGGCCGAGCAAGCTCAAACACATAAATCCGCCAGTTTGACAAAGTCTGCGAAGCCACCTGCACCATAGGGGCCAACTCGCCCTCGGCAATCACAATCCCCGTTTCCTCAAAAAACTCGCGCACAGCGGCGGCGCGCAGGCTCTCGCCCGCCTCAACCTTGCCGCCAAACAGGCCCCAAATCCCGCCCGCAGCAATCCCGGGCAAATCGTCCCGAAGCTGGCACAGCGCGCGCCCATGCGCATCGCGGGCATAAATCGCAGCAACTTTGATCAGCGCAGGCCCGTCTCGTGGCTCCATCAGAGGGCCCAATGGCTCAAAGATATCGCTCATTTGCGTCGCTTGTGCTCTTCAAGTCGCGGCATGATCTCAACAAAGTTGCAGGGCCTGTGACGATAATCCAGCTGCCACTTCAGGATGTCGTCCCAGCCGTCCTTACACGCTCCCGGGCTGCCTGGCAGCGCGAAGAGATAGCAACCGCCCGCCACACCCGCGGTCGCGCGGCTCTGCACAGCACTCGTGCCGATCTTGCCAAAGCTGATCATCGTAAACAGCGTGCCAAAGGCGTCGATCTCTTTTTCGTAAACATCCCGATGAGCCTCAACGGTCACATCCCGCCCCGTCAGCCCCGTGCCGCCTGTCGAGATAATGACATCAACTTCATCACTGGCCACCCAGTCCCGCAGTTGCTGCGCGATATCGCCGCGCTCATCACGCACAATCGCCCGTTTCGCCAGCACATGCCCCGCTTCCATCAGCCGCGCCACAAGCACATCACCCGAGCGGTCCTCGGCCAGCTCCCGCGTATCACTGACCGTTAAAACAGCAATCCTCACGGGAATAAACTCACGGCTCTCGTCAATTCTGCTCATGCAAGCCTCGCTTTAATCTCTAACAAATCCGCCCATGCCGCGCGCTTCAGCTCAGGCTGGCGCATCAAAGTCTCTGGCGGAAACGTCGGCATCGCCGGCAAGCCAAACGCCTCGCCCCATGTGCCGCGCAGACGCGTAATCCCGCGCTGCCCCAGCACCGCATCACAAGCAATATTACCCATCAGTATCAAGATGTCAGGCTTCGCCAAAGCAACATGCCGCGCCACAAAGGGCCGCATCATGGCAACCGCGTCAGGACTTGGCCCCGACTGGTTCAAGAGCCGCCACGGCATCACCGTGCTGACGTAAACACTTTCTTCAAGGCTCAGACCAATCGCGCCAAGCATCTTTCCCAAAAGGGCAGCCGACTGCCCGACAAAAGGCTTGCCCTCGCGGTCCCCCTCGCGGTCCGGCGCTTCGCCAAGGATCATCACACGCGCCCCAGCCACACCATCAGCAAACACAAGGTTGCGCGCCCCGCGCTTAAGCTCGCAATGCTCAAAGCGTTCCAGCGCCGCACGCAGCTGGCCCAAATCCTGAGCTTGCTCGGACGCCATGCGGGCCTCCGCCACAGCGTCAATCTTGGGCGCTTGCACATATCCGGTCTGCACATGTGGCGCCGCCTCGGCTTTCGCAGCGGCAGGATTGGCCTTCACCTTTTCAACAAGCTCAAAGCGGTTCACAGGCCTTTCGCTCAGCGCCTCATCAGCTCCGAGTTCAACCTGCCATTCAAGAGCCGCCCGCGCCGCCCAGTAGTGTTGTGCCGATTCCATGCAAACACCCTAGCGCATCCCTGAGACCGCCAAAACACCGAAAGCAGATTGCACGCTCCCCGCCCCCGCTTTATAAGCTCAGGAAATTTGCGAGGGACAGCCCATGAGCTTTGCACATCGTCACCTGTTAGGGATCGAGCCGCTCTCCCAATCCGACATTACTTCTATTCTTGATCTGGCCGACAAATATGTTGCGCTCAATCGCTCGGCACACAAACACTCCGATGCGCTGGCAGGCCTGACCCAGATCAATATGTTCTTTGAAAACTCGACCCGCACACAGGCGTCTTTCGAGCTTGCAGGCAAGCGCCTCGGCGCAGATGTGATGAACATGGCGATGGGCGCAAGCTCTATCAAAAAGGGCGAAACGCTGGTTGATACGGCCCTCACGCTCAACGCCATGCACCCCGATCTCCTCGTCGTGCGCCATGGCAGCTCAGGTGCGGTCGATCTTCTGGCCCAAAAGGTCAATTGCGCCGTGCTCAACGCGGGCGATGGCAGCCACGAACACCCGACTCAGGCGCTGCTCGATGCGCTGACAATCCGCCGCGCCAAGGGCCGCCTGCACCGCCTCTCGATCGCAATCTGCGGCGATATCGCCCACTCCCGCGTCGCACGCAGCAATATCATGCTGCTCGGCAAAATGGAAAACCGCGTCCGCCTGATCGGGCCGCCCACGCTTATGCCCAGCCAGATCGACGAGTTTGGCGTAGAAGTCTTTGACGACATGCGCGAAGGGCTTGAAGGCGTCGATGTCGTGATGATGCTCAGGCTCCAGAAAGAGCGCATGGATGGCGGATTTATTCCCTCCGAGCGCGAGTATTATCACCGCTTCGGCCTCACCGCCGAAAAGCTCGCCCACGCCAAACCAGATGCGATCGTCATGCACCCCGGCCCAATGAACCGCGGCGTCGAGATCGACGGCGAGATTGCCGATGACGTGACCCGCTCTGTCATTCAGGAGCAGGTCGAAATGGGGGTCGCCGTGCGCATGGCCGCGATGGACCTACTGGCGCGCAATCTGCGCGAAAGCCGCGCGGCCGCCGCTTCAAAGGACACCTATGTCTGAGCAGCCCGTCCCTGTCACAACCCTTCTGGATGACGAGGCCTTCCTTGGCACATACCAGCCCGACATTTGGGTCTTTGTGCAGCGCAGCCTGATCATCGGCCTTCTGACCGCCGTGGTCTTCGGCCCGCTCATCGGACTGCCGCCCGAATACTGGCTGCCAATCATGGGCTTCACGACAGTCTTCTCCGCCTTCATCTTTGATGATTACACCAGCTGGCTCAACCACCGCGCCGATGTCTGGCACCTGACATCGCTTCGCCTCATTTACGAAAACGGCAACGCCCCCGAGCAGAATGCCGCCGTCAATCTCGCCGATATCCACGCCACCCAGCGCAAACTCTACAAAAACCTGCGCCTCGATCTTGAAACAGGTCAATCTGTGCTAATGAAATACCTCACCAACCCCCGCGCCACCGAGCGCGATATCGACATCGCCCGCCTCGCCCTCATGGGCAGAATCGCCGACGAAGCCGATATCCCCACCGCTGAGGAAGCCAAATCATGAGCCAGATCATCGCAACCTTTCCCCCAGCCCGCAGCACCTACATCCGTGAGCATATCCTGCTCGCGGCCCTCGGTTCGTTGCTCCTATCGGGCGTGCTCTTCTATGTCGGCAATCCCCATCCATGGACAGGCATCGTCGGCTCCGTCCTCGCCATTGGTGCGCGCGGCGCTTACGCGATGAGCGAACAGCTCGGCATGGTCTGGAAGCTGAGCGACACAAAGCTCATCGGCCCCGACGAGCGCGTGATCCCGCTCGCCAATGTCGCTGACGCCCGCACTATGCTCTCCGCCCTGCAAGTCGTTACCCAAACGGGCGACAAATACCTGATCAAATACCAAGCCGACCCCGCCGCAGGCGCGAGCCTCATCCTAAAGACCCGCGACGCTGCGCTGAGCGCAAGGAGCTAATATGAAAACCCTCTTCACCAACGCCAAGCTCATCGACCCCGAGGCCCAGACCGAGGACACAGGCTGGCTCCTTGTGCAGAACGGCGCAATCGCCGCAACAGGTCAGGGCGAGCCACCCCAAGCAGACGAAACAATTGATTGCAATGGCCTCTGCCTCGCCCCGGGGATTGTCGACATCGGCGTCAAAGTCGGCGAACCAGGCGAGCGCCACAAAGAAAGCTATGCCTCCGCCGCCCGCGCAGCGGCCGCTGGTGGGGTCACAACAATGGCCATCCGCCCTGATACCTCCCCCGCGATCGACACACCCGAAGCGCTGGAGTTTGTCAAACGCCGCGCCAATGAAGACAGCGCCGTCAATGTCCTCCCCCTCGCCGCGCTCACAAAGGGGCGCGAGGGCCGCGAAATGACAGAGATCGGCTTCCTGATGGATGCAGGCGCTGTAGGCTTTTCCGATTGCGACGCCGTCGTGACCAATACCAAAGTCTTCCAGCGCGCGCTGACATACGCCCGCTCCCTCGGCGCACTCGTCATAGCACACCCCCAAGAGCCGATCCTCTCCGCAGGTGCCGCCGTCACCTCTGGCAAGTTCGCAACGCTTCGTGGCCTGCCCTCCGTCTCGCCCATGGCCGAGCGCATGGGCCTTGATCGTGACATCGCGCTCCTTGAGATGACAGGCGCGCGCTACCACGCCGATCAGATCACAACAGCCCGCGCCTTGCCTGCACTTGAGCGCGCAAAGCGCAACGGCCTTGATATCACCGCAGGCACCTCGATTCACCATCTCACGCTCAATGAGCTGGACGTTGCCGACTACCGCACCTTCTTCAAATTGAAGCCGCCCTTGCGCTCTGAGGATGACCGTCTCGCCACAGTCGAGGCCCTCGCAAGCGGCCTCATCGATACGATCAGCTCGATGCACACACCTCAAGATGAGGAGAGCAAGCGCCTGCCCTACGCCGAGGCCGCTTCTGGCGCGGTTGCTCTGGAAACACTTCTGCCCGCCGCCCTGCGCCTTGTTCACGCAGGTAGCCTCACGCTTGCGCAACTCTTCCGCGCGCTCGCGCTCAACCCGGCCAAGCGGCTTCAGCTCGCCTCTGGCCGCCTGAGCAAAGGCGCACCCGCCGATCTGATGCTCTTTGACCCAAACAAGCCCTTCGTACTTGATCGTACCACGCTTCTGTCAAAGTCCAAAAACACGCCCTTTGACGGCCAGCGCCTGCAAGGTAAAGTCGTGGCAACTTATGTCGCTGGTAAAAAGGTCTTCGGCTGATGCCCCTCATCGAACACTCCGCCCTCGTTCTCGCCCTCTGGGCCCTCATCGGCTATCTCTTCGGCTCTGTGCCCTTCGGCGTCTTGATCTCTCGCGTGATGAACCTCGGAGATCTGCGCGCCATCGGTTCGGGCAATATCGGCGCAACCAATGTCTTGCGCACAGGCAACAAGACCGCCGCGTTGCTCACGCTTCTGCTGGATGGCGGCAAAGCAGCAGTCGCTGTGCTCCTTGCCCGCGCTTTGGCTGGCGAAGACGCGGCCCAGCTTGCGGGCCTTATGGCGTTCCTCGGTCATTGCTTCCCCATCTGGCTGCGCTTCAAGGGCGGCAAAGGCGTCGCTACATTCATCGGGCTAATCCTTGCGCTCAACTGGGCTGTGGGCCTTGCCGTCTGTGCGACATGGCTCCTGGCCTTCGCAATCTGGCGCATCTCCTCGCTCGCGGCTGTCGCTGCCGCCAGCGCCTCAACGGTCTGGATGGCCACACTTGGCGCGCATCAGCTCCTGCTGCTCGGCATTGCCCTGACAGCGCTTGTGTTCTTCACCCACCGAGCCAACATCGACCGCCTCCGCGCAGGCACGGAGCCAAAGTTCGGCGGCAAAAAGTAAAACAGAAAGGGGCGTGCAAAACTTGCACACCCCTGACAGCACCGAACGCTGCGTTGACTAATTTTCTCTTAACAAAAGAGCCATTCAGGCGGTGCACGCATTGTGCACGGGTTGTGCACGCATATCACCCCCCCCGATTTTGGGAG